>JALHLO010000007.1 GCA_022844525.1 Ramlibacter sp.
GGCGCGCTGAGGGCCCGCGTTACCATCGGGCGGATTCGAACGGAGCCGCCCCATGGACATGAAGACCTCCCCCCTGTCGCTGCTGAAAGATCCCACCCTGCTCAAGACCGACGCCCTGATCGCCGGGCAGTGGGTGAAGGGCGAATCGCGCTTCGCCGTGTACGACCCGGCCAACGGCGCCAAGCTGGCCGAAGTGCCCAACCTGGGCGTGACCGAAGCCGAGCAGGCGATCGCCGCGGCCAACGCGGCCTGGCCGGCGTGGCGCGGCAAGACCGCCAAGGAGCGCAGCATCGTCCTGCGCAAGTGGTACGACCTGCTGATGGCCAACCAGGAAGACCTGGGCCGCATCATGACCGCCGAACAGGGCAAGCCCTTCCCGGAGGCCAAGGGGGAAGTGGCCTACGGCGCCAGCTTCGTCGAGTGGTTCGCCGAGGAAGCCAAGCGCGTGAACGGCGAGACCCTGCCGCAATTCGACAACAACCGCCGCCTGCTGGTGATCCGCCAGCCGATCGGCGTGTGCGCGGCGATCACCCCCTGGAACTTCCCGCTGGCGATGATCACGCGCAAGGTGGCGCCCGCGCTGGCCGCCGGCTGCCCCGTGGTGATCAAGCCGGCCGAACTGACCCCGCTGACCGCGCTGGCCGCGGCCGAACTGGCGATGCGCGCGGGCATCCCGGCCGGCGTGCTGAACATGCTCACCGCCGACGGCCCCAACAGCGTTGCCATCGGCAAGGTGTTCTGCGCCAGCGACGTGGTGCGCCACATCAGCTTCACCGGCTCCACCGAAGTGGGCCGCATCCTGATGGCGCAGAGCGCGCCCACGGTGAAGAAGCTGTCGCTGGAACTCGGGGGCAATGCGCCCTTCATCGTGTTCGACGACGCCGACATCGATTCCGCGGTGGAAGGCGCCATCGCCAGCAAGTACCGCAACGCGGGCCAGACCTGCGTGTGCGCCAACCGCATCTACGTGCAGAACGGCGTGTACGACCAGTTCGTGCAGAAGTTCGCCGCCAAGGTGAAGACGATGAAGGTCGGCAATGGCTTCGAGGAAGGCGTGGTGCAGGGCCCGCTGATCGAGGACGCCGCCGTGGAGAAGGTGCAGCGCCACGTGCAGGACGCGCTGAGCAAGGGCGCGAAGATCGTGACCGGCGGCCAGAAGCTGCAGGGCCAGTTCTTCCAGCCGACGGTGCTGTCCGACGCCACCGCCGACATGCTGTGCGCGCGCGAGGAAACCTTCGGCCCGCTGGCGCCGGTCTTCCGCTTCAGGACGGAGCAGGAAGCGGTGGACGCTGCCAACAACACCGAGTTCGGCCTGGCCAGCTACTTCTACAGCCGCGACATCGGCCGCATCTTCCGCGTGAGCGAAGCGCTGGAGTACGGCATGGTCGGCATCAACGTGGGCATCATCGCCACCGAGCACGTGCCCTTCGGCGGCGTGAAGCAGTCCGGGCTCGGCCGCGAAGGCTCGCACCACGGCATGGACGAGTACGTGGAGATCAAGTACCTCTGCCTGGGCGACGTGCTCAAGTAGGGCGGGGCCGGCACCGGCGGCCTCCTACACGCGGCGCAGGACAGGGACGACCCGGGGGTGAATGCAAAGCATCGACAGTGTGGAGGAGTTGACGACATCCACTGCTGGAGATCCTGTAATGCCCACCCAAGTCACCGAATGGAGCGATGCGATGTTCACCTCGCTCGCCGCCGCGATGGCGCTGCTGTTCTCGGCCCTCCCCAAGATCCTCGGCTTCGTGCTGATCATCGTCGCCGGCTGGTTCATCGCCTCGCTGATCGAGCGCGGCCTGGCCGCCTTGCTGCGGACCATCAAGTTCAACGAGCTGTCCGAGCGCGCGGGCCTGAGCGACTTCATCCGCAAGATGGGCGTCAACACCGATGCGGCCGGCATGATCGGGCTGGTGGTGAAATGGTTCGTGCGCCTGATCGCGCTGGTGGTGGCCTTCGACGCGCTGGGACTGCCGGCGGTGTCGGAAGTGCTGCGGCAGCTGCTCCTGTGGCTGCCCAACGTGGTGGTCGCGCTGGTGGTGCTGGTGATCGGCGGCCTGGCAGCCCGCGCCCTGGGCAACGTGGTGCGCGGCGCCGCCACCGAGGCGGGCCTGAGCAACTCCAACTTCCTGTCCAAGGCGGCATCCGTGGTGGTGTGGGCCTTCGCGATCGTGGTGGCGGTGAACCAGCTGGGCATCGCGACCGAGCTGGTCAACACGCTGTTCATGGCGATCGTGGGTGCGGTGGCCCTCAGCCTGGGCCTGGCCTTTGGCCTGGGCGGCCGCGAGACGGCGGCGGAGATCGTGCGCAAGGCCTACGCCAAGGCGCAGGACCGCTCCGGCGAGATGAAGCAGATGGCCGAGAAGGTGGGCGACCGCATGGAAGAAGGCGGCGCGCGCCGCGAGGATCCCTCGCACGGTCCCGGCCAGTGGCCTACCGGCGGCTATCCGCAAGGCGGCGGCGTCCAGGGTGGCGGGGGCGGCCCGGTGCCGGCCGACAAGCGCCACGACACCGAAGGCGGCTGAGCCCCCCGAGGCGAAAATTCGCCCTATCGACTCATCTTTTGAGTCGATCAGAGGCCTTATTCGACTCATGAGGCGATTGCTGGGCCCAGGAAGCGGTGGCAACCTCGGCGATCGAGGGAGAGAAGCTGGACCTGCTGGCTGTGCGGTCCTCCGTTGCCCAGCGGTTCGGGGCGGCCTTCAAGGGACCGGCGGCGCCGCGGCACGTCGACGGCCTGCTGAGCATCATGGACGACGCCGTCGTCGAGGCCGGAAAGCCCCTGACGCACGAGCGGCTCCAGTCCTGGCAGGTGGCACTCTTCCCGACGGGCTTCTCGGGAATGAGGCCGGTGAAGACGGCCGCCTATCGCACGGGGGCCATGCAGATCGTCAGTGGCCCGGCCGGCCGGGAAACGGTGCACTACGAGGCCCCGGGAGCAGACGATGTGCCTGCCCAGATGCAGCGATTCCTGGACTGGTTCAACGCCAGCGAACAGGACAGCCTGGTGAAGGCGGCGCTCTCCCATCTCTGGTTCGAGACCATCCACCCGTTCGACGACGGCAACGGGCGGGTCGGCCGCAACATCGTGGACCTGTGCCTGGCCCGCGACGCCGGCGAGGCTTCCCGGCTCGTCCGGATCTCGCAGCGCCTGCTTGAACAACGGGAGGCGTACTACAACGAGCTGGGCCGGGCCCAGCACGGCGGGCTGGATGTCACCCCGTGGATGGCCTGGTTCGTCACGCAGGTGCGCGCTGCCTGGGAGGCTGCCGGCAAGGTGGTGGACACCTCGCTGGAGAAAGCCAGGTTCTGGGCCGGCCATGCCGGCCTGCACCTGAACGCACGCCAGAAGAAGGCGGTCAATGCGCTGCTGGATGCGGGCCCGGGCGGCTTCGAAGGCGGCATGAGTACCCGCAAGTACGTGAGCCTGAACGACACGTCGCGTCCCACCGCGTCACGGGAGCTGATCGAGCTCGCTGCACTGGGTGTGCTGAAACAGGCGGGGGGCGGCCGTTCCACCCGCTACTACGTGAACCTGCCGGGGTGGTTCCCGCGCGAGGCATGACTCCCGCCTCCGTGGCTTGCCTGCGGCAGGTCTTCAGTGCCGCGCCGCCAGCGGCTCGCACGTGACGACGTGCTCTCCTTCGAGCACCGCGCCGGAAGACCCGGGTTCGGACAGGTCCTGCACGAGCTCCCGCATGCGGAAGCCGCGCACCTCCAGGAAATCGCGCACCTGCTGCGGGCTGATGCTCCAGCGCAGCGGCTCGCCGCGCAGCGCCAGCCAGCGGTCCACCAGCCAGCTGTGGGGACGGAAGCCGCTGGAGCCGTCCGGCCAGGTGGCCAGCGTGGTGAACAGGATGCGCAGCGGGCGGGTGCGACAGGTGCGCAGCGTCTGGAACACGCGGTCGACGTCCAGCGCGTCCAGGTACATCAGCACGGCCTCCATCACCACCAGCGTGGGGCGCTCCGTGGCGAAGGGCTGCAAAGGCAGCGACTCGGCGGCCAGGTCGCAGGCCAGGAAGCGCAGGTTGGCGGGTGGGCCGCCGGCACCCTTGGCCAGCGCCTGCCGCTTGCCCCGCTGCGTCGCCGGGTGGTCGATCTCGACCACCTCGATGCCGCCGAACTCCTGCGCCAGGCGGTAGCCCAGGGTGTCGAGACCGGCGCCGACCACCACGATGCGGGTGAAGCCTTCGGCGATGCCGCGGCGGCACCACTGCTCGATCCAGCGCTTGCGATGCCAGTAGTGCGCCATGATCCCGGGCAGCACCATGCGCTCGAGCCCCTGCCACAGCGAGCGCATGACGGGCTGGCGGGCGCTGCGCGCCAGCGCGCGGTCGACCCGGCTGGAGGACAGGAAGACGTCGCACAGCTCCGCCGCCTGCAGCGGCACCAGGTCGCTGGTGCGCTCGTCGCTGGCCAGCAGGATGGTGCTGGCGGCGATCACCTTGGCCGTGGAACTGGCGTTGCCTTCCCTCATGCGATGGCTCCCTGCGGACGCGGATTGGATGGGCGGGTCGGCATGATGGCTCGCGCAGCGGGAAGCCACCATAGGGGAATATCTGCCGCGCGAGCTGCGCGGCCTCCTTCGATGCGAGGATGTCCTGCGTGACGAAGCATGGCATCCCGGCCTGGCCCCGGGATCCGTGAACCTCAATGGCTGGACGGCCTCTCCGAGGACCGCGCGTGCTGCAGGTGCTCCCGCACCCGGTCCGCGTCATCGCCCACCGCGGCCACCGCCTCCTTGACCTTCTTCTCGCTCACGTTGAAATGGCGGGCCCAGGCGCAAACGGCGTAGTCGTAGCTGAGGTCGATCCGCTCCTTGCGGCCGGCTTTCGGTTTCGTCGTCATCTGGATACTGCGCATTCATTGGCTCCCGAAAACGACGATCCTAGGCAGCCGCCGCGAACGGCGGTGTAGGACGCAGCGCAGGACAGTTGCCGGTGCCAGCACGGCCGCGCCCGCCCTCGATAATGGCGACCCGTCCCGCACACGACCATGTCACGCCAGGCCCTCGTCCTCTTTTCCGGTGGCCAGGATTCCACCACCTGCCTCGCGTGGGCCCTGGACCGCTGCGAGCACGTGGAGACGGTGGGCTTCGACTACGGCCAGCGCCACCGCATCGAGCTGGACTGCCGCGGCCAGGTGCGCGACCGCCTCGCCCGCGAATTTCCCGCGTGGGCCGAGCGCCTGGGCCCGGACCACCTGCTGCCGATCGAGGTGCTGGGCCGCATCAGCGACACGGCGCTCACGAGCGATGCCGAGATCGCGCTGCGGGCCGACGGCCTGCCCAACACCTTCGTCCCCGGCCGCAACCTGCTGTTCCTGACGCTGGCGGCCGCCCTCGCCTACCGGCGCGGCATCACCGTGGTGGTGGGCGGCATGTGCGAGACCGACTACTCCGGCTACCCGGACTGCCGCGACAGCACGATGAAGGCGATGCAGCTGGCGCTGACGCTGGGGACGGACCGGCCGTTCGAGGTGGCGACGCCGCTGATGTGGCTGGACAAGGCGGCGACGTGGGAGCTGGCGCATCGGCTCGGGGGCGATGCGCTGGTGGAGATCGTGCGGGAGGACACGCATACGTGCTACCGCGGGGAGCGCGGGCAGATGCATGCGTGGGGGCATGGGTGCGGGGCCTGTCCCGCGTGCGAGTTGCGGGCGAACGGGTACGCAAAGTGGAGCGCGACGGGACGAGCGTAGTCTGCGTGCACCACCGCTTCGTTCGTCCTGCGTGAGTCGCCGTTCGCCGTCAGTTGCACTGCAGGCTGTTGCCCCTGCGGATGCAGTTGCCCGGCACCGGCGCGGAGCGAATGTTGATGGTGGTCTCGTTCGGGGGCGCCATGCCGCAGGCGCTGTACATCGATGCCTTGGCGGCCGGCACGGTGCGCTGGCTGGTGACCGAACTCAGGGCGACCTCGTAGTTGCGCTTCGCCTGCTCGCACTCGTAGGTGTTGGCCCGTTCGGCCTGCAGGTCGGCCGCGGTCCTGCCGGGGGCGCGCGTGTCGGCAGGCGGTGACACCACCGGGGCGGCGGCTTCCCGGGCCGCCGCATTCTCCGAGCGCAGGCGCCTGTTCTGCTCTTCCAGCAACTGCATGCGCAGCCGCTCGTTTTCCTGCTGGAGGGCGCGCTCGCCCGTGGGCGCCTGCGGCACGACCACGCGCGAATCCTTGCTGGAAGTCGCGCAGGGCGCATCGGAAAACTCGACCTTTCCGTTGGGCGCGGTGCAGCGGTAGACCTGGGCGTGGGCCGCTGCCGAACCGGCCAGGGCGGCGATCAGAAAGAGATGACGCATAGACCCTCCTCTTGGCGCAAGTGTATGGCGGGCGCTCGGGGGCATCGATGGTGCCAGGCAGTCGCCGAAGAGGCGAAAGCGTGGAGCGGGCGATGGGAATCGAACCCACGTCTTGAGCTTGGGAAGCTCAGGTCCTGCCATTGAACGACGCCCGCGGTTCAGCGGGGAATTCTACGCGGGATTGAAGGACGGCTCGCAACCCCGGGGCGGCAGTCCCGGGATGGCCAGGCACCCATTCGGCGACCGGAAGCCGGAGCCGTCCACCCGCGGGCAAGCTCTGTTGACATCTGGGGATATGGTGGTCTATCCTTGGTAAGACCACGGTAAGGCAGCACTTGAACGGGCTGCCACGTGTCGCAAGGGGGCCCCGAATGTCCAGAGACGAAGCACGCTCACCGCACGCGATTGCGGTGCCACGATGGCCGGCGATCGGCCTCGCGAACGACCATGCCGGGTTCCTCCTGAAGGGGTTCGTCGCCGGCGTCCTCGCGCAACACTGCGACCGGGTCATCGACGTCGGCGCGAACTCGGAATCGCCCGTCGACTTCCCGGATGTCACACGCCAGGCGATCTCCCTCATCCAGGAGGGAAAGGTCAAGCGGGTCATCCTCGTCTGCGGCACCGGCGCGGGCGCCTGCATCGCGGCCAACAAGATTCCAGGCATTCGCGCCGCGGTGTGCCACGACACGTTCGTGGCGCGCCAGGCCGTCGAGCACGACGATGTCAATGTGCTGTGCATCGGCGCGTGGATCATCGGCCCCCAGGTGGCCCGTTCCGTCATCGAGACCTTCCTGGCAGCCGAATTCAGCACGGAAGAACATTTCCGCCGTCGCGTCGAAAAGCTCGGCGAGCTGGAGCGGGAAGCCGCGCGGTCCCTCCTCCAGGGATCGAAACCGGACTGAGCCGGCTGCCGCGATGAACAAGCCGATCCGGATCACCCAGCGGGCCGACGCCAACGAGGACGGCTACGACCGCGTCCTCTCGTTCCTGCGCGACCAGCTGGTGTCGGGTCGCCTGAAGACCGGCGACCGGCTGCTGCCGGAACGTGACCTCGCCAGCGCGCTCGGCGTCAGCCGCCCGGTCATCCGGGAGGCATTGAGGGCGTTGTCCACGCTGGGGGCGGTCGAGATCCGGCGCGGCTACGGGACGGTGGTGAGGGAGCCGAACTTCACGGCCCTTGCGGACTACTTCAGCCTGGTGCTCGCCCAGCAGGCCGGCGCGGTGGACGACGTGATGCAGGCGCGCATCGCCATCGAGCGGCAGGCGATCCGCCTGGCGTGCACGCGTGCCCTGGCGCCGGACCTGGAAAGGCTGTCGCAGGCGCTGCGGGCCATCCAGGAAACCATCGACGATCCGGTGCAAGGCGGTGCGGCGGACTTTCACTTCCACTCGATGATCGTCGAGGCCGCCCACTCCCCGGCGCTCTCCAGCGTCTATGCGGCAGTCGCCAAGCTGCTGCAGGCGTCCCACCTCGAACGAAGGCAGGTGATCGCGAGCGTCCCCCAGGTCGACGCCTACCTCATCGACCATCACGAGGCCATCATGCTGGCCATCCAGCGCAGGAATCCCGCCGAGGCGGATGCGCTGCTCGCCGAGCACTTCGAGATCGGTGCCAACCTGCGCGAGGATGCCGCGGCCGCGCGGCGGCGCGACGCCAAGCGCGGCACCCAACGGGCATGACTCCCGAGATCGTCGTCTTCGGCAGCATGAACATGGACCTGATGGTCCGTGTGGCGCGCGCCCCGCGAGGCGGCGAGACGCTTCAAGGGCTTTCGTTCTTCACCAATCCCGGCGGCAAGGGCGCGAACCAGGCAGTCGCCTGCGCTCGCCAGGGCGCTCGCGTTGCCATGGTGGGATGCGTGGGCGAGGACGACTTCGGCAAGACCTTGCGCAACGCACTGGCCGCGGACGGCATCGACGTCGCCCATGTCCGCACGGCCGGCGAAAGCACCGGAGTCGCCGTCGTGATGGTCGACGACGAAGGCGAGAACCGCATCACCATCGTTCCCGGCGCCAACGACTTCGTGAAAGCGGACCCCGAGGCTCTCGCCGGGCACTACCTGCTCCTGCAGTGCGAGGTGCCGATGGCCGAGGTCGTCTCGGCCGCGAAGATCATGCGCGCGAATGATGCGACGGTGGTCATGAACCCCGCCCCCGTCTGCCAGCTGCCCGACGAACTCTGGCCCCTCGTCGACATCCTCGTCATGAACGAGATCGAGGCCTCGGAACTGTCGGGCCTGCCCGTCTCCGATCCCGCCACCGCGGCGGCGGCTGCGACCTCGCTGCGCCGGCGCGGGCCCTTCACGGCGATCGTGACACTGGGCAGCCAGGGCGTACTCGTCGCGGACGACGCAGGGTGCCGTCACTTTCCCGCCCCCGAGGTGCCGGTGGTCGATACGACCGCAGCCGGCGACACGTTCATCGGTGCGATGTGCGCGGCGCGGGCCGCGGGGCAATCCATGGACGCCGCCGTGACGAGGGGCATCCAGGCGGCCACGATCTGCGTCACGCGCGCCGGCGCCCAGGCATCGATCCCGCACCTGCACGAACTGGCGGCACCATGACCTACAAGTTCGACTTCACCAGCGTGCTGGCGCAATGGCCGCTGTTCATGCACGGTGCCTGGCTCACCATCAAGCTGTCGCTTGCCGCCACCCTGCTCGGGCTGCTCATCGGAACCCTGTGCGCCATCGGCCGGGGCAGCCGCAACCCCTTCGTGGCGCGCTCCTGCGCCATCTATGTCGAGGCCATCCGCAACACGCCCCTGCTGGTGCAGATCTTCCTGGTGTACTTCGGGCTGGCCAGCATCGGGCTGAAGGTGCCGGCCTTCACTGCCGCCGTGCTGGCGATGGTCATCAACGTGGGGGCCTACACCACCGAGATCATGCGCGCGGGCATCGAGTCGATCCACAAGAGCCAGATCGAGGCGGCGGAGTGCCTGGCGCTGTCGCGCGCCCAGATCTACTGGCACGTGATCCTCCGCCCGGCGATGGAGCGTGTGTATCCCGCGCTCACCAGCCAGTTCGTGCTGCTCATGCTGGCCACGTCCATCACCTCGCAGATCTCGGCCGAGGAGCTGACGGCCATCGCGAACCGGGTGCAGTCGGACACCTTCCGCTCCTTCGAAACCTATGCCGTGGTGGCGGTGTTCTACCTGCTGCTGTCGCTGCTGATGCGGGGCGCCTTCTGGGCCGCCGGACAGGTGCTGTTCACGCGCCGCCGCAAGCTGGGGACGCCGCTGTGAACTTCGCCTTCAACGCGAACCACCTCGTGTTCCTGCTGCAGGGAGCGGGCTGGACGCTGGTGCTCTCGCTCATCGCGTTCCTCGGCGGCGGGCTGCTCGGATTCATCGTCGCCCTGTGCCGCATCTCGCCCCTGCGGCCGCTGCGCTGGCTGTCCACCGGCTACGTGCAACTGGTGCAAGGCACGCCGCTGCTGATCCTCATGTTCCTGGCGTACTTCGGCCTCAGCATCGTCGGCCTCAGCCTGCCGGCGCTGGTGGCCGCGGGCCTCTCGATGACGATCTACGTCAGCGCGTACATCGGGGAAATCTGGCGCGGCTGCATCCAGGCCGTGCCGCGCACGCAGTGGGAAGCGGCCGAGTGCCTGGCGCTGTCGAAGGTGCAGCGCATGGGGCTGGTGGTGCTGCCGCAGGCGCTGCGCATCGCGACGCCGCCCACGGTGGGCTTCATGGTGCAGATCGTCAAGAACACGTCGCTGGCTTCGGTGGTCGGCTTCGTCGAACTGGCCCGCGCCGGCCAGGTGGTGAACAACTCTCTCTTCGAACCCTTCCTCGTCTACATGCTCGTCGCCGGTCTCTACTTCCTGCTCTGCTTCCCCCTGTCGTGGTGGAGCCGCCAACTCGAACGCCGCCTGCTGGTGGCCCATCGCGTGGAGGTGGCGGCCGCATGAGCGCCGCCCGGCCGCCCGAAGGCGCTCGCCCCCTCCGCTTGCGGAGGGGGGAGGAGCAGCCCGCGAAGCGGGCAATCCTGGGGGAGGATATCTAATGCCCATCATCCAGCTCGAGAACGTGCACAAGAGCTTCGGTGCGCTGAAGGTGCTCGATGGCGTCAGCTTCAGCGTGAACAAGGGCGAGGTGTTCGCCATCATCGGCCGCAGCGGCTCCGGCAAGAGCACCGCGCTGCGCTGCATCGACCGGCTGGAGCAGATCGACCAGGGCCGCATCCAGGTGTGCGGCCATGAGGTCAGCGATCCCAGGCTCGACCTGCGCCAGCTGCGGCGCGACGTGGGCATCGTCTTCCAGAGCTACAACCTGTTCCCGCATCTCACGGCCGCCGAGAACATCGCGCTGGCGCCGCGCCACAGCAAGGGCAAGACGCGCGCCGAGGCGAAGGAGCTGACCGAGCGCGTGCTGGCGCAGGTGGGCCTGTCCGACAAGGCGGGGAGCTATCCGGAGCAGCTTTCGGGCGGCCAGCAGCAGCGCGTGGCCATCGCCCGTTCGCTCGCGATGGAGCCGCAGGTCATGTTGTTCGACGAAGTGACGTCCGCCCTCGACCCGCAGCTCACGGGCGAGGTCCTCAAGGTGATGGCCGACCTGGCCGCCGGGGGGATGACGATGGTGCTGGTCACCCACGAAATGGCATTCGCGCGCAACGTCGCCGACACCACGCTGTTCATGCACAAGGGCCGCGTCTGGGAGCAAGGCGGCCCCGGCATGTTCGAGCGGCCGCAGACGGCGGAACTGCAACAGTTCCTCGGCGCCGGCCTCTGAGAGTTCCCTTCCCACAACCACTGGAGACACCATGAACCCCAAGACCCTGTTCCGCCGCGCGCTGCTGCTGGCCGCCCTGTCCACCGCCTTCCTCGGCGCCCACGCCGACACGCTGGACAACATCCGCGCGGCCAAGAAGATCCGCGTGTCGATCGACCTGGCGGTTCCGCCCTCGGGGATGACCGACGCGAACATGAAGCCGACGGGGTCCGACTACGACGTGGCCGTGCTGCTGGCCAAGGATCTCGGGGTCGCGCTCGAAGTGGTGCCGACCGTCGGCGCCACCCGCATCCCGAACCTGCAGACCGGCAAGGCGGACCTCATCATTTCCACGCTGGCTTACACGCCGGAGCGCGCCAAGGTGGTCGACTACTCGGTGCCGTACGCGCCGCAGATCTCGCTGGTGGGCGGCGTGAAGGGCATCAACGTGAAGAGCATGGCCGACCTGGCCGGCAAGAGCGTCGCGGTCAACCGCAGCACCACGCAGGACACCGACCTCACCCAGAACGCCAAGGGCGCGACCGTGGTGCGCTACGACGACGATGCCGGCGTGATCACCGCCGTGGTGACGGGACAGGCCGACCTGGTGGGCACGTCCAACGCGCTGTTCCAGACCATGCAGCAGAAGGCGCCGCACCGCAACCTGGAGATGAAGTTCGTGCTGCGCGTCAACGACCTCGGCATCGGCGTGCGCAAGGACGACCCGCGCCTGCTGGCCTGGGTGAACGACTGGGTGAAAGCCAACCACAAGAACGGCAAGCTCAACGAGATCTTCAAGAAGTACCACGGCACCGAGATTCCGAAGGACGTCGTGGAGAGGTGGGTGAAGTAAGGGCCATGCTGGCCCTGATCGACACCCACCACCACTTCTACGATCCGCAGGCGCACTACTACCCGTGGCTGAACGATGCGGGGCATCCCCCGCATCGCTACGGCGACCACGCCGCGCTGAAGCGGCCCTACCTGCCGGCGGATTACCGGCGCGACACGGCGGGCGTCGACCTGCTCGGCAGCGTGCACGTGGAGGCCGAGTGGGACCCGAAGGACCCGGTGGGCGAGATGCGCTTCATCGCTTCCCTGCGTGAACAGTCCGGCCTGCCCTCGGTCGCGGTGGGGCAGGCCTGGCTGCACCAGCCGGACGCGGCGAGCACGCTGGAACAGCTGGCCGATTTCGACTTCGTGCGCGGCGTGCGCCAGAAGCCCCGATCGAATCCCGCGCCCGGCGGTCCACCCGGCGGCATGACGGACGCCGCCTGGCTGCAGGGCTACGCGCGGCTGGAGCCGCTCGGCCTGCACTATGAACTGCAGACGCCCTGGTGGCACCTGCACGAAGCGGTGCGCGTGGCCGCCGGCTTTCCGGGCACGCGCATCGTCATCAACCATGCGGGCATGCCGTCGGACCGCAGCGAGGACGGCTTGCGTGCCTGGCGGACCGCGCTGGCCGCAATGGCCGCGCAGCCCAACGTCGCCATCAAGATCAGCGGCATCGGCGAGGCCGGCTACCGATGGCGCCTGGATGCCAACCGGCGCGTCGTGCTGGAGGTGATAGACCTGTTCGGGGTGGATCGCTGCATGTTCGGCAGCAACTACCCCGTGGACAGCCTGTGCGCGTCCTACCAGGACATCTTCGAAGGCTTCGCCGCGTGCGTGGCCGACTTCAGCGCGCGGGAGCGGGCAAAGCTGTTCGTGGAGAATGCGCGGCGGATCTATCGCATCGCCGTGTAGCAAGGACAAGAAGATGAGTGGACGAACGAGCCTCCTCGCTCGCGGTGTGGCGCTGGCGGGCGGAGCGGCGCTGGTGTGGCGGCGCTGGACCCAGGGACCCCTGCCCCCTGCCGCCGTGGGCGGCGCTCCCCACATTCCTGCGGGCCGGCCGCAAGGCGCCGTGCCCACGCTGAAGATGCCCACGGCGCGCGGCTGGGCCGCGGGGCACCTGCCGACCCCGGCGCCTGGGCTGGCGGTGAACGCGTTCGCCGCGGGTCTGAAGCATCCACGCTGGATCCACGTGCTGCCCAATGGCGACGTCACCGTGGCCGAGGCGATGCAGGCGCTCCGGACACCGAAGAACGTGTTCGACCACGCGATGGTGGCCACCCTGCAGCGCGCGGCCGCCATCGGCGACAGCCCGAATCGCATCACGCTGCTGCGCGACGCGGACGGCGACGGCGTCGCGGAGATGCGCGACACGTTCTTGCAAGGCCTGAGCCAGCCCTTCGGAATGGCGCTGGTCGACGGAACGTTCTACGTCGGCAACACGGACGGCGTGGTCGCGTTCCCGTACACCACGGGCACGACACGCATCGAAGCGGCCGGGCGCCCGCTCGCGAGCTTCCAGCCGGGCGGGCACTGGACACGCAGCCTGCTGGCCAGTCCCGACGGGCGTCGGCTGTATGTCGGGGTGGGATCACTCACCAACATCGGGGAGCTCGGCGTCGAGGTCGAACAAGGGCGCGCCTGCATCGTCGAACTGGACCTGGCGACCGGCCGCCACCGCACCTTTGCCGACGGCCTGCGCAACCCGGTGGGCTTGGCGTGGCATCCGGAGACCGGCGAACTGTGGACGGTGGTGAACGAACGCGACGGCCTCGGGGACGAAACGCCTCCCGACTACCTGACCTCCGTGCGCGAGGGCGGCTTCTACGGCTGGCCGTACTGCTACTGGGGCCGCACGGTGGACGACCGAGTGCAGCCGCAGGACGCCGCCCGGGTGGCGCAGGCGATCACGCCCGACTATGCGCTCGGAGGGCATACCGCCTCGCTCGGCCTGTGCTGGATGCCGCGCGGCACCCTGCCCGGCTTCGACGAGGACGGGATGGTGATCGGCCAGCACGGCTCCTGGAACCGCAGCGTCCTCAGTGGCTACGCGGTCGTGTTCGTTCCCTTCGCGAACGGCCGCCCGACGGGGCAGGCTCCACGCGACATCCTGACGGGCTTCCTGGCCCCGGACGAAAGCGAATCGTACGGGCGACCCGTGGGCGTGGCGATCGGGCCGGACGGGCAGTCGCTGCTGGTCGCGGACGATGTGGGGGATGTGATCTGGCGAGTCGGGGGGCGGTAGGGGACGCGCCGAGGCGGCCGACACGCGGCGCGCACCACCCCATTACCGCACGTACTGATCAACGAACCCGGAGCCCAGGCCCGCCTCGTCATAGTGCTTGCGGCACATCTCGATCTTGGTGAACACGTCCTCGTAGCCGGTCACCTTGCCGGCCTCGTCGACGTACACCATCGCGCCGTGGATGTTGAAGAAGGTGATCATCTCCTGCGCGCCGACCTGCTCGTCGACGACGAGCGTGTGGATCTCGCCGGGCGGCTCGTAGACGAAGGAGCCTTCCTGCGCGATCCAGTCGTGCTCCAGGTAACGCCAGCTGCCCTTGAGCACCATGCCCGTCACCCACGACGGGTGGATGTGGCGCGAGAGCACGCCGGACTTGCGCACGCGCAGCAGGTTGCACCAGCTGCCGGTGACGGTGTTGAGCAGCAGCGGGCGGAACCACACGTCCCTGGCCTGCGGAACCCACACGCGCTCGTCGTCGGGAATGGCCTTCTGCGCGATCTCCGGCCGGATGCCGGGCAGCTGCGTGATCATGGACTGGTCCTTCAGGTGATGAGATAGCCGCCGTCCACGGGCACGACGGCGCCCGTGACGAACGCGGCGTCGGCGCTGGCGAGAAAGAAGACCGGTCCCGCGACGTCGGCCGGCGTTCCCCAGCGCTTCATCGGCGTGCGCGCGAGGATGGGCCCGCTGCGTGCCGCGTCGTCCTGCAGCGCCTGCGTCAGGGGCGTCGCGATCCAGCCGGGCGCAATGGCGTTCACGCGGATGCCGTCGTCGGCGTATGCGATGGCCAGCGACTTCGTGAGTTGCGCGACGCCGCCCTTGCTGGCGGAGTAGCCCGGCACCAGGCCGCCGCCGAAGAAGCTGAGCATCGACGCCGTGTTCACGATGCAACCGCGCCGCGCCGCCAGGCGTGTGCGGGCAGCCGCGCAGACGCGCATCGTCCCGTTCAGGTTGATGTCGATCACCTCCGCGAAGACGGCCGGGTCGTGCTCCATGCCGCGGCGGATGACACCCGCGCAGTTCACGACCACGTCCAGCGTCGCAAAGCGACCGACCAACGCGTCGACGGCGCGCTGGTCCCGCACGTCCAGCACCTCGAAGGAGACACCTTCGGCCGGCCGCGCCGCCTCGACCTCGCGGCCGGACGCGCCGGTCGCGAGCACCCGGTCGCCGTCGGCGCCGAAGCGCTGCGCGATCCCCCAGCCGATGCCGCCGGTGCCGCCGACGACGAGAACGTCCCGGTTCATGCGGGGCGCCTTACGGCTTGAATGTGTAGCCGGCCCCGATGGCGGCCGCCGCAGGGATGGCCGGCATGTCGGAGAACAGCTGCGGGCGCGTCTTCATCAGGTTGACGATGTACTTCGGCTCCAGGTGCTTGTTGACGTCGAAGGTCGACTTGATGAAGCCGCCGCGGTTCAGGCGCTCCTGCGCGGAATGCAGCGCGCGGTAGCTGTTGGCGGACAGCCGCCGGTCGGATTGCTGGATGTTGAACTGCATCGCGGCTTCGGCCACTTCCGGCTTCAGGCCGGGGATCCAGCGCGTGGCGACCTGTGCCGCCTGCTTCGGATTGGCGCGCATCCACTGGTCCGCGGCGGAGAGCCCGGCCAGGAATTTCTCGACGGTCGCGCCGTTCCGCTCGACCCACGGCCGCAGGCCGACGTTGTAGCCGAGGGAGGCGATGATGTCGCCGCCGCGGCTCACCTCGACGGCGCCGGGCACGTCCTTGAGCGCGGTGATCGGCACGGGGTCCCAGCACACGATGGCATCGACGCCCTTGGACAGCAGCGCCACCGCCATGTCGGGAGGCGGCGTGTTCACCAGGGTCACGTCCTGCAGCGTCAGGCCGGCCTTCTCCAGCAGCGCGAGCGTGTACAGGTGGTTGATCGTGCCGAACGACGCCGCGATCTTCTTGCCCTTGAGCGTCTTCAGGTCCTTGGTGATGCCCGCGTCGCCGCGGGCGATCATCGCCAGGGTCCCGTCCGAGCCGAACTTCGCCGCGTTGCCGGTGTAGTTGCCGACGGCCACGAGGTCCATGCCGCGCAGCACGGCGCCGATCATCGGCACGCCCACCTGCACCAGGTCCACCTCGCCGGCCTGCAGGGCATTGAGCGCGTCCACGCCGGTCGCGAACGGCCGGGCGATCTGCACGTCCAGGCCCTCCTTCTCGAAGAACCCGCGCTCCACCGCGATGGGCAGCGCCATCTGGTCGATGGCCGCGACCATGCCGGCCCTCACCTTGATCGGTGCCTGTGCGAATGCCGCGGCGGACAGGCCCAGCGCCAGTGCGGCGATCCATGCTCTCTTCATCGCTATGCTCCTTCGTTTGGCAGCGGATCCACCTTGACCACCCAGTACGGGCGGGCGACCGAGGGCAGGTCCGCCTTGTTGACACCGCGGAGTTCCACGGTGTTGTTCTCGGTACCGGTCACCCGGCCGAATTTCTGGAAGGCGAGCACGTGGAAGCGCTCCGGCGGGAACGGCAGCGTCACGAGCACGTTCACCTTCTGTCCTTGCGCCTGCCGCACCGCGGGCGCGACCTTGCCCGGCGCCGCGAGACTGAGCCACGCCTGCCATGCGATCCCCGCCACCAGGGCCGCCAGCAGGATGCGGCCGCGGGTGTCGTTCGCGATCGCGCGCAGGAGCTTCATGCGGAGCGCACCAGCTGCAGCACTTCGGCCGACAAGGCCTTGAAGGCACTGTCTTCCATCAAGGTGTCCCAGTGGCGCGGCCGCGGCAGGTCTATGGCGACCTCCTTCAGCACCGTGCCCTTGGACAGCACGATCACGCGATCCGCCAGGAACACGGCCTCGCCGACGTCGTGCGTGATGAACAGGATCGTCGGCCGGCGCTCTTCCCAGATGCGGGTGAGCTCCTCCTGCAGGGTCATGCGCGTCTGCGCGTCGACGCTGGCGAAGGGCTCGTCCATCAGCAGGATCTCGGGGTTGTTCGCGAGCGCCCGCACGACGCCGACGCGCTGCTGCATGCCGCCCGAGAGTTCGTTCGGGTAGCGCTCCGCGGCATGGCCGAGGCCGGCGAGCTCGAGGTACTCGCGCGCGATGCGGTCGCACTCGGCCTTGGGCAGGCCGCGCATCTTCGGCCCGAAGCCCACGTTGTCCAGCACCGTCTTCCAGGGGAAGAGCGCGAACGACTGGAACACCACGCCGCGCTCGGGGCCGGGGCCCTGCACCGGCTTGCCATCCAGCAGGATGTCGCCGCCGGTGTGCCCCAGGAAACCGGCGATCATGTTGAGGATGGTCGTCTTGCCGCAGCCGGAGGGACCCACCACGGCGACGAACTCGCCGGGCTCCACGCGGAAGGACACGTCGCGGACGGCGGCCACTTCCCTGCCGGAGTAAGGGTCGAAGTAGGTCTTGGCCAGGTGATTCAGGGTCAGGTTCTTCATCGCTGCACGTTCACCAGTCCCCAGCGCTCGCCGGTAGCCTTTTCGATCGGCGCCAGCACCCAGCCGTCGACCACCCACCACAACAGGCCGAGCACGACCATGCCGACCAGGATCTCCACGACGGAGCCCGCGCGCCGGGCGTCGAACATCATGAAGCCGATGCCGCTCGTGCCGACCACGATCTCGGTGGCGATCAACGCGCGCCAGCCGAAGCCGAGCCCGTTGCGCAAGCCGGTCATGATGTTCGGCAGCGCGCCGGGCAGCACCACGTGCCAGATGACACCGGCACGGGACGCCCCCAGGCTGAGCGCCGCGCGCGAGAGGACCTCCGGCACGGACCGCACGCCGAGCGCGGTGTTGAGGACGACCGGGAACAGCACGGTGTAGACGATGACGACCGTCATCGTCGTCAGGCTGAACCCGAACCAGACCAGCAGGATGGGCAGCCAGGCGATGTCGCCGATCGCCTGGAAGAACAGGAGCAGCGGCCAGGCGAGCTTGCGTGCCCGCTCGCTCAGGCCCACCAGCAGGCCGAGCGGAATGCCCAGCGCCATGCCGACGCCGGCGCCCCACAGCAGGCGCACGATGCTGTCCTGCAGGTACTCGGGCAGGATGCCCTTGTGGATCAGCGAGCCGAATGCGCGGACGACGTCCACGGGGCCCGGCAGGAAAGCGCGCGGGAACGTGCCCGCCTCGACGACGGCGGCCCACAGCAGCACCACGGGGATGAAGGGGACGACGGATGCGATGGCCGGAAAGCGCGAGGTCGTGCGCACGTACCAGCCCCAGGCGGATTGCGCGGCGCGGATCATGAGCGCACCACCAGTCCCCAGCGCTCGATCGTGGCGCGTTCGAGCGGCGCGAGCAGCAGCCGGTCCAGCATCAGCCAGAGCAGCCCGATCACGATCATCCCGAACACGATGACTTCGGTGCGGTAGAAGTCGCGCGCGACGAACAGCATGTAGCCCAGCCCGACGTTGGTGGCGATCATCTCGGCGGCGATCAGGCCGCGCCACGCGAAGCCCAGGCCCGTGCGGATGCCGGTGACGATATTGGGCAGGGCGCCGGGGAGGATCACCTCGTACAGCATCGCCCAGGGGCCCGCGCCCAGCGATGCGGCCGCGCGCCGCAGCTGGAGCGGGATGCTGCTCACGCCGAGGAGGGTGTTGTAGGCCACCACGAAGAACACGGCGTTGAAGATCACGAACGTGATGGCGCCGAAACCGTAGCCGAACCACAGCGTCGCGATCGGGATCCACGCGATGCCCGCGAGCACCGAGAAGAAGCGCAGCAGCGGCGTGAAGAAGGTCGATACCGCGCGACTCAGGCCCATGGCAATGCCGAGCGGGATGCTCAGGACGAGCGCGAGCACCGTTCCCACGGCGACGCGTCCGAGGCTGGCGCCTATGTGCCGCACCAGCGACCCGTCCAGCAGCGCCTCCCAGCCGGCGCGCGCCACGGCCCCGACGCTCGGGAAGATGCGGGGATTGACGTCGAACGCGCGCACGAGGACTTCCCACAGCACGACGAGGGCGACCAGCGGTGCAATGAACATGGCCGCGGCCGACACGCGCGAAGCCCTGGCCGGCCGCACGCCGGGGCTGGGAACCAGGACCGCGCTAGGCATGGCACACCTGCGCCCGCGAAGGGGAAATCATGTTCTCGATGGGGGTCTCGATTTGCGAGGCAAGATATCAGATACCAGACACTGGCGGCACGCGGGTTTGTGCGTAAGATGGATCCATGCACGCCGACGACTCGCAACTCGAACGCCCGCGCTCGCTCACGGAGCTGGCCGAGGAGCGCATCCGCAGCCTGATCGTCACCGGCGCGTTCGCGCTGGGCGAGCAGCTGTCGGAGGTGCAGCTGGCCAGCCGGCTCGGCATCAGCAAGACGCCGGTGCGTGAAGCACTGCTGCGGCTGCGGCACGGCGGGCTGGTCGAGATCCACGCGCAGCGCGGCACGTTCGTCTTCACGCTGGACGAGGCGGGCGTCGACCAGGTGTGCCAGTTCCGCACGGTCATCGAATGCGAGGCGCTGGCGGAGGCGATGAAGCGCCGGCGGGCGCAACTGCTGCAGGCGCTGGACCGCTGCATGGCCGACCTGGAGCGAGCGGCGGCGAAGGGCCAGCTGCGCGAGTTCCCGCGCCTGGACACGGAGTTCCACAACGCGCTGGTGCGCAGCTGCGACAACGCGTACCTGAAGACCGCGCACGAACTCGTGGCGTCGCAAGTCGCTGCGCTGCGGTACCGGCTGGCCACCCACAGCGCCGACGTCCTTCATTGCCAGGGGGAGCACGCCAAACTGGTGGCGGCCGTGCGGGAGGGCGATGCCCGCAAGGCGCGCGCGCTCCTCAAGGCGCACATCCAGAGCACGCGCGAAAGCTACCTGCTCGCCTGCCGCGAACCGGTGGCTGCCGCGGCGTAGGCGCTCGAAAAGCGCATCCTGCTCCGGCGGGCGCCTCACCGCTCCCGCAGCGGCCGCGCCAGTTCGCCCGGGTCCGCCGGCTTCACCAAGCGGTGGCAGCTAGCGCGCCTGCGCCACCGTCCCCTCCCGGTTCCCCGCGCCCGTGGATCTCACGCCTTTTTGCCCTGCACCCACCGCGCCCCCGCCCACCGCCGCTCCTTCACGGCCTTCCGCATGCACTCCACCAGCACTTCGATCACGCACTGAAGCGCCTCGGTCGGCTGACGGTTGCCCGAGTTGGCCAGGACGATGCGCCTCCTGAACGTCCGGTCCGACAGCGGCGCGGCCGACAGCACTCCCCGCTCGACTTCCGCCGACACCGCGACCGCAGGCAGGATCGTCCACCCCAGCCCCGCCGCGACCAGCCCTTTCTGGACGTCCAGGGAGTTGGTTTCGGCGACCACCTGGAAGGCCAGCCCGCGCCGGGCCGCCGCCTGCTCGGTCAGGGTGCGCACGCGGTGCGGTGCACTGGGGAAGATGAAGGGATGTGCGGCGACGGTCTCGACGCGCAGCGAAGGTTGGCGCGTGAGCCCCGCGGCGGCCGGCGCGACGGCCCACAGCTCCGCCTCGAGGAGGGGGCGGACCGTGGTCGAGGCCGGCGTCTGTTCGTAGAGCAGGGTCGCATCGACGATCCCGTTCTCGAGCCATTCCAGCAGCTGGCCGTCGTAGCCGACCAGGAGCCGCAGCCGGATGCCCGGATAGCGTTCCCGCACCGCGGCCACCAGCGCGCCGGACAGCACGGTTGCGGTGCTGGCCAGCAGGCCCAGCACCACGATGCCGCCCACCGAGCCCGCCGAGGGCGTGACCTCCGCGCGGGCCTTCTCGACCTGGTCGAGGATCTGGCGCGCGTGATCGAGCATCCGCCGCCCCGCGGGCGTGAGCTCCATGCCGCGACGCCCGCGCTCGAACAAGGTGACGCCCAGGTCCTCCTCCAGCAGCCGCAGCTGGCGGGACAGCGCGGGCTGCACGATGTTCAGGAGCGTCGCCGCCCGGGTCACGTTGCCGGTCTCCGCCACCGTCGTGAGGGCGCGCAGTTGCTTCAGGTCCATCGTGGCATGCCAAGGGTTGATTCGACGATCAGGAAATTGTATGAGACTGGTCCAGCCATCAAAGATAGGATTGCCTCACCGTCATCCACAGGACTCCCCGTTTGAACTTCCAAGCCGTCCTATCGCGCGCCGAGGCGTCCACGACGTCGCTGATCGAGCAGGCGCGCCAATCCACCGATCCGCTGCGCGCCGAGCGCCTGCTGCGGCACCACCTCCACCAGCTGCTGCTGCAGGCCGGCGCCATCGGCGACGCGCTGGGCCACGAGTTCTGCACCGAGGACGTCGCGATCCACACGTTCGATGCGCCCGCCGTGATCCGCGGGCGCTCCGCGGTCGCCGCGTACTGGGCGGAGCAATGCGGTCCGGGCGGCGTGCTGCTTTTCGACGAGCTCCGGGTCGCCGCCGATGACTGGGGCGTGCTGACCGAGCAGGTGCATCGCAATTACCGCACGGACGCGGGCGGTGCCAGCCTGGTCAGCCGCCCGGTGGCCACGGTCAACGTGTTCGGCCCCCGGCAGCGCATCGAGGAGATCCGCATCTACCCGGCCAAGCGCGCCGACGACACCGCACTGCCGCCGGCAGAGGCGCCGGCTCCCGCGGCCGCCGCCGCCTCGCTGGCGCCGCTCATCGCGCGCACCCGGGCACTTCTTCGCTGAGCTCACCCACCTCCCATCCCATGCCCCGCATCGACACCGACTTCCGACCGCACACCTACGACGACCTGTGCGCGAGCTACGAACGCCGCCGCGCGCTGATCTCCTCGATGGCCGATCCGCGGCATCGCAGGATCGCCCGGAATTACCTGCTGCACTCCATGCTGGAGGTGGCCGGGCGCTACGAGGAGATCCTGGCGCCCGAGCTGTCCATCCCCGAGCCGGTCTACGTGTTCCACCACAACGAGCTGGAATGCCACGGGCACGACCAGGTGCGCTCTTTCTACAAGAGCCTCACCGACACCGGTGCGAACGTGATCGTGACCACCGGCCACCGCATGGCGGTCGCCGACTGGGGCTTCGGGCTGGAGCAGGTCAGCCACTTCAACCGCGCCGGCGAGGCGATCGGGAAGCTCGGCCTGCCGCCGCTGCCGGAGGGTGACATCTACGTGGAGCACCGGCAGACGATGCGCATCTGGCCCTACACGGCCGACGGCATCATGGCGGGCGAGACGCTCTACTACGCGCACGAGGCAAGCTATTCGCCGGTCCCGAAGGCGCTCGCGCTGACGCCCGAGGGCGCGGCCCGCGCGCTCGCTCCCCTGATCGAGGTGGCCCGGCGCGAGTACCTCGCCGAGCGGCTCGGCTGAATGTTCGAACACAAGATTCTGGAGACAAGAAAGATGAATGATTCCCAGCTGCTGTCGGGAGCCGCGATCGCGCTGTCGGCCCTCCTTTGCACCGCCGGCCCGAAGGCCGCCCATGCCCAGGGCTATCCCAGCCGCCCGATCACCGTGGTCGTGGCCCAGGCGGCCGGCGGAGGGTCCGACACCGTGACCCGCCTCTGGGCCGACTTCGCTTCGAAGAAGCTCAACCAGCCGGTGGTGGTCGAGAACAAGCCGGGCGCGGGCGGCATCCTGGCGGCGCAGCAGGTCCTGGCCAAGCCGGCCGACGGCTACACGATCTACTCGGCGGGGACGTCGTCGATGGTCATCAGCCGCTTTACCTACAAGTCGCTGCCCTTCAACGCCGAAAAGGACTTCCGCGGTATCGCGATGATGGTCCGCATCCCCTACATGCTGGTGGTCAACAAGGACAGCGGCATCAAGTCCCTGGACGACCTGAAGCGCGCGGCCCAGGCCGGCCCCGTGAACTTCGGTTCCGCCGGCGCCGGCAACGCCACCCACATCATCCCGGAGATGCTGCAGGCGCAGCTGGGCTTCAAGATGACGCACATCCCCTACAAGGGCGAGACCGCGGCGCTGTCGGCGCTGATGGCGGGCGATATCCAGGCGGTGGTCGCCGTGGTCGGAACCGCCTTGCCCTTCGCGACCTCGGGCCGCGTGACGCCGCTGCTCGTGCTCGGCAACGAGAACGTCGCCGAGCTGCCGCAGCTGCGCACGGCCGACCAGGTCGGGCTGAAGGGATTCTCCGACCTGGTGTGGGCGACGCTGATCGGCCGCGCCGGCATCCCCGAGGAGAGCGTCCGCAAGCTGAACGAGGTCACGCAGCAGTTCCTCGCCGATCCGGACGTCCGCCAGCGCCTGCAGAAGATGAAGTTCGAGCCGATGCCCGGCCCCGCGGACGCCTATGAGACCCTGCTGGCCCGGGACACGAAGCGGATCGCCGAGGCGACCAAGGGCCTGGACCTGGCTTCGCAGTGAGGGGCCTCGGGCCTTCCTTCAGCAGGGCCACCCCGTGGCGAGCGAGGTAGGTTTCTTCCAGGGCGCTGTCAATATCGCATGCCCCTACCCCGCCGCCCCAATTCCCTGACACCTCCGCTACTGCCTTCCTAGAATGACCCGGCGCGCCCCCCGCGCCCATTCAGGAGACAGCCGCATGACCCCGCCCCCCACCCCCGGTGTCCGTCGTTCCCTCCTGGCCGCCTCCGCGCTGGTCCTCGCCTTGGGCACCCTCGCCCTGCCCGCCCGAGCGCAGCAGCAAGCCATCACCCTCCACGGCGCCTCCCAGTTCAACGACGACCACGCCTTCACCAAGACCATGGTGAAGTTCGAGGAGCTGGTGAAGAAGTACTACGGCAAGCCCGTCAACTTCGTCCTGCACAAGAACAGCGAGCTGGGGCTGGAGAAGCAGTACTTCGAATACATGTCGCAGGGCAAGGCCGTCGACTACGCGGTGGTGTCGCCGGCGCACATGTCCACCTTCTCCAAGGCGGCACCCTTCATCGACGCGCCCTTCCTGTTCCGCGACCTCGCGCACTGGAACCAGGTGCTGGACGCCGACACCTTCAAGCCCATCGCCGACGAGATCGCGCAGCGGGCCGACGTGATGCTGATCGGCTATGCCGGCGGCGGCGTGCGCAACATCTTCTCCAACAAGCCGGCGTCCAACCTGAACGACATCAAGGCGCTCAAGGTGCGCGTGCAGGGCGCGCCGATCTGGAGCCGCGCCTTCACCGCCGTGGGCATGGCGCCCACCGTCATCGCCTACAACGAGGTCTACAACGCCATCCAGAACGGCGTGATCGCCGCCGGCGAGAACGAGGCCGCGGGCGTGGAGCAGATGAAGTTCAACGAGGTGGCACCCAACCTGCTCATGACGCAGCACGCCATCACGATCCGCCCCCTGTGCTTCTCGGGCAAGACCTTCAAGACGCTGCCGCCCGACCTGCAGCGCGCCATCGTGCGCGCGGGCAAGGAAGCCGGCGCCTACGGCCGCCAGATCGAGTCGTCCGAGGACGGCGCCAAGCTCGACGCGATGGAGAAGGCCGGCAAGTTGAAGCGCATCGCCTTCACCGACCGCGCGAAGATGAAGGCGCTGGTGGACCCGGTGATCGCGGCCTACGCCAAGGAGATCGGGGCCGAGGCGATCTACACCAAGATCAACGCGACCAAGTGAGCGCCGCGGGCGGCGCCTGGCGCCGCTTCACCGCCGGCTTCGCCCGGCTGCTGGACTGGCTGCTGATCGCCACCGTCATGGTGCTGATCGTGCCGGTGACGATGCAGATCGTCTCGCGCTACACCAACCTGATCCCCCCGTACATCTGGACCGAGGAGCTCGCGCGCTTCCTCTTCATCTGGATGATCATGATCGGCGCCATGGTGGGCGTGCGCGAGATGTCGCACTTCAACGTGGACATCTGGCGCCAGCCCTCGCCGCGCGTGCACGCGGCGCTGAATCTGGTCACGCACTTGTGCACGCTGGTGTTCGCGCTGGTGTTCGTGGTGTCGGGCATCGAGTTCACGCGCTTCGCCCTCTACCGCATCTCCGAGCTGGCCGAACTGCCCCTGTGGATGATCCACGTGGCCTGGCCGCTCACCGGCCTGGCCTGGATCGTCTTCCTGGGCGAGCAGGTGGTCGACGAGATCGGCGTGCTCACCGGCAGGCTGCCCGCATGAACGGCGCCGTCCTGTCGCCCGCCGTCGCCAGCGCCATCCTCTTCGTCGTGTTCTTCGCGCTCATGGCGCTGCGCGTGCCGGTGGCCTTCGCGCTCGGGCTGGCCTGCCTGCCCATCCTGCTGATCGAGCCGCGCCTGTCGGCCATGGCGCTCATGAGCGAGACCTTCAACGCCTACAACTCCTTCATCCTGCTGGCGGTGCCCTTCTTCCTGCTCACCGCCAACCTGATGAACGTGGGCGGCATCACGGACCGGCTGCTCAAGCTGTCGCGCACGATGGTGGGCCACTTTCCCGGCGGCCTGGCGCAGATCAACGTGGTGCTGTCGCTGTTCTTCGCGGGCATCTCGGGCTCGTCCACGGCGGACGCCGCCAGCCAGTCGAAGATCTTCATCGAGGCGCAGCGCCGGGAAGGCTACGACGACAGCTTCTCGGTGGCGATCACGGCCGTGTCCTCGGTGCTGGCGGTGATCATCCCGCCCTCGATCCTGATGATCGTGTGGGGCGGCGTGCTCTCGGTGTCGATCGGCGCCCTGTTCCTCGCGGGCATCGTGCCCGGGCTGCTGCTGGTGGCGGTGCAGATGGCCACCGTGCACGCGTACGCCACGCGGCGCGGCTACCCGACCTACCCGCGGGCGACCTTCGTCGAGTTCCTGAAATCGGCGGCGGTGTCGGTGCCGGCGCTGATGACGCCGGTGATCATCATCGGCGGCAAGATCTTCGGCTGGTTCACCGCCACCGAGTCGGCGGCGGTGGCGGTGCTCTACGCGGGGGCGCTGTCGATCTTCGTCTACCGCGAGATCGACCTCAAGGGCGTGCTGCACGCCTTCGCCGACACCGGCAAGTTCGCCTCCATCACCCTGTTCTGCGTGGGCACCGCCAGCGCCTTCGGCTGGCTGATGGCGTACTACAAGATCCCGCAGGCCCTGCTTTCGGGCGTGTCGGCCTGGGGCATGGGCTGGGTGACGACGGGCCTGTTCATCGCCTTCGTGTTCCTGGTCGTCGGCTGCTTCCTGGACGCGATCCCGGCCATCATCATCGTCGGCACCATCCTGCAGCCCATCGCCGCCGCCGCGAACATCGACCCCGTGCACTTCGCCATGATCGGCATCGTGTCGCTGGCCTTCGGGCTGGTGACGCCGCCCTACGGCCTGTGCCTGCTGATCTGCTGCAAGATCGCCGAGATGCGGCTGGCCGACGCGCTGAAGGACGTGATGCTGATGCTGCTGCCGATGATCGGCGTGCTGGTGCTGGTGATCGTCTGGCCGCAGCTGGTGCTGTTCCTGCCGGGACTGGTTTCCCCCGAATTCCTGAAGTGAGCCGGCGCGGCCCAGGCCCCGACCCCGGCGAGGGCCGCGGCAGGCATTGTTTCGCGTTCAATCGTCGCGATCCTCCACTTCCACCGCCGGCGCCGCCAGCTCCCGCCCCACCATCGCCCGCGCGTACAGGTAGTTGTTGCGGGCGGTTTCGCTCAGCCGGTCCAGGTCCACGCGGCCCGCGCCGTCGCACGGGAATGCATAGCCTCGTCCGCTCGCGAAGAGGGAGCGGAAGCACAACCGGAAGGGCCCGGTGCCTGCACGCTGCGAGTCCATCATGTGCACCTCCATCGCTTTCTTCTTCAACGCAGGCGGCCGGCAGGGGAGGACGCGCCCCTGCAAAGCCCGGGTGAAGAATGTGATGGAGGGCTACGGGGAGCGCTCAGTGGAAATCGCGGGAGCCGCCCAGGCCTCCGAGCCGTCCCAGCAGCGGCGTCAGGTCCTCCAGCGTCTCCGCGACCAGGTGGCGCACCTGGCCACCGCTGTCCGTGTCCCTTTGCCAGACCCCGCGCACCGCCAGCAGCCTGGACTGCAGCAAGGCATCGCGCTGCTGCTCGCGCACGTGCTTCCATACGATCACGTTCACCGGGCCGGTCTCGTCCTCGATGGTGACGAAGATCGTGCCCTTGGCCGTCTGCGGCTGCTGGCGCACGGTGACGATGCCGCAGGCGCCCACGCGGCGGTTGTTCGGCAGGTCGTGCAGTTCCTGCGCGCTCGACAGCTTCATGCGCGCGAGCCGGGGGCGCAGCAAGGCCACCGGATGCCGGCGCAGGGTGAGCCCCATGGAGGCGTAGTCGAAGAAGATCTCCTCGCCTTCCCGGGCGGCCGGCAAGGCGAGCGGCAGTTCGTCGATCGGCGCGTCGCGCAGCATGCCGGGCGCCTTCTGCTGCCCGGAGGCTTCCCACACCTGCTGGCGGCGGTGGCCGGCGAGGGACCGCAGGGCGTCGGCGGCGGCGAGCGCGTTGAGGTCCTTCAGTTCCAGTTGCGCGCGCAAGGCCAGGTCCTCGACGTTGGCGAACGGCCGTTGCGCGCGAGCGGATTCGATGCGGCGCCCGCCCGCTTCGCTGAGGGAGCCGACCAGGCGCAGGCCGAGGCGGACTTCCGGCCGCAAACTGGGGCGCAAATTGGGGTCAGATTCCAATTTCGTTCCGAAATTGGAATCTGACCCCAATTTGCTGTCCCAGTCGGAGAAGCAAACGTCCGGCGGCAGCACCTGCACGCCATGGCGCTGCGCGTCCTGGATCAGCTGCGAAGGCGCATAGAAGCCCATGGGCTGCGAGTTGAGCATCGCGGCCAGGAAGCATTCGGGCTCGTGGCATTTGAGCCAGCTCGAGTCGTACGCGAGCAGCGCGAAGCTGTAGGCGTGGCTTTCCGGGAAGCCGTATTCGCCGAAGCCCAGGATCTGCTGGAAGATGCTCTCGGCGAACTCCTTGCGGTAGCCGTTGGCGATCATTCCGTCGATCAGGCGGTCCTGGAACTTGTGCACGCCGCCGCTGCGCTTCCACGCTGCCATGGAGCGGCGCAGCTGGTCGGCCTCGTCCGGGGAGAAGCCGGCGGCGATCATCGAGATCTGCATCACCTGCTCCTGGAAGATCGGGATGCCCAGCGTGCGCTCCAGCGCGGGCCGCAGGGCCTCGCTTTCATAGCGCACCTCCTGCCCCGCGCGCACCCGCTCGCGCGCCTTCAGGTAGGGATGGATCATCCCGCCCTGGATGGGCCCGGGCCGCACGATCGCCACTTCGATCACCAGGTCGTAGAACACCCGCGGCTTCAGCCGCGGCAGCATCGACATCTGCGCGCGGCTCTCGATCTGGAACACGCCCACGGTGTCGGCGCGGCAGATCATGTCGAAGGTCGCCGGGTCCTTGTCGGGAATGTCCGTGAGCGTAAAAGGCACACCGCGCCGCTGGCTCACGAAGTCCAGGCAGCGCCGGATCGCGGTCAGCATGCCCAGCGCCAGCACGTCCACCTTGAGCAGCCCCATCTCGTCGAGGTCGTCCTTGTCCCACTGGATCACGGAGCGGTCCTTCATCGCCGCGTTCTCCACCGGCACCAGGCGCGTGAGCTTGCCCTGCGTCAGCACGAAGCCGCCCACGTGCTGGCTCAGGTGCCGGGGGAATCCCATCAGCTCCTCCGACAGTTCCATCCAGAGCGCGAGCGACTTGTCCGGCACTTGCAGCTGCAGCGAAGCCGCGAGCTCCCCGAGCTTCTGCACGCGCAAGCCGCGTTCGTCGAACCAGAAGTGGTCCTTGGCGAAGGCGTCCACCAGCGGATCGGGAATCCCCAGCGCCTTGCCGGAGTCGCGGATCGCGCTGCGCGCACGGTAGGTCGCCACCACCGCCGCGATGGCGGAGCGGTCGCGTCCGTACTTGCCGTAGATGTACTGGATCACCTCCTCGCGCCGCTCGTGCTCGAAGTCGACGTCGATGTCGGGCGGCTCCTTGCGCTCGCGGCTGATGAAGCGCTCGAACAGCAGGTCCGACCGCGCCGGGTCCACGGCGGTGATGCCCAGGCAATAGCAGACCGCGGAATTGGCCGCGGAGCCGCGTCCCTGGCACAGGATCTTCTGCGAGCGCGCGAAGCGCACGATGTCGTGCACCGTCAGGAAGTACATCTCGTAGGCGCACTCGGAGATCAGGTCCAGCTCGCGCACGAGCTGCTTGCGCACCCTCCACGGCACGCCCTGCGGATAGCGGTCGCGCGCGCCTTCGATGGTGAAGCGGCGCAGCGCCTGGCGCGGCGTCAGCCCCGCCGGCACGGTTTCCAGCGGGTACTGGTAGCGGATCTCCTCCAGGCTGAAGCTGCAGCGGTCGGAGACTTCCAGCGTGCGCTCCAGCAGCTCCGCGGGATAGAGCGACGCAAGCCGCATGCGGTGGCGCAGGTGGCGTTCGGCATTGGGCTGCAGCGCGAACCCGCATTCGGATACGGGCTTGCCCAGGCGCACCGCCGTCATCACGTCCTGCATCGGCTTGCGCGAGCGCGCATGCATGTGCACGTCGCCGGCGGCCACCAGCGGCACGCCGGAGAGCTCGCCCGCATCCTGCAGCTTCTTCAGCCACAGGTCGTCGTCGCCCTCCAGCAGCAGCTCGGCGGCCAGCCACAGGTGCCGGCCGAAGCGCGCCTGCGCCCAATCCAGGCGATCGCAAATTTCCTCCACCGAGAGCTCGTGCTGCGGCGCCAGCAGGACCTCGCATTCCCGCAGCAGCGTGAAATCGCTTCCTTCGCGATCGCACGCGTACTCGCCCTTCTCCGCCTGCCGGCGCGCCAGCGTGATGAACTCGCACAGGTTGCCCCAGCCCGTCACGTTGCGCGCCAGTACCACCAGGCGGAAGCCGTCGAGCGCGAACTCCGCGCCCAGCAGCAGCTTCAGCCCGAGCTTCTTCGCCTCCGCGTGCGCGCGGACCACCCCCGCGACCGAGCATTCGTCGGTGATCGCCAGCGCCGTGTAACCCAGTTCGTGGGCGCGCTGCACCAGTTCCTGCGGGTGCGAGGCACCGCGCTGGAAACTGAAGTTGGACAGGCAGTGCAGCTCCGCGTAATCGGGCAACCAGGACATGGCGGACCTTCAGGCGTAGAGGCCGTGCAGGAACCACAGGGCCTGGTCCTGCCCCGCGGCGAGGCGTTCCCGGTAGATCCACAGCAGCCCGGCCGATGCGCTGCGGGCGATGAAGTAATCGCGCAGGGCGGGCTCCCTGGCCTGCGTGTCCCACCAGGCCGCTTCCACCCGGCGCGCGCGCGTGAGCAGCTGCAGCGGCCCCTGGTAGGACGGCTTGTCGCCCTGCACCTGCAGGCGCAGCGGTTGGCGCAGCAGCCAGGGCGGGAACAGCGCGTCGCCACCGGCCTGCTGGATCGCGGCGGCGGCCCCGGCGGTGCGCGCGGGCACCCAGCGTTGCATGCATTCGGGCCGGTGGTCCTGCAGTTGCCGCGGCACCGTCACGTTCGATTCCCCGAGCCGCACGCTCAGGCGCTCCACCAGCTGGTGCAGCTTCTCGCCCGGCCTGTTGTCCTCCGGCAGCAGGCTGGTGGTCGCGCCGCCCCAGGGCACCGTCTCCAGCGTGCGCAGGCGCAGCTGGTTGGCGGGCGCGGAGAGCGCGCTGAGGGCCAGCTGCTCGGAAGCCAGGCGCCGCAGGTGCTTCATGTCCTGCGTGGGTTGCGCGGTGCGCAGCTCGATCTTCTCCGTGGGCGGCAAGGGCTTGCCATCGAGCTTGCGCAGGTCGAGCGTCCATTCCAGTTCCAGCGCGAGCGCGCCGAGGTTGCGCGCCTGCAGCCACATCTGCAGCCGCGTCAGCAGGTGCTGCCCGGTGAAGAGCAGGTCGGTCGCGGTGGTCGCCAGCGACTGCAGTTCCAGCTTCTCGTCGAACGCGGACGGCAGCACGACCCACTCGTAGCGTTCCGGCCGCTGGCCGAGCGCGGCGTCGAGCGCCTGCAGCAAGCCGGCACCGAAGCGGCGGCCCAGGCCCGCGCGCGGCAGGCCGCGCAGCTGCCCCAGGGTCGTGCAGCCGATGCGCTCCAGCGTCGCCAGGTGCGCGCGCGCGGCGGTGAAGAGGTCCAGCGGCAACCCGTCCGGCAGGCCCTGCGGAATCGCTTCGCCGCGCCGCTTCAGCCGCAGCAGCGCCAGCGCCAGCAGGGACGTGGGGGCGCTCGCCCAGGCATCGCAGGCCAGCGCCTCCTCGCCCTTGAGCAGCGCGCGCAAGAGGTTCCGGCGCCCGCCGAACAGGCGTTCCGAGGCGCCCGCCTCCAGCAGGATCGCCTCCTCGACGAAGGCCACCCGGGGCGTGAACTGCAAGGCCCGCCATGCCCAGGCGGTCGCGTCCTCATTGCGCGAGGGATGCAGTGCGATCCAGTACATGCGTCGCGTCGGTCGGCAAGGTGGCGGGAAGGACGATGCCGCCGCGGCGCGTCTTGCGCGCGGCCAGCAGGGCGGACAACTTCTGCGGATGCGAGCGCAACTGCAAGGGCTGCAGCAGCGGCGGCCCCCTGCGCTTGAGGATCAGCACCTCCAGCTGCTCGGTGCCCTGCAGCAGCAGCCGCAGCCTGGCGGGCGAGGACTGCGCAGCGGCCTCGACGCCGCGGAAGACGAACAGCAGCTTTTCGCCCGCCTGCGCGCACAGGTGCAGCCGCCGCAGGTCCTCCGAGCGGGCGCGCGGCAGCCAGGCCAGCACCGCGCCCACGTCCGCGCAACGCAGCGCCTGTTCCGCCGCCCACAGGCGGGCGGCCGGCTGCTCCGCCTGCACGCACAACAGGTGCTCGGGGTGGATGCCCTGCTCGCGCAGCGACGGCCCGAAAGGCTGGTAAGGTGGATGCACCAGCACCGCGGGGTGCTGCGTGCGTCGCATGGCTTCCCCCACGGCCGGCCCGGCGAGCTGCCACACATGCTGCTGCGCTTGCCGCTGCAGCACCTCGACGAGGTTGCCCAGCGGCCAGCCCCCTCCCGGAAGCTGCGCGTCCAGGGCCGCATGGCCGGTGGAAAGCGTCGTTTCCTGCGCCCGCGCGAGCTCGCTGCCGAGCCAGACCTGGGGCGGCAAAGTGAGTTCTCGGGTGGGCGATGGGGCGGTCATGGCAAGCTACACTACTGTCTGTTTATACAGTCTTTTGCCGGCAGCCGATAGCCATCAGGACCCGCCTACGCAGCGATCCCGCGATTCCGTTCAATACTCCCGCTCCATCCCGCGGGAGCGCCTGCCCCTGGAGTGTTCCGTTTGTACCGGCTGTTCGAAAAACTAGTCCACCCCTACCCGGAAGGCGAACCTCCGGAGCTGCCCAAGAGCTTCTTCTCCTTCGTGTGGGCCTGCACGGCGGGCACGCGCGGCTACCTGCTGCTGCTCGCCGTCCTGAGCGCCGCCATCTCGACCTGGGATGCCTGGCTGTTCGCCGTGCTCGGCCGGGTGGTGGACTGGCTGGCGCACTCGGACCCGGCCCTGCTGTGGGAGCAGGAGCGCGGGACCATGCTGGCCTTCGCCCTGATCCTGTTCGCCAGCGTGGCGCTGGTGGGCTTCCACACCTTCGTGAAGCACCAGACGCTGTCGATCAACTTCCCGCTGCGGCTGCGCTGGAACTTCCACCGCATGATGCTGGGGCAGAGCCTGTCCTTCTACTCGGACGAATTCGCCGGGCGCATCACCACCAAGGTGATGCAGACGGCGCTGGCCGTGCGCGAGATGCTGTTCACGATCATCGAGGTGGTGATCGCCATCGGCGTCTACTTCATCACCATCATGGCGCTGGCCGGCAGCTTCGACCGCCGGCTGATCCTGCCGCTGGCGGCCTGGCTGTTCCTGTACGGGCTGTCCTGCCTGTACTTCGTGCCGCGGCTGGCGCGCATCGGCAAGCAGCAGGCGGACGCGCGGGCGATGATGACCGGCCGCATCACCGACGCCTACACCAACATCTCCACGGTGAAGCTGTTCTCGCACACCCAGCGCGAGGCGGGCTTCGCGCGCCAGGCCATGACCGAGTTCATGACCACCGGCCAGCGGCAGATGCGGCTGGTCAGCGGCTTCGAGATCGTCAACCACACGCTGGTGGTGTCGCTGATCGTCTCCGCCTGCGGCTACAGCGTCTGGCTGTGGACGCAGGGCCAGATCGGCCCGGGCGCGGTGGCGGCGGTCACCGCCATGACCTTGCGCGTGAGCGGCATGTCGCACTGGATCATGTGGGAGATGGCCTCGCTGTTCGAGAACGTGGGCACCATCCAGGACGGCATCGGCACCCTCACCCGGCCGCGCCAGGTGCTCGACGCCCCCGGCGCGAAGCCGCTGCAGGTCACGCGCGGCGAAGTGCGCTTCGAGGACGTGCGCTTCGGCTACGGCAAGCCGCAGGCCGTGATCGAGGACTTCACGCTGGTCGTGCGCCCGGGCGAGAAGGTGGGCCTGATCGGCCGCTCCGGCGCCGGCAAGTCGACGCTGGTGAACCTGCTGCTGCGCTTCTACGACCTGGAAGGCGGCCGGATCCTGATCGACGGCCAGGACATCGCCACGGTCACGCAGGACAGCCTGCGCGCCAACATCGGCATGGTGACGCAGGACACCTCGCTGCTGCACCGCTCGGTGCGCGACAACATCATGTACGGCCGGCCGACCGCCACGGAGGAAGAGATGCTGCAGGCCGCGCGGCGCGCGCAGGCGCACGGCTTCATCCAGGCGCTGACCGACCCGCAGCACCGCGCCGGCTACGACGCGCACGTGGGCGAGCGCGGCGTCAAGCTCTCGGGCGGCCAGCGGCAGCGCGTGGCCATCGCCCGCGTGATGCTCAAGGACGCGCCCATCCTGCTGCTGGACGAAGCCACCAGCGCGCTCGACTCGGAAGTGGAAGCCGCGATCCAGGCCAGCCTGAAGGACCTGATGCAGGGCAAGACGGTGATCGCGATCGCGCACCGGCTGTCCACCATCGCCGCGCTCGACCGGCTGGTGGTGATGGACCAGGGCCGCATCGTCGAACAGGGCACGCACCGCGAGCTGCTGGCGCAAGGCGGCCTGTACGCCGGCCTGTGGTCGCACCAGAGCGGCGGCTTCCTGGGCGAGGACAGCGAGCAGGAACCGGACTATGCCTAGGCGCCTGCGCCCGGCGGACTTCGCCGGCGATGCGCCGGAGGTGGCGCGCGCGCTGATCGGCGCCGTGCTGCTGGTCGACGGCGTGGGCGGCCGCATCGTCGAGACCGAGGCCTACGACCGCGAGGATCCCGCGTCGCACAGCCACTCCGGCCCCACGCCGCGCAACCGTGCGATGTTCGGCCCCCCCGGGCGCGCCTACGTCTACCGTTCCTACGGCATCCACTGGTGCCTGAATTTCGTGTGCCGCGAGGAAGGCCATGGCGCCGGCGTGCTGATCCGCGCGCTGGAGCCGCTGCACGGCATCGCCACGATGTGCGAGCGGCGCGGGATGCACGAGCCGCGGCTGCTGTGCGCGGGGCCGGGCCGCGTGGGCCAGGCGCTGGCGATCGTGCACGACTACAACGGGCACCGCCTGGACCAGAAGCCCTTCGAGGTGATTGCGCCGGAGCGGGCGCACGAGGTGGTGGTCGGGCCGCGCATCGGCATCAGCAAGGCGGCGGACGTGCCCTGGCGCTTCGGGCTGGCCGGCTCGCCCTTCGTGAGCCGGCGATTTCCGAAGCGCGATTGAAGCTCAGTCCCGTTGGACCGAGTAGCTGTTGCCCCGCTGGATGACCGTCATCGGCGGGTCGCGCATCTCGGTGATCACGGTCCCACGGGCGGGGCCCGCGCCCATGGCGGCCGTGTTCGGCACCGCGGCGCGCGCCACGGCGGTATCGGCCGGGACCACGTTGAAGGTGGGCAGCTGGGCCCGCGCGGCGGCCGCGGCCGGGACCATCACGATGTCGCCGGCCACCACCGTGTACGGCAGCTGCTGGCGCAGCGCGGTGTCGCGGTCGGTCAGCAGCGGCGCGGTGCTCGACGGCGACAGCTGCCGGCCCGTGCGCTCCATGCGGATCGTGTTCGGCGGCACCATCGGGCCCGTGGGCCGCGCCACCTGGGCGATGCTCACCGGCGTGCAGGTCGCGGTCTGGTCGAACACCATGCTGGACCCGGCGGGAAAGCGCCCGGCCAGCGCCTCGTGCAGCGGCAGGCTCATGTCCACCGGCGCGTCGGGGCCGCGGTAGACCACGCGGTTGTTGGTGTCGTAGACCGTGTAGCAGGCCATGGCATTGGCACCGGCCAGCAGCAGCCCGAACAGGACTCCCAATTTTGCTTTCATCACTTGCCCTTCCGCCGCACATGGCGACGCGATTCTGGATGCCGGGATGATGGGTGCCCGGCCGTGCATAGTACGCAGGTGAAGCCAGTCAGCGGTTGTCAGCAACCATCCCGAGGCTCTACCGGACGTTACCAGCGGGGTGGCGAATCCCCCGGGCGCTCCGACGGGCGGCGCCACCTTGCTGGCGTGCGGCCGAGCACCGCGGCGTGCCGCACGGCCCGCAGCCCGCCCCAGCGCGAAGCGCTCGTTTCGAGGAAGGGCTCCAGGTCCGGCGGCGTCACCGCGAAGCCGTTGGGCACGCGCCCCAGCCCGCGCAGCCAGTGGCCGGTCTGCGCCAGCGAGACCTGCACGTGCCAGCTGCCGCCTTCGCGCTGCTGCCGCAACAGCGCGGCGCAAGCCCCGAAGGCGATCAGGTAGCCGGTGGCCTCGTCCAGGATCTGCATGGGCAAGGCGCGCGGCCGGTCGGCGTCGCCCGCCGCTTCGGCTTCGGCCAGGTTGAAGCCGGTGGCCGTCTGCACCAGCGAGTCGAAGCCGCGCCTGTCCTTCCAGGGGCCCTGGCTGCCGTAGGCGCTCAGCGAAACGTAGACGATGCCGGGCCGGCGCGCGGCCACCTCATCGGGTCCGTAGCCGAGCTGGCCCAGCGCGCCGGGGCGGTAGCCCTGCACGAAGACGTGCGCGCGCTCCAGCAGCGTGTCCATGTGGGCCCGCCCTTCCGCCGTGCGCAGGTCCAGCAGGGCCGAGCGCTTGCCGCGGCTGGTATCCGCGATGGCATCGATGTTGGGCAGGTGCGGCGCGTTGACCAGCATGACGTCGGCGCCGTAGGCCGCCAGGGCGCGGCCGCCCACCGGGCCGGCCAGGATGCGCGTGAGGTCCAGCACGCGCACGCCCTCCAGCGGCGGCTGCTGCGCGGACAAGGCGGCAAGCGGCAGCGCTTCGGCCTGGCCGATGCGCGTGATCGTGAACGGCGGCTGCGCGGCGATCGCGCGGCCGGCCT
>JALHLO010000008.1 GCA_022844525.1 Ramlibacter sp.
CCAGCCTCGCGCGCCGCGGCTGGCGCGTGCGCGTGCTCGACACGGCGGCCGGCCCCGCCACCGGCGCATCGGACCTGCCAGCGGGCCTGCTGGCGCCGCACCAGTCGCCCGACGATAACCTGCTGTCGCGCCTGTCCCGCGCGGGGGTGCGCGTGACCCTGCAGGAGGCGCAGCAGCGGCTCGCGCGCGGACTCGAATGGGACCGCACCGGCGTGCTCGAGTGGCGCGGTGCGGACCACCGTCCGCTGCCCGCGATGGGCGAGGCGCTCGCGGTGTGGAGCCGCGAAGCCTCGGACGGCCAGAAGCTTTCCGCCGGCATCGCGCCCATGGATGCGGCCTGGTGGCACGAGAACGCCGGGTGGATCGAGCCGGCGGCGCTGGTGCACCTGTGGCTGCGCGAGCCCGGCGTGCGCTTCGCCGGCGGCCGCAAGGTCGCCCGCGTGTTCCGCGCGGGCGAACAGTGGGTGCTGGAGGATGCGGCGGGGCAGCGCATGGACGCCGCGCCGCTCGTGGTCGTGGCGGCGGCCCTGGGAACGGTGCCGCTGGTGGACGGACAGGTGCAACTGCACCCGGTGCGCGGGCAGGTCACGTGGGCACCGCGCGACGAGGACGCCGCCGCCCTGCCGCCCTTCCCCGTCAACGGCCACGGCCACTTCCTGCCGCGCGTGCCGCTGGTGGACCGCGACGCCTGGATCACCGGCTCGACCTACGGCCGTGGCGACGCCGACGAGTCGCTCAGGCGCGAGGACAACGCGGCCAACCTGGAACGCGTGCGCGAAGTGATGCCGCGTGCCGCCCAGGTCATGGAAGGCGCGTTCGCGCGGCGCGAGGTGCAGTGCTGGAGCGGCGTGCGCTGCGCCTCGAGTGACCGGCGGCCGATCGTGGGAGAGCTCGCTCCCGGACTGTGGCTGAGCACGGCGATGGGATCACGCGGCCTCACCTTCGCGGCGCTGTGCGGCGAACTGATCGCCGCGCGCCTGCACGAGGAACCGCTGCCGCTGGAAGCGCGCCTGGCCCAGGCGCTGGACCTCAGGAGGCTGGGCCGAGCTCGATCCGGCTGAGCCAGGCGTCGAGCCGCTCGGCGTCGGGCGGGTGCTCCAGCAGGGCCGCGCCGCCGACCCAGGCGCGCACGCGCTCGGACAGGGAGCGCGCGGCCTTGGTCATGGCGACGTGCGGGATCGGCTTGCGGCCGCCCTTGAGCTGGCGCAGCAGCGCCCACGCGTCCATGTCGTCCAGGCCGGCGTCCACCAGCGCCACGTCGTACTGCTTGCCGCGCGCGAGCTCCACGGCCTGCGAGCCGCTCTCGGCTTCATCGGCGAGCGTCAGGCGCGCCAGCGACAGGCGCGCGCGCAGGTAGAGGCGTTCGTCGCGGTCGCCGCTGACAATCAGCGCCTGCTTCTGCGACATGACGGAATCCGGCTCCTGGGGCAGCCCGAGCTCGACGGTTTCGCCGAACAATCCATCCAGGCCTTCGAGGATCTCGGGCCAGGCGATCGGGCGCTGGTAAGTGCGCGAAACATTGGCAGGAGCGTTGGGCCCAACCCACAGAATCGGCAGGTCGCGGTGCAGCGGAGACTCCGCCTCGACCCGCGCCTCCCAGCTCTGGCCGTCCATGAAGGCCGCCCGCGCGGACTCGGAAGCCTGCGTGGTCCACAGCTGGTACATGGTTCGGCATTGCTCGGACAGCCGGAACACCGTGTTCAGCGCGTGGCGCTCCTCGTCGGAGAAGCCCACGACCTTGATGTAGACCCGTTGCGCCATGCCTTTGTTCGTCGCCCCAACTGTTGCGGAGACATCGGCCCTGCCGGATGGCTTATCCGGCGACCCGCCGGAAAGGCCGGCGGGGGCGCATCCCACTTCGTGCATAAGCTTATCCGCATAAGCGCGGAATTAAAAAATAGTTTGGATCCATATGGGACTTGCCTAAAGTCGCCGCTCCGGACCCCTCCCGGGGTCGCCAAGTCCGCCCATGTACCAATACACAGAATTCGACCGGCAGTTCGTCCAGGCCCGCGCCGCCCAGTTCCGCGACCAGCTGGAGCGCTGGCAGGCCGGCAAGCTCAGCGACGAGGAGTTCCGGCCGCTGCGCCTGCAGAACGGCTGGTACATCCAGCGCTATGCGCCGATGACGCGCATCGCCGTGCCTTACGGCGACATCGCCGGCTACCAGCTGCGCGCGCTGGCGCGCGTCGCGCGCGAGTACGACCGGCCGGATCCCGCGCTGCTGCGGGAAGCGCAGGAAAAGCAGCTGGCGCTGGGCGAAGTCCCCGTGCCCGGCGGCGCGCCCGTGGCGACGAAGCTGAAGTACGGCTACGGCCACTTCAGCACCCGCACCAACGTGCAGTTCAACTGGATCCCGATCGACAAGGCCGCCGACGTGATGGAGCTGCTGGCCGCCGCCAACATGCACGGCATCCAGACCAGCGGCAACACCATCCGCAACATCACCACCGACGAATTCGCCGGCATCGGCGCCGACGAGATCGCCGATCCGCGGCCCTTCGCCGAGATCCTGCGCCAGTGGAGCACGCTGCACCCCGAGTTCGCCTTCCTGCCGCGCAAGTTCAAGGTGGCCCTGAACGGCTCGAAGGAAGACCACGCCGCCCTGGGCTGGTACGACATCGGCCTGCAAGTGGCGCGGAACGCCGCGGGTGAACTCGGCTTCAAGGTGATGGTGGGCGGCGGCATGGGCCGCACGCCGATCATCGGCACCGTGGTGCGCGAGTTCCTGCCCTGGCAGCAGCTGCTGAACTACATCGAGGCCTGCATCCGCGTCTACAACGAGTACGGACGCCGCGACAACCTGTGGAAGGCCCGCATCAAGATCCTCGTGAAGGCCGAGGGCCAGCGCTACATCGACAAGGTGGAGGCCGAGTTCAAGGCCATCGTCGAACAGGACGGCGGCCCGCACACGCTGACGCAGGCCGAACTCGATCGCGTGGCCGGCTCCTTCGTCAATCCGGAACTCAACCCGCCGGTGCGCAAGGGCGCCGCCGCGCAGGTGTACGCCATCGTCAAGGCCGACGCCGAAGCGGACCCGCTGTACCAGCGCTGGCTGCAGCGCAACGTGCGCCCGCACCGCAACCCGCAGCTGCGCATCGTGACGCTGTCCTTCAAGCGGCTGGGTTACGCGCCCGGCGATGCCACCGCCGAACAGATGGAGACCGCCGCCGACCTGGCCGAGCGCTTCTCCGCCGGCGAAGCCCGCCTGACGCACGAACAGAACCTGCTGCTGCCCTGGGTGCACGCGGAGGACCTGCCCGAGCTGTACGCGGCGGCGCGCAAGGCCGGTTTCGCCAAGCCGAACATCGGCCTGCTGACCGACATGATCGCCTGCCCCGGCGGCGACTTCTGCTCCCTGGCGAACGCGCGCTCGCTGCCGATCGCCGAGGCGATCACGCAGCGCTACCAGGACCTGGACGAGGAGTTCGACCTCGGCGACATCCGCCTGAACATCTCGGGCTGCATCAACTCCTGCGGCCACCACCACGCCGGCCACATCGGCATCCTCGGCGTCGACAAGGACGGCAAGGAGTGGTACCAGGTGACGCTGGGCGGCAGCGACGGCACGGCGCATTCCGGCCCCGCCACGCCCGGCAAGGTCGTGGGGCCGTCCTTCTCCGCCGCCGAAGTGCCGGTGGTGATCGAGGCCGTGCTCGACACCTACCGCCGCGAGCGCCAGACCCTGGCCGACGGCCGCCAGGAAACCTTCATCGCCACCTTGAAGCGCGTGGGCATCGAGCCTTTCAAGGCCGCCGCCAACGGCGCGCGCTTCGTGGAACGGGAAATCGCATGATCCGCATCCTCATCGCCGGCGCCGTGCCGGAAGACCAGCTGAACGTGCTGGTGCTGGCCAACGACGCCGACCCGCTGGAAGTCCCGCTGGACGGCGTCGATCGCATCGAGCTGGACTTCCCCAAGTTCACCGACGGCCGCGCCTTCACGCAGGCGCGCCTGCTGCGCCAGCGCCGCGGCTTCACCGGCGACATCCGCGCCACCGGCGACGTGCTGATCGACCAGCTGGTGCAGATGCACCGCACCGGCTTCACCAGCGCGGTGCTCAAGGAAGGCAAGGACCCGGCCGACGCCGAGCGCCAGTTCGCGCGCTACGCCGCCTTCTACCAGGGCGACGCGGTGGTCAGGCAGCCGCTGTTCGCGCGGAGCTGAGATGGGAGCCAGGGAACTGCACGCCCGCGCCTCGCAGGACTACGAGGCCAAGCTGGCCGCCACGCAGAAGCTGCTGATCCAGGCGGCTTGCGAGTTCGCGCCGCTGAAGCAGGCTTCCAGCCTGGGCGCCGAGGACGTGGTGATCACGCACCTGGTCAACAGCCTGGAGCTGGACATCCCCGTCTTCGTGCTGGAGACCGGCGCCCTGCACGCCGAGACGCTGCAGCTGCTGGAACGCACGCGCACGAACTCGCGCGCGCCGGTAGAGGTCTACCGCCCCGTGCACGAAGCCGTGGTGCAGTTCGTCGCTCGCGAAGGCGCGACCGCCATGTACCGCAGCATCGAGCTGCGCAAGGCCTGCTGCGGCATCCGCAAGATGGAGCCGCTGGAACGCGCGCTGGCCGGCCAGAAGGCCTGGATCACCGGCCTGCGCCGCGAGCAGTCCGCGGCGCGCGCCGAAGTGCCCGCCATCGACCTGGGCGACGTGCCGAAGAACGGCCGCGCCAAGATCAACCCCCTGGCCGACTGGACCTGGGGCGACGTCTGGCACTACATCGCCGCCAACGAGGTCGACTACAACCCGCTGCACGACCAGTTCTTCCCCAGCATCGGCTGCGCGCCCTGCACCCGCGCGATCAGCCTGGGCGAGGACTTCCGCGCCGGGCGGTGGTGGTGGGAGGATGAAGCCGCGAAGGAATGCGGCCTGCACGTGAAGAACGAAGAAAAGGCCCCCGCATGAACGCGCGCACGGAACCGCAACTGCTGTCCCGCATCAGCAACCGCCACCTCGACGCGCTCGAGGAAGAGGCGATCTTCATCCTGCGCGAAGTGGCCGGTGCCTTCGAGCGCCCCACGCTGCTGTTTTCCGGCGGCAAGGACTCGCTGGTGCTGCTCAAGTGCGCGGAGAAGGCCTTCGGCACGGGCCGCATCCCCTACCCGCTGCTGATGATCGACACCGGCCACAACTTCCCCGAAGTGACCGACTTCCGCGACTTCCGCGCGAAGGAGCTCGGTGCCGAGCTGATCGTGCGCAGCGTCGAGGACTCCATGAAGCGCGGGACGGTGCGACTGGCGCACCCCGGCGAAAGCCGCAATGCGCACCAGTCGGTCACCCTGCTGGAGGCGATCGAGGAATTCCGCTTCGACGCCCTGATCGGCGGCGCCCGCCGCGACGAGGAGAAGGCGCGCGCCAAGGAGCGCATCTTCTCCCACCGCGACAGCTTCGGGCAGTGGCAGCCGAAGGCGCAGCGCCCGGAACTGTGGACGCTGTTCAACACCCGCCTGCAGCCCGGCGAGCACTTCCGCGTGTTCCCGATCTCGAACTGGACCGAGCTGGACGTCTGGCAGTACATCGAACGCGAGCAGATCGCCCTGCCCTCGATCTATTACGCGCACCGGCGCCAGGTGATCGAGCGCCGCGGCCTGCTGGTGCCGGTCACGGAGCTCACGCCTCCGAAGGACGGCGAGGAGGTCGTCACGCGCACCGTGCGCTTCCGCACCGTGGGCGACATCACCTGCACCTGCCCGGTGGAAAGCCCCGCGGCCAACGCCGGCGAAGTGGTCGCCGAGACGCTGGTGGCCGAAGTGAGCGAGCGCGGCGCCACCCGCATGGACGACAAGACCTCCGACGCCTCGATGGAAAAGCGCAAGAAGGACGGGTACTTCTGACATGAACACGACCGCGACCGCCACCGGCCACGACGCCGCCCTGCGCTTCATCACCTGCGGCTCCGTCGACGACGGCAAGAGCACCCTGATCGGCCGCCTGCTGGTGGACAGCCGCGCCGTGCTGCAGGACCAGCTGGCCTCCGTGTCGCGTTCCGGCGAGACCGACCTGGCGCTGCTCACCGACGGCCTGTCCGCCGAGCGCGAACAGGGCATCACGATCGACGTGGCCTACCGCTACTTCGCCACGCCGGCGCGCAAGTTCATCATCGGCGACGCGCCCGGCCACGAGCAGTACACCCGCAACATGGTCACGGCCGCCTCCGGCGCGGATGCCGCCGTGGTGCTGGTCGACGCCACCAAGCTCAAGTGGCAGAACCCGGGCCTGGAACTGCTGCCCCAGACCCGCCGCCACACCCTGCTGGCGAACCTGTTGCGCGTGCCCTCCATCGTGTTCGCCGTGAACAAGCTGGACGCGGTGGAAGATGCCACCGTCGCCTTCACCAACATCCGCGGCGCGCTGGAGCAGTTCACCGAAGCGGCCGGCATCCACGCCCGCGCCGTCGTGCCGATCTCCGCGCTGAAGGGCTTCAACGTGGTGGAGGCCCGGCCGGGGTGGTGCGGCTACCGGGGCCTGTCGCTGCTCGCGCTGCTGGAACAACTGGACGTGACCCCGGCCGAAGCCGAGGAAGCGTTTTCCTTCCCGGTGCAGTGGGTCGAGAAATTCTCCTCCTCCGCCGACACCTCGCAGGGACGGCGCGTGTTCTGGGGCCGCGTCGCCTCGGGCAGCGTACAGCCGGGCCAGGAAGTCACCGTGCTTCCCGGCGGCCAGACCGCGAAGGTCGCACAGGTCCTCGACCACGTGCGGCAGCCCGCCGCCGTCGGGGCGCGCCACAGCGCCGGCATCGTGCTGGATCGCGAAGTGGACGTTTCGCGGGGCGACTGGCTGCTGGCGCCGGGCGCCTTCGCGCCGTCGCGTGAGCTTTCCGCCACGGTTGCGTGGATGGACGACGAACCGCTCGTCGCCGGGCGGGTGTACTGGGCGCTGCATGGCCACCGCTGGGTGAAGGCCAAAGTGAAGCGGATAGTGCACAAACTGGACGTGAACACCCTGGCGGAGCAGGACGCCGACCACCTGGAGCCCAATGGCATCGGCCACGTGGAGCTGTCGCTGCAGGAGCCGCTGGCCACCCTGCCGCACGCCCGCTCGCGGGCGCTGGGGGCGCTGGTGCTGGTGGACACCGCGACGCACAGGACCTCGGGGGCCGTGCTCGTTCGTTGACAATGCTCAAACCCTGCGGGCCGTACGGCCACGTCGGCAGGGGTGGTATGAAAACCCAATAAAATCGAGGGTTTCCCCGATCCCTCGGCACAACAATGACCCACGTCGTCACCGAATCCTGTATCCGCTGCAAGTACACCGACTGCGTGGATGTCTGCCCCGTGGACTGCTTCCGCGAGGGGCCGAACATGCTCGTGATCGACCCGGACGAATGCATCGACTGCGCGGTCTGCATCCCCGAGTGTCCCGTCAACGCGATCTACGCGGAGGAGGACGTGCCCGCGGACCAGGTCGCCTTCACCAAGCTGAACGCGGACCTGTCCCACGCCCCCGGCTGGAAGAGCATCACCAAGCGCAAGCCCGCGCTGCCGGACGCGGAGGAGTGGAAGGACAAGCCGGGCAAGTTGTCCGAGCTGGTCAAGTAGGGAATATGGAACCTCAACTGAACCAAGAAGTGATCAAGACCGCAGCCGCGCATGACGGCCCGATCGAGACCGACGCGGTCATCGTCGGCGCGGGCCCGGTGGGCCTGTTCCAGGTTTTCGAGCTCGGTCTGCTGGAGATCAAGGCGCACGTCATCGACTCGCTCGCCTATCCCGGCGGCCAGCCGATCGAGCTGTATCCGGACAAGCCGATCTACGACATCCCGGCGATCCCGGTGTGCACCGGCAAGGAACTGACCGACGCGCTCCTGAAGCAGATCGAACCCTTCGGCGCGACCTTCCACCTGGGCCAGACGGTCACCGTGGTGCAGAAGCAGGACGACGGCCGCTTCCGCGTCGAGACCTCCAAGGGCACGCGCTTCCTGACCAAGACCATCTTCATCGCCGCCGGCGTGGGCGCCTTCGAGCCGCGCACGCTGAAGGTCGACGGCCTCGACAAGTTCGACGGCTCGCAGCTGTTCTACCGGGTGAAGAACCCCGCCGACTTCGCCGGCAGGAACCTCGTGGTGGTCGGTGGCGGCGACTCCGCGCTCGACTGGGCCCTGAACTTCACCGCCGGCAACGTGGACGGCAACCCGCACAAGGCGGAGAGCGTGATCCTGATCCACCGCCGCGACGGCTTCCGTGCCGCGCCCTCCTCGGTGGCGCGGATGCACGAGCTGTGCGAGCAGATGGAAATGCAGTTCATCGTCGGCCAGGTCACGGGCTACGAGGAACAGGACGGCAAGCTCACGGGCGCCAAGGTGACCGGCTCCGACGGCGTCACGCGCGTCGTGCCGCTGGACGTGCTGCTGGTGTTCTTCGGCCTGTCGCCCAAGCTCGGGCCGATCGCCGACTGGGGCCTGGACATCGAGCGCAAGCAGCTGAAGGTGGACACCGAGAAGTTCTCCACCAACGTGCCGGGCATCTTCGCGGTGGGCGACATCAACACCTACCCCGGCAAGAAGAAGCTGATCCTCTCGGGGTTCCACGAGTGCGCGCTGGCCGCCTTCGGCGCCGCGCCGATCATCTTCCCCGAGAAGGGCAAGATCCACCTGCAGTACACGACCACCAGCCCGAAGCTGCACAAGGTGCTGGGCGTCGAGACGCCGGTGTTCGACTGACGTTTTGCTGAAGCGTGGTCGAGCTGCCGGAAAGGCGCGAAAGCCACGCTATAATCTAAGGCTTGTTCCCCGATAGCTCAGTCGGTAGAGCGCCGGACTGTTAATCCGTAGGTCCCTGGTTCGAGCCCAGGTCGGGGAGCCAGAACATCGAAGGGGCCAGCTGCATGCAGCTGGCCCCTTTTGTCTTTGGCTGCAACATCGATGCCGTCCTACACGCCACCACCGGCAGCGGGGGAGAACATGGCGTCCCCAACACCAGCCATGGAGCCGCTCATGCCTGCCGACGAGGGCTTTCTCCCCGCGCCCGCTGCCCATGCGCCGCAGCACCCGCCCTTGTGGCGCGCGCTGCGACTGAGCCCGTGCGAATGCGGGCCGAACGACTTCGTGCGGCTGCGCCGGCCCGGGTGGCTGCGGCGACTGGTGCCTTCGCGCCGGCTGTACCGGTGCCCGCACTGCGGCACCACCATGTTCTACGGACGCTAGGCTACTTCGCCGCCGCCGATGTCGCAGCGGCCGTCGCGGCCGGCGTTCCCGCCGCGGCCGCGGGCGCCGCTTCCTTGCGGCGGATGATCGTCGCGCGGCGCTCGTCTTCCTTGTACGCGTAGCCGCGCTCCTGGTTGCGCCAGGTGCCGAGCCACAGCATGTTGGCGGAGATCGCGTCGTGGTCGGTGGGCGAGAACGCGCGCTCGTAGGTCGTGACCACGCCGCGGTAGGTGTTGGAGGGATGCTCCAGCGCCTTCTTGAGGCTGGGTCCGCTCAGGTCGCCCTTGGAGTCGAACATCGCGCGCAGCAGCAGGTGCACGGCGTCATAGGTCTGCGCCGCGGACATCATCGAGCCGATCGGCGTTTCCTTGCTCAGTTTCGTGTAGTTGCGCAGGAAGGTGCTGTTGCGTTCGAGGAAGATGTTCGGCAGCACCGTCTGAACCATCAGGGCGCCTTCCACCTTGCCCTGCGACACCGCGAAGGCCGACGCGTGCGACAGGCCCCAGGGCCCGAACTGCGGGACTTTCCAGCCGATGGCCGCCCGGGCCGCGGACAGCACGCCCTCCTCCGGCCCGACGGTCCAACCGATCAGGGCGTCGGCGCCGGAATCGCGCAGCTGCTTCATTTCGGCTTCCAGGTTCTGCACGCCCACCTTGAAGCGCACCACCGCGGCGGGCTTCAGGCCCGCGCGGCCCAGGGCCGCTTCCAGGTCCTTCAGGCCGGCATCGCCGTAGCCGGAGGTGTCCACCAGCAGCGCCACCCTCGCCAGGCCGCGCTTGACGATCTCGTCGACGAGGAACTGCGTCTGCAACTGGTCGCGCGCGGAAGTGCGGAAGATATAGCTCTGCTCCGGCGGGTACTTCGCGGTGATCGCCGTCCCGGTCGCGCAGGTGACCATCAGCACGTGCTTGTTCGCCTGGAACACGTCCAGCGCCTTCATGGCCACACCCGTGTTGCAGTAGCCGATGGTGGCGGTCACCTTCTCCTTCTCCACCAGTTCCCTGGCGTGCGCCAGGCCGGTGTCGTTGTCCGCCTTGTCGTCGCGGATCACCAGCTCCAGCGGCCGGCCCAGGTAGCCGCCCACCTCGTTGATCTCCTGCACCGCCACCTGCGCGCCGACCCGCGCGCTGTTGCCCATGTCGGCGGAGCCGCCGGTCAGCGGGAACACCAGGCCGATGCGGATCGGCCGAGGCTGGGATGGCGTCTGGGCCGCGGCGAAGCCGGGCAGGGACAGGGCGGCCGCAAGGAACGCCGTCGTCAGGGCAGCACGGTTCATGGGAGTCCTCCTCCGTCTTTGGTAACATGAAGTTACACGGAGCCGGCCCTTGATACAAGTGAACTAGCTCACGGAGGATGCTTATTTAAGCACCACCCGTCACCTCGCTTCGGAAAACTGCCTAGTACTTTCAGTGACCCTGGCGCAGCGCCCGAAGGGTGTCTTCCATGGACGGGAACACCGGGTTGCGGATCGAGGCGCCCCCCTCGTCCCCGAGGCCGGGCCGCGCATGAAGCGCCATGGTGAGGTAGGGCACCACGCTGTGCGCGCCAAAGCCCCAGCGGCGGCCTTCGGGCAGCAGGCGGGCCTGGCTTTCGGGGGGGCGGGACGCACGCATCATGGCTTGACTCGACCTGTCGAGTGTCGCACAGCACTCCGCGGCGCACTACCGGTTTTTCGAGTGGCGGAGCGTGCAACGGCGGGAATAATCCCAGAGCGAGGGCAAGACTTCAGGCAGTCGTGAGCAGCAGCGCGATCGCGGTCCAGAGCAGCAGCGACGCGCCGCCCGTGAGCCACAGCGTGCCGTCGAATCCGGCCTTCCCCGTTTCCGGGGACAACGCCCAGAGATGGCGGGGCGTGACGTCGGCAGCGGTATCGCGGTCGTCCATGGCGGCTCCTTTCAACGACAGCGCATGCTAGAAATGTGCCGGGTCCCGCGCCTGTGGGAAAACGCCTTCGCGTGCTGTAGTCGCCCGTCTGCTCGCCCGGTCCGCCAGCCGCGTCCCACGCGTCGGTGCGGATGGCGCCTACAGCGCCGCGACGCCCCGGCGATAGGGTCGGTGGCTCACGAGGAGAAGCCATGGCTTCAGACGGGCCGCGAATTGCTATTCCGCTGACGACGCGCGACGAGCGCCGCCGCGCCGATCGCTTCGCCGCGGCCATGCCGGTGACGGTGGACGGCCACCATGGCACCACCTGCGACCTGAGCGCGTCCGGCCTCTCCTTCGAGGCCGACCGCCACTATGAGCCCGGGACACTGGTGGACGTGGTGATCGAGTACCTGCTCGATGGTCACCAGTACCCGCTGCGTTGCCAGGCGGAAGTGGTGCGCAGCGAGGCGACCGCGCAGGGGTTCACCATCGGCGCGCGGCTCTCGCCCCAGTCGCGGCTGGAGGAAGTCCCGGTCGGCGGCGGCGACATCCCGCCCCGGCCGGGCGGCCCCTTCCTGCGCGAAGTCGGCTAGCGCAGCGGCGGCGGCGCAGCCTCCTCCTCGCCCTCGAAGAAGGGAGCGAGCAGGCGGGCCGCGACGCCGACGCGCTGGCCTTCGGCCTGGACGCGCACGACCTTGCCCTCGCACAGCAGCCGGTGCTTGCGGCCGTAGAGGGTGAACTCGATCGACAGCTGGACCAGCGCGCCGAGCCGGTGCTCCACGTCCGTCTCGAAGTACACGCCTTGCGTGCTGATGTTGTGCGCCGTCCCCGCACCCCCCTCGATCCGCACGGGCATGCTGGTGTCGAAGCGCACGGCGCCGCGCTGGTCACGCGCGCTGTGGGCGATCCTGGTGGCCATGGAAGTCCTGTGGGCGTTGTGCACGGGACCGACCATAAGGGGACCGCGGACAGCCTCCTTGTAGGCCGCCGCCGATGCGCGCGTGCCGGAGATCCCGCACACGGACATTCGCGCATTGCCCGGCGACGGCACAATGACAGCCGATGCACCTGCCCTGGCTTCAACCCGGCGACGCCTTTCCCGAACCGTCCCAGGCATGGGACCACAAGCAGCCGGCGCCCGGCCTGCTGGCCGCGGGCGGCGCGCTCGACGTCGACAGCCTGCAGCGGGCCTACGCGCGCGGCATCTTCCCGTGGTTCAGCGAGGGCCAGCCCATCCTGTGGTGGAGCACCGACCCGCGCATGGTCCTGTTCACGGATGAATTCAGGCTGCACCGTTCGCTGCGCAAGACGGTCGCGCGCTTCGCGGCCGATCCGCGCTGCGAAATCCGCTTCGACGGCGACTTCGACGCGGTCATCCATTCCTGCGCGACGAGCCAGCGGCCCGGACAGTCCGGCACCTGGATCGTGCCGGCCATGGTGGCCGCCTACCAGGCGTTCCACCGCGCCGGCTTCGCGCACAGCGTGGAGACCTGGATCGACGGCCGCCTCGCGGGCGGCCTGTACTGCGTCGTCATCGGCCGCTCCGTGTTCGGCGAGTCCATGTTCACGCGCGTGCCCGACGCTTCCAAGATCGCGCTGGCGGCGCTGGTGGCCTGGGCGCGGCAGGCGCAGGTGCGCATGATCGACTGCCAGCAGAACACGCGGCACCTCGCCTCGCTCGGCGCTCGCGAGATCCCGAGGGCGGAATTTGTGCAACAAGTCGCCGGGGACTCCTCCCTGCCCACTCCTGCCTGGCGATTCGAGCCCGTATACTGGAACGCACTCCTGCCGCATCCGACACCTGAGTGACGCACCTCAAGGATCTCCCGCTCCAGACGCTGCAGTTCTACGCGACGGCGCCTTACCCGTGCAGCTACCTGCCCGGCAAGCAGGCACGCTCGCAGGTCGCCACGCCCAGCCACCTGATCCACAACGACGCGTACTCCGACCTGGTGACCAGCGGGTTCCGCCGCAGCGGCATGTTCACCTACCGGCCCTACTGCGACGGCTGCCGCGCCTGCGTGCCGCTGCGCGTGGCGGTGGACCGGTTCCGCGCCAGCCGAAGCCAGCGGCGCGCGGGCAAGCAGCACGCCAACCTGCAGGCGCGCGTGCTCAAGCTGTGCTTCGTGCCGGAGCACTACCACCTGTACCTGCGCTACCAGACCGGCCGACACGCCGGCGGCGGCATGGACCACGACAGCATCGACCAGTACACGCAGTTCCTGCTGCAAAGCCGTGTGAATTCGCGCCTGGTGGAGTTCCGCGAGAAGATGCCCGATGGCAGCACGGGCCCCTTGCGCATGGTGTCCATCCTCGACGTGCTGAACGACGGCATTTCCGCCGTGTACACCTTCTACGAGCCGGACCCGGTCGCGAGCTACGGCACCTACAGCGTGCTGTGGCAGATCGACCAGGCCCGGCGGCTCAAGCTGCCGCACGTATACCTCGGCTACTGGATCGCCGAGAGCCCCAAGATGAACTACAAGGCGCGCTTCCACCCGCACGAGGTGCTGGTGGACGGCCAATGGCGCCCGGGCAGCCCGCAAGCCTGACGCCGTTCCTGGGCCTCTGCCCGCGCCGCTTTTCACAAGATAAAATGGGCGGCGAGGTCAACCCCATGCGACAAAAAGACTCCCAGGCTCCGGCCACCCCGACCATCCAGGTCATCGAGCGCATGTTCGCGCTGATCGACGTCCTGGCTTCCCGCGAGGACGCGATCTCCCTGAAGGAGATCAGCGAGAAGACGGGCCTGCACCCCTCCACCACGCACCGCATCCTGAACGACCTGGCCACCGGCCGCTTCGTCGACCGTCCCGAGGCGGGCAGCTACCGGCTGGGCATGCGCCTGCTGGAACTGGGCAACCTGGTCAAGGCGCGGCTGAACGTGCGCGACGCGGCGCTGCTGCCCATGCGCGAACTGCACAAGCAGATCCAGCAACCGGTGAACCTGAGCGTGCGGCAGGGCGACGAGATCGTCTATGTCGAGCGCGCCTACAGCGAGCGCTCGGGCATGCAGGTGGTCCGCGCCATCGGCGGCCGGGCGCCGCTGCACCTGACGTCCACGGGCAAGCTGTTCCTCGCCGCGGACGACCCGCAGCGGGTGCGCGCGTATGCCACGCGCACGGGCCTGGCCGGCCACACCAAGAACAGCATCACGCAGCTGCCGCTCCTGGAGCGCGAGCTCGCCAAGGCCAGGCAGTACGGCATCGCCCGCGACAACGAGGAACTGGAGCTGGGCGTGCGCTGCATGGCCGCCGGCATCTACGACGACCAGTCCAAGCTGGTCGCGGGCCTGTCGATCTCCGCCCCGGCCGACCGCCTGGACGAGAACTGGCTGCAGAAGCTGCAGTCGACCGCCGAGGAGATCTCCGCCGCGCTGGGCTACAAGCCGCCGACGCAGCGCATGGCGGCCTGACCCTCTTCTCCAATGAAAAAGGGCCCCGAGGGGCCCTTTTCTTTCGCTTTCAGCGTCAGCCGTTGACCTGGCGGATCACCGTGTTGCCGTTGGGCAGCGGCACGCCGGTCGGCGAGTTGGTCTCGACCCAGCGGCGCACGCGCTCGGCATCGCCGATGCGGCTCAGCTTGCCGGCGGAATCCAGGAACACCATGATCAGCTTGCGGCCCGCGACCTTCGCCTGCATCACCAGGCACTGGCCCGCTTCCGAGATGTAGCCGGTCTTCTGCAGGCCGATGTCCCAGGCCGGGTTCTTTACCAGGCGATTGGTGTTGCCGAAGCGCAGCGTGCGGCGGCCCACTTCCACCTCGTGGCCGGGGGACGTGGACAGCTCGCTGATCATCTTGTCGTTGGAGGCCGTGGCCACCAGCCGCGCCAGGTCCTGGGCGCTCGACTGGTTGCGGCTGGACAGGCCCGTGGGCTCGACATACTTCGTGTCCGCCATGCCCAGGATCCGCGCCTTCTGGTTCATCGCCTCGACGAAGGCGCTCATGCCGCCCGGATAGGTGCGGCCGAGCGCGTGGGCCGCGCGGTTCTCGCTGGACATCAGCGACAGGTGCATCAGTTCGCCGCGGGTAAGGGCGGTGCCCACGCGCAGGCGCGAGCTGCTGCCCTTTTCCGTGTCCACGTCGTCCTGGGTGATGGTGATCGTCTCGTCCATCGGCAGCTTGGCCTCGCTGATGACCAGGCCGGTCATGAGCTTGGTGATGGAGGCGATCGGCAGCACCGCCGAATCGTTCTTGCGCAGCAGGATCTGGCCGTTGTCCTGGTCGATGACGAGGGCGACGCTGGACTTCAGGTCGAGTTCGTCCTCGGCGGAATGCAGGCCGGCGAGCTGGCCGAAGGAAGGGCGCGGGGGCGCCAGGCGAACGACGGAGCGGGACTTGCGAGCCGACAGGTGCTGCCGGCCGGCCGCATAGGACTTGGCCACGCGCGCGCGCTTGACCACGCTCGTGTGCTCCTTCTTGACGACGCGCTTGGCCGGCGCCGCTTCAGCGGCGGCGGGGGCCAACGCCAGAGCCAAGACACTCAGGGCGATGGTATGAACGAGTCGAATCAAGTGCGGCACTCCTGGCAACGACGTCCTGGGTGTAGGAGACTGCTTACACCCTCGGACGCAGTGTACTTCGGCTGTGTACTGGCGGGCTCAAAAGTTACACAAATCAATGACTTAGGAGACTAAGCTCACAGTCGAGCTTCGGAATAGGGAATAACCCTAGACGTTGCCCCCACCCTGCGCCGCCACCCGTTCCACCTTGCTGCGCAGCTTGTTCAACGCGCTCAGGTAGGCCTTGGCCGATGCCACCACGATGTCGGGATCCGCGCCCACCCCGTTGACCACCCGGCCGGAGTTCTGCAGGCGCACCGTCACCTCGCCCTGGCTCTCGGTGGAGCCGCTGATGGCATTCACCGAATAGAGCACCATTTCGGCGCCGCTGCGGACCTGGCTTTCGATCGCCTTGAGCGAGGCGTCCACCGGGCCGTTGCCGTCCGACTGGCCCCGCACCTCCTTGCCCTGGGCGGTGAAGACGACCTCCGCATGGGGCCGCTCCCCCGTCTCGCTGTGTTGCCGAAGCGAGACAAGCCGGTAGCTTTCCTCTTCCTTGGTTACAGCCTCGTCGCTCACCAGCGCCAGGATGTCCTCGTCGAAGATCTCGCTCTTGCGGTCGGCCAGCTCCTTGAACTTGGCGAAGGCCGCGTTGATCTCGGCTTCGCTGTCGAGCGCCACGCCGAGCTCCTGCAGGCGTTGCTTGAAGGCATTGCGGCCCGACAGCTTGCCCAGCACGATCTTGTTGGCCGACCAGCCCACGTCTTCCGCCCGCATGATCTCGTAGGTGTCGCGCGCCTTGAGCACGCCGTCCTGGTGGATGCCGCTGGCGTGGGCGAAGGCGTTGGCGCCGACCACCGCCTTGTTCGGCTGGACCACGAAGCCGGTGGTCTGGCTGACCATGCGGCTGGCCGCCACGATGTGGCGGGTGTCGATGTTCACGTCCAGGCCGAAGTAGTCCCTGCGCGTCTTCACGGCCATGACGACCTCTTCCAGCGAGCAGTTGCCGGCGCGCTCGCCCAGGCCGTTGATGGTGCACTCGACCTGGCGCGCGCCGCCGAGCTTCACGCCGGCCAGCGAGTTGGCCACGGCCATGCCGAGGTCGTTGTGGCAGTGCACGGACCAGACCGCCTTGTCGGAGTTCGGGATGCGCTCGCGCAGCGTGCGGATGAATTCGCCGTACAGCTCCGGGACGGCATAGCCGACCGTATCGGGCACGTTGATGGTGGTGGCACCCTCCGCGATCACCGCCTCCAGCACGCGGCAGAGGAAGTCCAGCTCGCTGCGGTAGCCGTCCTCGGGGGAGAACTCGATGTCGCCGCACAGGTTGCGGGCGAAGCGCACCGACTGCTTCGCCTGCTCCAGCACCTGCTCGGGCGTCATCCGCAGCTTCTTTTCCATGTGCAGCGGCGAGGTCGCGATGAAGGTGTGGATGCGCGCCCGCTGCGCGCCCTTGAGCGCCTCGGCGGCGCGCGAGATGTCGCGGTCGTTGGCGCGCGAGAGCGAGCAGATGGTCGATTCCCGGATCGCGTTGGCGATCGCCTGCACGGCCTCGAAGTCGCCGTTGGAGCTGGCGGCGAAGCCGGCCTCGATCACGTCGACGCGCAGCCGCTCGAGCTGCCGCGCGATGCGCAGCTTCTCGTCCTTGGTCATGGAGGCGCCGGGGGACTGCTCGCCGTCGCGCAGCGTGGTGTCGAAAATGATCAGTTGGTCTGCCATGTGGATTCCTCTTGTTCGCAAGCGAGGCCGGCGCGCTGCAGGCCCGAGACGATCGCCTTGAGCGACGCCGACACGATGTTCGCGTCCATGCCGACGCCGAACAGCGTCCGCTCGCCGACCCGCAGCTCCAGGTAGGCCACGGCGCGCGCGTCGGCACCGGATGCGATTGCATGCTCATGGTAGTCGAGCACGCGGATGGTTTGGCCGGTGGCCTGGCCCAGGCCTTCCACGAAGGCCGCGATCGGGCCGTTGCCCGCGCCCCGCACCGCGATGTCGCGGCTGCCGGCGCGCACCTCGGCCGCGAGGGTCACCAGGTCACCGGCGGGGCCCACGCCCGATTCGAGCACCTGGTGCGCCACCGAGGCCTGCCCCAGGCGGTATTCGCTCTCGAACAGCGCCCACAGGTCGCGCGCGCTCAGCTCCTTGCCGCTGGCGTCCATCACGCCCTGCACCACCCGGCTGAACTCGATCTGCAGCCGGCGCGGCAGTTCCAGCCCGTACTCGGTCTCCAGCAGGTAGGAAATGCCGCCCTTGCCCGACTGGCTGTTCACGCGGATCACCGCTTCGTAGCTGCGGCCCAGGTCCTTGGGGTCGATCGGCAGGTAGGGCATGTCCCAGGGCTCGCCTTCCTTGCGGGCCGCGAAGGCCTTGCGGATCGCGTCCTGGTGCGAACCGGAAAAGGAGGTGTAGACCAGGTCGCCCACGTACGGGTGGCGCGGATGCACCGGCAGCTGGTTGCAGTGCTCCACGGTGCGGCGGATCTCGTCGATGTCCGAGAAGTCCAGCCCCGGGTCCACGCCCTGGCTGTACAGGTTGAGCGCCACGTTCACGAGGTCGAGGTTGCCGGTGCGCTCGCCGTTGCCGAACAGGCAGCCTTCCAGCCGGTCCGCGCCGGCCATCACCGCGAACTCGCCGGCGGCGGTGCCGGTGCCGCGGTCGTTGTGAGGATGCACCGACAGCACGATGGAATCGCGCCGCGCCAGGTGGCGGTGCATCCACTCGATCATGTCCGCGAAGATGTTGGGCGTGGAGTGCTCCACCGTGGACGGCAGGTTGACGATGCACTTGCGCGCCGGCGTGGGTTGCCACACCTCGGTCACCGCGTCGACCACGCGCTTGGCGAAAGCCAGCTCGGTGCCCGAGAACATCTCCGGCGAGTACTGGAACACCCAGTCGGTCTCCGGCTGCCGCGCCGCCAGCTCCTGGAACAGGCGGGCCTGCGAGCTCGCGAGGTTCACGATGCCGTCCTCGTCGAGGCCCAGCACCACCTTGCGCATCACCGGCGCGGTGGCGTTGTACAGGTGGACGATCACGCGGCGCGCGCCCCGCATCGATTCGAAGGTGCGGCGGATCAGTTCCTCGCGCGCCTGCGTCAACACCTGGATGGTGACGTCGCGCGGGATCAGGTCCTCCTCGATCAGCTTGCGCACGAAGTCGAACTCCACCTGCGACGCCGAGGGGAAGCCGACTTCGATCTCCTTGAAGCCGATCGCCACCAGCGCCTCGAACATGCGCAGCTTGCGCGGGATGTCCATGGGCTCGATCAGGGCCTGGTTGCCGTCGCGCAGGTCCACGCTGCACCACACGGGAGGCTTCGTGGTCACCGCGTCCGGCCAGGTGCGGTCGGCCAGGCGCACCGGCGCGAATTGGCGGTACTTGGTGGCGGGGTTCTTCAACATCGGCATGGTCGGGTCTCTCGAGGGGGTGAACCAGCAGCCCCAAATGCAAACGGCCCGCTGCTGGTGGCAAACGGGCCGTGATACGGGAATGCTGCGCGCGCGCTACCGTCTCCGCCCGTGGGGGGATAGCAGTAGGGCCAGCGCGATGCGGTTCATGCGGTCGACTCTAGCACAGGGGCCGATCCGGGGAGGATCAGGGTTTTCTATCGATGCAATCCGGATTCCTCCGGCTCGTCGGTGGAGGTGCTGATCATGCTCGCGCGCTGCCCGCGCGCCTTGCGCCAGAAGTAGACGCCGTAGCCGGACAGCCCGTAGATCACGAAGATGGCGAACAGCACCACCGGCGGGTCGATGTTGATGACGGCGATGCCCAGCGCGATCAGCACGATCACGGCGAAGGGCACGCTCTTCTTCATCTGGACGTCCTTGAAGCTGTAGAAGGGCACGTTGGTGACCATGGTCAGCCCCGCGTACAGCGCCAGCGCGAACATGACCCAGGTGACGTCGTAGGGACGCACGCGGTAGTCCGTCATCAGCCAGATGAAGCCGGCCACCAGCGCCGCGGCCGCCGGCGACGGCAGGCCCTGGAAGTAGCGCTTGTCGACCACGCCGGTGTTCACGTTGAAGCGCGCCAGGCGCAGCGCGGCGCAGGCGCAGTAGACGAAGGCGGCGATCCAGCCCCAGCGGCCCAGGCCCTTGAGGGCCCACTCGTAGGCGATCAGCGCCGGGGCGGCGCCGAAGGACACCATGTCGGAGAGCGAATCCATCTGCTCGCCGAAGGCGCTCTGCGTGTTGGTCATGCGCGCCACGCGCCCGTCCAGGCTGTCCAGCACCATGGCGCTGAAGACGCCGACGGCGGCCAGGTCGAAGCGGCCGTTCATCGCCATGACGATGGAATAGAAGCCGCCGAACAGCGCGGCCAGCGTGAAGAGGTTGGGCAGGATGTAGATGCCCTTGCGCCGCTTGCGCACCACCACTCCCTCGGGGGGCATCTCTTCTTCGTGTCCGTCGTGCATGGGCCAGAGTGTAAAGGCTCCCCCTTCCCGCGAAAAACAAAAGCCGCCCGGGGGCGGCTTTTGCCGTGCGAAGAACGCGTCAGTTCCGCGTCTGGTCCACCAGCTTGTTCTTCTTGATCCAGGGCATCATCGCGCGCAGCTGCTCGCCCACCACCTCGATGGAGTGCTCGGCGTTCAGGCGGCGGCGCGACTGCAGGGTCGGCGCGCCGGCGCGGTTTTCCAGGATGAAGCTCTTGGCGTATTCGCCGGTCTGGATGTCCTTGAGCACCTGCTTCATCACCTTCTTGGTCTCGTCGGTGATGATGCGCGGGCCCGTGACGTACTCGCCGTACTCCGCGTTGTTGGAGATCGAGTAGTTCATGTTCGCGATGCCGCCTTCGTAGATCAGGTCCACGATCAGCTTCAGCTCGTGCAGGCACTCGAAGTAGGCCATCTCGGGCGCGTAGCCGGCTTCCACCAGCGTCTCGTAGCCGGCCTTGATCAGCTCCACGGTGCCGCCGCACAGCACGGCCTGCTCGCCGAACAGGTCGGTCTCGGTCTCCTCGCGGAAGTTGGTCTCGATGATGCCCGCCTTGCCGCCGCCGTTGGCCATCGCGTACGACAGGGCCAGGTCGCGGGCGCGGCCGGACTTGTCGGCATGCACCGCCACCAGGTGGGGCACGCCGCCGCCCTGGGTGTAGGTGTTGCGCACGGTGTGGCCGGGGGCCTTGGGCGCGACCATCCACACGTCGAGGTCGGCGCGGGGCACGACCTGGCCGTAGTGGACGTTGAAGCCGTGGGCGAAGGCGAGCGAGGCGCCCTGCTTGATGTTCGGCTCCACGTCGTTCTTGTAGACGGTGGCGATCTGCTCGTCGGGCAGCAGGATCATCACGACGTCGGCGGACTTCACGGCGTCGGCCACTTCGGCGACCTTCAGGCCGGCCTTCTCGACCTTGGGCCAGGAAGCGCCGCCCTTGCGCAATCCGACGATGACCTTGACGCCGCTGTCGTTGAGGTTCTGCGCGTGGGCGTGGCCCTGCGAGCCGTAGCCGATGATGGCGACCGTCTTGCCCTTGATCAGGCTCAGGTCACAGTCCTTGTCGTAATAAACCTTCATGGTTGCTCCTAGTGATTCCGTCTCGTGTCCGGGGGTGTTGAAAGGGGGGCTCAGACGCGCAGGATGCGCTCGCCGCGGCCGATGCCGCTGGCGCCGGTGCGAACGGTCTCGAGGATCGCGCTGCGGTCGATGGCCTGCAGGAACGCGTCGTTCTTCGACTGGTCGCCGGTGAGTTCGATGGTGTAGCTCTTGTCGGTGACGTCGATGACGCGGCCGCGGAAGATGTCCGCCATGCGCTTCATCTCCTCGCGCTCCTTGCCCACCGCGCGCACCTTCACCATCATGAGCTCGCGCTCGGTGTAGCTGCCCTCGGTGAGGTCGACCACCTTCACCACCTCGATCAGGCGGTTCAGGTGCTTGGTGATCTGCTCGATCACGTCGTCGGAGCCGGCGGTGGTGATGGTCATGCGCGACAGCGACGGGTCCTCCGTCGGCGCCACCGTGAGCGATTCGATGTTGTAGCCGCGGGCCGAGAACAGGGCCACGACACGGGAAAGTGCGCCGGGTTCGTTTTCCAGCAGCACGGCGATGATGTGCTTCATGAGTGATTCCTCTTTTCGGTGCCCTCCCCGCCTGCCGGTAAGCAGGCGGCTTGGCAGCCAATAGATTCGTCTTCGGGGATGTGCGGCGGGCGCGGCCCGCCGCGTCGTCTTAGAGGTCCTCGCTCCCGAGGAGCATCTGCGTGATGCCCTGCCCGGCCTTCACCATCGGCCAGACGTTTTCCGTCGGGTCGGTGCGGAAGTCCATGAACACGGTGCGGTCCTTGAGCTTGCGGGCTTCCCGCAGCGCCGGCTCCACGTCCGCCGGCCGCTCGATCAGCATGCCGACGTGGCCATAGGCCTCGGCCAGCTTCACGAAGTTGGGCAGCGCGTCCATGTAGCTGTGGCTGTAGCGGCCCTCGTAGTCCAGTTCCTGCCACTGGCGCACCATGCCCAGGTAGCGGTTGTTCAGCGCGACGATCTTGATCGGCGTGTTGTACTGCAGGCAGGTGGAGAGTTCCTGGATGCACATCTGCACCGAGCCCTCGCCCGTGACGCAGTACACCTCGGAGTCCGGCTTGGCCAGCTTGATGCCCATGGCGTAGGGGATGCCCACGCCCATGGTGCCCAGGCCGCCGGAGTTGATCCAGCGGCGCGGCTCCTGGAACTTGTAGAACTGCGCGGCCCACATCTGGTGCTGGCCCACGTCGGACGTGACATAGGTGTCGACGTCCTTGGTCATGTTCCACAGCGTCTCGATCACGTGCTGCGGCTTGATGACCTCGCGGTTGTTGCGGTCGTAGCGCAGGCAGTCCTTCTTGCGCCAGCCCTCGATGGTCTCCCACCAGCCGCCCAGCGCCGAGGCGTCCGGCTTCATGCCCGATTCGCGGATCTGCGCGATCAGCTCCGACAGCACTTCCTTCACGTCGCCCACGATCGGGATGTCGACCTTCACGCGCTTGGAGATGCTGGAAGGGTCGACGTCGATGTGGATGATCTTGCGGTCGCTGGAGCCGAAGTGCTTGGGGTTGCCGATCACGCGGTCGTCGAAGCGCGCGCCCACGGCCAGCAGCACGTCGCAGTTCTGCATCGCGTTGTTGGCCTCGATCGTGCCGTGCATGCCCAGCATGCCCAGGAACTTGGGGTCCGTGCCGGAAATCGCGCCCAGCCCCATCAGCGTGTTGGTGCAGGGGTAGCCGAGCAGGTTGGCCAGCGTGCGCAGTTCCTCGCTGGCATTGCCCAGGATCACGCCGCCGCCGGAGTAGATGTAGGGCCGCTTGGCCGTCATCAGCAGCTGCAGCGCCTTGCGGATCTGGCCGCTGTGGCCCTTGCGCACCGGGTTGTAGGAGCGCATCTCCACCTTGTCCGGGTAGCCGGTCCAGGGGGTCTTGTTGAAGGAGACGTCCTTGGGGATGTCCACCACCACCGGGCCCGGGCGGCCGCTGCGGGCGATGTGGAAGGCCTTCTTCATGACCATCGCCAGGTCGCGCACGTCCTTGACCAGGAAGTTGTGCTTGACGATCGGGCGCGTGATGCCGACGGTGTCGCACTCCTGGAAGGCATCGAGGCCGATCGCGGCCGTCGGCACCTGCCCGGTGATGATCACCATCGGGATGGAGTCCATGTACGCGGTGGCGATGCCGGTGACCGCGTTGGTCACGCCGGGACCCGAGGTCACCAGGGCCACGCCGACGTCGCCGGTGGCGCGCGCGTAGCCGTCGGCCGCGTGCACCGCCGCCTGCTCGTGGCGCACCAGCACGTGCTGGATGGTGTCCTGCTTGTAGAACGCGTCGTAGATGTGCAGCACCGCGCCGCCCGGGTAACCCCAGACGTACTTCACGTTCTCGGCCTGCAGGGCCTTGACGAGGATTTCGGCGCCGCGGAATTCGGAGGCCTGGCCGGCCTGGGCGGCGGCAGCGGAGCTGAGCTCCGTGCGGGAGATTTCCATGATCAACCTTTCGGGTTTCGAACAACGAACCTTGGGGTGCCCCTTCGCCCGCCCTCGTGAGGCTGCGTCGGGACTTAGAGCACCGGGCCATGGGCGGGCGCGTCGCACCGCCGGATCCGGACTCGTTTGCCTTTTGACTTGCAGCGCGCATTATCGCACTGCAACACGACGGTTCCAAAGCCCGACCGCGGCGGTGCCATAATTTCCGGCTGCCCGATCCCCGGCCGACGCGGGGGCGGGCCCTCCCGCAGCCAGTGCGCGACCCAGAACAAGGCTCACCAGCCACCCGGACTCTTGGCCACCGACCGCGAACTCTCCGACTTCCTGCTCAGCGTCGAGAAGCGCGCCTTCAAGCGCACCGTCTACCACGTGCGCGAGGAGGAATCCGCCCTGGACATCGTCCAGGACAGCATGATGAAGCTGGCGGAGCACTACGCCGGCAAGCCGCCCAACGAGCTGCCCATGCTGTTCCAGCGCATCCTGTCGAACTGCACCCTGGACTGGTTCCGGCGGCAAAAGACGCGAAATGCGCTCTTTTCCAACCTGAGCGACTTCGAATCCGCCTCGGATGACGGGGATTTCGATCTGCTGGAAACTTATGCCTCATCCGATGCCTCCCAGCAGGTCGAGAGCGCCGAGGACGCCACCCGCCGGGCGCAGGTCCTGCGGGAGATCGAAACCGAGATCATGGAACTGCCGGCTCGTCAACGCGAAGCGTTTCTGATGCGTTACTGGGAGGACATGGACGTGGCCGAAACGGCGGCCGCCATGGGCTGCTCGGAGGGAAGCGTCAAGACGCACTGTTCGCGAGCGGTCGCCGCCCTCAGCAAGGCGCTGAAGGCAAAGGGAATACAACTATGACCACCAGGGATCCACAGCGCGCGCAGCGGCTGGCCGACCAGTTCGGCCGGCGCGTGGCCGTGCGCCTGGACAGCGCCGCGGAAGAAATGCCGTACGAAGTCCGCGAACGCCTGCGCGCCGCCCGCGTACGCGCCCTGCAGCTGCGCCAGCAACCGGAAGTTGCACCCGTCGCCGTCAACCGTGGCGGCACCGCCACACTTGGCCTGGGCGATCGCGGCTGGTTCCACCGCATCGCCTCGGTACTGCCGCTGCTGCTGCTGGCCGCCGGCCTGGTGCTGCTGCACTCGGTCCAGAGCGACCGCCGCGCCAGCGAGCTGGCCGAGGTCGACGCCGCCTTGCTGACCGACGACCTGCCCCCCGCTGCCTACGCCGACCCCGGCTTCGTGCAGTTCCTGAAGACCGGCGGCGGCGGCGACTGAGCGGAGACTGCAGATGACGCTCCGCAGCCAAGCGATCGTTGCCGGCCTGCTGCTGGCGGGCCTGGCCGCGGGCGCGTCCCGGGCCGCCGATCCCGCCGCCGTGCCGCAAGCCACCGGGACCTCCGTCGCGCAGGCCAACAAGCCTTCCGTGTCCACCCAGGCGCCGATCCGCCCGGCGCAGGTGCGCACCGCCCCCGCCACGCGGCCGGAATCCAGGCCCACCTGGGCCGAACTCACCCCGGCGCAGCAGCAGGCGCTGGCGCCGCTCACCGGCACCTGGCGGGTGCTGGGCGAAGCGCACAAGCGCAAGTGGCTGGCCCTGTCGCAGAACTTCGCGAGCATGCCGCCGCCCGAACAGGCCCGCCTGCACAGCCGCATGACCGAGTGGGCCGCGCTGTCGCCGCAGCAGCGTACGCTGGCGCGCCTGAACTTCGCGGAAGCGCAGAAGGTGGCTCCCACGGACAAGCGTGCCAAATGGGAGGCCTACCAGGCCCTGTCCCCGGAGGAAAAGCGCAAGCTCGCCGCCGGCGCCGCCGCCGCCAAGCCGGCGCCGCCGCCGACCGCCCTGGCCGAAAAGCCGGTGCCGCAGCAGAAGCTGGCCAAGATCCCGAAGAAGAAGGCCGAAAGCGCCAAGATCGCCGTCGTGCCCGGCCAGGTGGACAACAACACCTTGCTGCCGCAGCCCCTCGCCCCCCTGCAGCCTTGAGCGTACCCCTTCCCGACCCGCTGGCCGCGCCCAGCCTGCGGCGCCGCATGGCCGCCTGGTTCTACGAAGCCGTGCTGCTGTTCGCCATCGGCCTGATCGCCACCCTGCTCTTTTCCGTGGCCGTGCAGATGCGCAGCGGCATCGACACGCGCCGCTGGCTGCTCCAGGGCTTCCTGGCGGTGGTCTTCGCCATCTACTTCTGCTACCTCTGGCCGCGCGGGCAGACGCTGCCCATGAAGACCTGGCGCATCCGCGTCGTCGACCGGCAGGGCCGCCGGCTCACCCAGGGGCGCGCCCTGCTGCGCTACGTGTTCTGCTCGGTGTGGTTCGCGGCGCCGCTGGCGGCGTGGAACTCCGGGCGCTTCACGCTGCCGCAGCTTGGCGTGATCGCCGCGGGGTGGATCGCGGTCTGGGCGCTCCTCAGCCGCTTCCACCCGCAGCGCCAGTTCTGGCACGACGCCTTCGCGGGCACGCGCCTGGTCGACGCGCCCGAACGCTAGGCGACAATCGCGCGCATGTCGACCCCCGACGAAGTCCTGCCCGAGGTGGTGAACCCGCAGAAGGCCCGCACCGGCTTCAGCCGCATGTGGCACGCCACCGGCTATTCGCTCGCGGGCCTGCGTGCCGGCTGGGACGAAGCGGCCTTCCGGCTGGAAGCCTGCCTTGCTTTCGTCATGCTGCCGCTTTCGTTCTGGGTCGGGCGCAGCTGGGTGGAGGTGGCGCTGCTGGCCGGATCGATCCTGCTGGTGCTGATCGTCGAACTCCTCAACACCGGCATCGAAGCCGCCATCGACCGCGTCGGCCTGGAGCGGCACCCCCTGTCCAAGCGCGCCAAGGACATGGGCAGCGCCGCCGTCTTCCTTTCCCTCCTGGTGGCGGGCGGCATCTGGTCGGCCGGCCTGTGGCAACTCTTCTTCGCATGACCCCCCATTTCTCGATCTGCGTCTATTGCGGTTCCCGTTCCGGCGCCGACCCGCGCTTCGCCGAGGTGGCGGCCCAGGTGGGCCGCTGGATCGGCCGCCACGGCGGCCAGCTGGTCTACGGCGGCGGCAACAACGGCCTGATGGGCATCCTCGCGGACGCCGCGCTGCAGTCCGGCGCTCGCGTGGTCGGCGTGATCCCGCACTCGATGGTCGAACGCGAATGGGCCAAGCGCGATTGCACCGAGCTGCACGTGGTGGAGAACATGCACCAGCGCAAGATGCTGATGGCCGAGCGCTCCGACGCCTTCCTGGCGCTGCCGGGCGGCATCGGCACCTTCGAGGAGTTGTTCGAGGCCTGGAGCTGGCGCATGCTGGACTTCCACCGCAAGCCGGTGGCGCTGCTGGACCAGGACGGCTACTACCAGCCGCTGCTGCGTTTCCTGGAGCAGAGCGTGGGCCACGGCTTCATGAACCGGTCGCAGATGGAACTGCTGACGGTGGGCGCGGATGCGGCGACGCTGCTGCCGCAGCTGGTGCAGGCGGCGGGGTTCGACGCGCGGCCGGTGGACGTGTCGCAGATCTAGGGCACTCACTTCAAGAATTCGCAAGCGAATTCTTGAAGTGGCCTGGTCAGTGTGAAGGCGCCCGGCAAAGCCGGATCCCCTTCACAAGGGAGACCGGCCTGCGCGATGCTCCGTCCGGTCTACGTGCCGCTGCGCGGAGGTCTACCCGGCTTGCACTCCTGACACGCGGACCGCGCGGAATATCATGCAGCGCGGGCCCCCTTGTGAAGAGGATCCGGCTTCGCCGGTCCTCTTCACACTGACCAGACAACTCAGAAAAATCGCTTGCGATTTTTCTGAGTTACACCGCCGATTCGTCGACCTCGCCGGTGCGGATGCGCACGACACGCTCCACCGTCGTCACGAAGATCTTGCCGTCGCCGATCTTGCCGGTGCGGGCGGCCTTGATGATGGCGTCGACGCAGCGGTCCACGTCGTCGTCCTTCACCACCACTTCCACCTTCACCTTGGGCAGGAAGTCCACCACGTATTCGGCGCCGCGATAGAGCTCGGTGTGGCCCTTCTGCCGGCCGAAGCCCTTGACCTCGGTGACGGTCAGCCCCGTCACGCCGACTTCCGCCAGCGCCTCGCGCACCTCCTCCAGCTTGAAGGGCTTGACGATGGCGGTGATCTGTTTCATGGACTCTCCAGGGAAATTCGTTGTCGGGTCGCGTCTAGGCGCGGAACTTGCCGGTAATAGGATAGCGCCAATCCTTGCCGAAGCTGCGGTGCGACACGCGGATCCCGACCGGCGCCTGCCGGCGCTTGTACTCGTTGACGCGGATCAGGCGCGCCACGCGTTCCACCGTGGCGCGGTCGAAGCCGGCGGCCACGATCTCCTCGATGCCCTGGTCGTTCTCCATGTACCGCTGCAGGATGGCGTCCAGGACCTCGTAGGGCGGCAGGCTGTCCTGGTCCACCTGGTCCGGCCGCAGTTCCGCGCTGGGCGGGCGCGTGATGATCCGCTCGGGGATCGGGTTCGTCCCGGTCCCGAAGGGATCGTTGGCGTTGCGCCAGCGCGCCAGCCTGAACACCGCGGTCTTGAGCACGTCCTTGATCACCGCGAAGCCGCCGGCCATGTCGCCGTAGAGCGTGCAGTAGCCGGTGGCCATCTCGCTCTTGTTGCCGGTGGTCAGCACGATGCCGCCGAACTTGTTCGACAGCGCCATCAGCAGCACGCCGCGGATGCGCGCCTGGATGTTCTCCTCGGTCGTGTCCTCGGGCAGGCCGGCGAACTCCTGGGCCAGCGAAGCCTTGAAGGCCTCGAACTCCGGCTTGATCGAGATCTCGTCGTAGCGCACGCCCAGGCGCTGCGACATGTCGCGCGCATCGATCCACGAGATGTCGGCCGTGTAGGGCGAAGGCATCATCACCGCCCGCACCTTGTCGGCGCCCAGCGCATCGACGGCGATCGCCAGCACCAGCGCCGAATCGATGCCGCCCGACAGGCCCAGCAGCACGCTGGGGAAACCGTTCTTGACTATGTAGTCGCGCACGCCCAGCACCAGCGCATGCCACAGCTCCTCCTCGTCCGCCAGGTCGGGTGCCATCGGGCCGGACAGCTGGAACGAGGTGGGGCCGGGCGTCGCTTCCACGTAGAACAGGTCCTCGCGGAACGCGGGCGCACGGGCGGCCAGCGAGCCGTCGGCGTTCACCGCGAAGGAGCCGCCGTCGAAGATCACCTCGTCCTGCCCGCCCACCAGGTGCGCGTAGATCAGGGGCAGGTCCACGGCCCGGGCGCGCTCGCCCATCTGCGCGATGCGCTCGCTGACCTTGCCCACGTGCATGGGCGAAGCGTTGGGCACCACCAGCAGCTGCGCACCGGACACGCGGGCCAGCTGCGCCGGCTCCTCGAACCAGGCGTCCTCGCAGATCAGCAGGCCGACGTTGACGCCTTCCACCTGGAACACGCAGGTGCCCTGCCCGCGCGTGAAGTAGCGGTATTCGTCGAACACCTGGTAGTTGGGCAGCTCGCGCTTGGCGTAGGTCTCGATGACCTTGCCTTCGCTGAGCACGCTGGCGGCGTTGTAGCGCATCTGCACCTGCACCGACTTGCCCTTGATGCCGGTGCCGCGCGGATGGCCCACCACCACGTGCAGGCCCTTCAACCCCGCCAGCTCGCGGGCCACCGTTTTCACGGCATCATCGCAGGCAGCGATGAACGCGGGCCGCAGCAGCAGGTCCTCCGCCGGGTAGCCGCAGATGGAGAGCTCCGGGGTGAGCACCAGGCGCGCCCCGCGTTCGTAGGCCGTGCGCGCGGCGTCGATGATCTTTTGCGCATTGCCCGCCATGTCACCGACCGTGACGTTCAGCTGGGCGGTACAGATTGTGAGTGCCATTTAGACGTGCCAGACCTCTCGAACGATTATGTCACCCGGGTGCTGCAGGCGCCGTCGGACGTGGACGCGGCGGCGTGGAACGCGCTGCTCGCGCTCTCGGGCGGCTCGCCCTTCATGCGGCACGAATACCTGGCGGCCATGCACGACAGCGGCAGCGCCGTGCGCGACACCGGCTGGACGCCGCAGTTCCTCACGCTCTGGCGCGACGGCGAGCTGGAGGCCGCCTGTCCGCTGTACCTCAAGGGCCACTCCTACGGCGAATACGTGTTCGACTGGGCCTGGGCCAACGCCTACGAGCAGCACGGGCTGCGCTACTACCCCAAGGCGCTGACGGCCGTGCCCTTCACCCCGGTACCGGGGCCGCGGCTGCTGGCGCGGGACGCGGCCGCGCGCGGCGCGCTGGTGCGCTGCGTGATCGCCTGGTGCAAGCAGAAGAAGGTGTCCTCGTACCACCTGCTGTTCGCGAGCGACGAGGATGTGGCGGCGTGCAGCGAGGCGGGGCTGATGCTGCGCCACACCGTGCAATTCCACTGGACCAACGCGGGCTACCCGGACTTCGACGCCTTCCTCGCATCGCTCACGCAGGAAAAGCGCAAGAAGATCCGCCAGGAGCGCCGCAAGGTGGCCGAGGCCGGCGTGAGCTTCCGGCACGCGCGCGGCGCGGCCATCGCCCAGGCCGACTGGGACTTCTTCTATCGCTGCTACGAGCGCACCTACCTCGAGCACGGCAACGCGCCCTACCTCACGCGGGACTTCTTCCGCCGCATGGCGCGCACCCTGCCGGAGAACTGGCTGCTGTTCGTCGCCGAGCGCCAGGGGCGGCCGATCGCCAGCAGCCTGATCGGCGTGGACGCGCAGGTGGCGTACGGCCGCTACTGGGGCGCGCTGGAGCGCGTGGACTGCCTGCACTTCGAGGCCTGCTACTACCAGCCGCTGCAGTGGTGCATCGCCCACGGCATGCGCAGCTTCGAGGGCGGCGCGCAGGGCGAGCACAAGATGGCGCGGGCGCTGATGCCGGTGAAGACGACCAGCGCGCACTGGCTGGCCCATCCGGCCTTCGCCGATGCGGTGGAGAAATTCCTGGAACGCGAGGGGCGCGGGATAGGGAACTACGTGGAGCACCTGGAGGAGCGGTCGCCGTTCCGGCAACCGCCATCCTAGCCGCGGCGGCGCGTCAGCCCTGCGGATGGTCCTTCTTGTAGTTCTCGATCCCGTCCAGGATCTCCTTGCGGGCCGACTCCGGGCCTTCCCAGCCCAGCACCTTCACCCACTTGCCGGGCTCCAGGTCCTTGTAGTGCTCGAAGAAGTGGGCGATGGTCTTCAGCCGCAGCGGGTTCAGGTCTTCCGGCTTCTGCCACTGGGTGTACAGGCTCAGCACCTTCTCGATCGGCACCGCCAGCACCTTGGCGTCGTCGCCCGCCTCGTCCTGCATCTTCAGGATGCCGATCGGGCGGCAGGTCACCACCACGCCCGGGATCAGCGGCACGGGGGTGATCACCAGCACGTCCACCGGGTCGCCGTCGCCGCTGATGGTCTTGGGCACGTAGCCGTAGTTGGTGGGGTAGTGCATCGCCGTGCTCATGAAGCGGTCGACGAAGATCGCCCCCGTCTCCTTGTCCACCTCGTACTTCACGGGGTCGGCGTTCATCGGGATCTCGATGATCACGTTGAAGGCGTCGGGAACATGCTTGCCGGGGGTGACTTGGTCGAGGGACATGGTGGTTTCGTTGTACTACGGGAAAGGGACGGATCGGGGGAAACCCTGATTTTAGTCAATGACACTACCGAGGCCTTACACAGTCATTTCTGTGTAAAGGCTTTGCTGATAGAGTCCGCGCGTTGGCCAATCGTCTCCTTCAACGCCGGAGCAACGAGGAAGCAACGCAGCGGGGGCTCCGCGGCGTTGGCGCCCCCTCGAAGACTCAAGCGAAACGACAGGAGAAACTTCAATGACTGGCAACTCGGCGCTGATCCTGGCGCTCGTCTGCGGCTTCGCGGCCGTGGCATACGGCTTCTGGGCCCGCAGCTGGATCCTCTCGCAGGACGCGGGCAATTCACGGATGCAGGAAATCGCGGCGGCCATCCAGGCCGGCGCCGCCGCCTACCTGGCACGGCAGTACCGCACCATCGCGATCGTCGGCGTGGTGCTGGCGATCCTGATCGCCGTCTTCCTCGACATGCAGACGGCCATCGGCTTCATCATCGGCGCCGTGCTGTCGGGAGCCTGCGGCTTCATCGGCATGAACGTGTCGGTGCGGGCCAACGTGCGCACCGCGCAGGCGGCCACCCGCGGCATCGGCCCGGCGCTGGACGTCGCCTTCCGCGGCGGCGCCATCACCGGCATGCTGGTGGTCGGCCTGGGCCTGCTGGGCGTCACGGCCTTCTACTGGTTCCTGGTGGGCAACGGCAACCTGACGCCGGACCGCAAGCTGGCCACGCTGCTGAACCCGCTGATCGGCTTCGCCTTCGGCTCCTCGCTGATCTCCATCTTCGCCCGCCTGGGCGGCGGCATCTTCACCAAGGGTGCGGACGTCGGCGCGGACCTGGTGGGCAAGGTCGAAGCGGGCATCCCGGAAGACGACCCGCGCAACCCCGCCGTGATCGCCGACAACGTGGGCGACAACGTGGGTGACTGCGCCGGCATGGCCGCCGACCTGTTCGAGACCTATGCCGTCACGCTGATCGCCACCATGGTGCTCGGCGCACTGCTGATCACCGCCGCGCCCGTGAACGCCGTGCTGTACCCGCTGGCGCTGGGCGGCGTGTCCATCATCGCCTCCATCATCGGCTGCTTCTTCGTCAAGGCCTCGCCCGGCATGAAGAACGTGATGCCGGCGCTGTACAAGGGCCTGATCGTGGCCGGCGTGCTGTCGCTGATCGCCTTCTTCTTCGTGACCAGGTGGCTGATCCCCGACAACGCGGTCGTGGCCTCCGGCAGCCAGATGCGCCTGTTCGGCGCCTGCGTCGTCGGCCTGGCGCTGACCGGCCTGCTGGTGTGGATCACCGAGTACTACACCGGCACGCAGTACAAGCCGGTGCAGCACGTGGCGCAAGCCTCCACCACCGGCCACGGCACCAACATCATCGCCGGCCTCGGCGTGTCCATGCGTTCCACCGCCTGGCCCGTGATCTTCGTGTGCGCCGCGATCTTCGCGTCCTACTGGCTGGCGGGTCTCTACGGCATCGCGATCGCCGCGACCGCCATGCTGTCGATGGCCGGCATCGTGGTGGCCCTGGATGCCTACGGCCCGATCACCGACAACGCCGGCGGCATCGCCGAGATGTCGGAGATGCCCGCCTCCGTGCGCGACATCACCGACCCGCTGGACGCCGTGGGCAACACCACCAAGGCGGTGACCAAGGGCTACGCGATCGGTTCCGCCGGCCTGGCCGCGCTGGTGCTGTTCGCCGACTACACCCACAAGCTGGAGAGCTACGGGCGCCAGATCAGCTTCGACCTGAGCGACCCGATGGTCATCATCGGCCTGTTCATCGGCGGCCTGATCCCCTACCTGTTCGGCGCCATGGCGATGGAAGCGGTCGGCCGCGCCGCCGGCTCGGTGGTGGTGGAAGTGCGCCGCCAGTTCCGCGAGATCAAGGGCATCATGGAAGGCACCGCCAAGCCGGAGTACGGCGTGGCGGTCGACATGCTGACCAAGGCGGCGATCAAGGAAATGATGATCCCGTCGCTGCTGCCGGTGGTTGTGCCCATCGTGGTGGGCCTGGTGCTCGGCCCGAAGGCCCTGGGCGGCCTGCTGATGGGAACGATCGTGACCGGCCTGTTCGTCGCGATCTCCATGTGCACGGGCGGCGGCGCCTGGGACAACGCCAAGAAGTACATCGAAGACGGCCACCACGGCGGCAAGGGCTCGGAGGCGCACAAGGCCGCCGTGACCGGCGACACCGTGGGCGACCCCTACAAGGACACGGCCGGCCCGGCGGTGAACCCGCTGATCAAGATCATCAACATCGTGGCGCTGCTGATCGTGCCGCTGGTGGTGAAGTTCCACGGCTGACGGTCATCCCCGCGCAGGCGGGGACCCAGCGCGTTTGAAAAGCGGCCCCGCGGGGCCGCTTTTTCATGGCCCGACGATGCTCCGCGCCGCCGCCCGCGCCGTGAGGATGCACCCCGGCAGGAAGGTCCCCTCCAGCGAACGCTTGCCGTTGGCGCCCCCACCGCCGAAGCCCGCCGCCTCGCCGACGCAGTAGAGGCCGTCCATGGCCTGGCCCGCGCCATCGAGGACCCGGCTGCGCAGGTCCGTCACCAGGCCGCCCAGGCTCTTGCGGGTGATCAGCTGCATCCGGATGGCGATGAAGGGTCCCGCGCCCGGTTTCTGCAGCGGCGCCGGCGCGCAGGTGCGCAGCCGGTCCGGTCCCCACTGGCGGGCGTGCAGGATGCGCCGCAGCTGGTCGTCGTTGTGCAGCTTGTTGCCGCGCGCGAAGTTGGCATCGAAGGCATCGGCCGTGGCCTGCAGCACCTCGGGCCGCACGTGCTCGCCGCCGGTGAGCGCATTCATCCTGCCGGCGAGTCCGGCCAGGGTGTCGTCCACCAGGAAGTCCGGGCTCTCCTGCTGCAACTGCCGCACCAGCCGATGGTTGCCCAGCAGCATCTCCTTGAGGAAGGCCGCGAACTGCCGGTCGCGGATGCGCGGGTTGTGCTCGGCGCCCGAGATCGCCAGTTCCTTGGCGGCGATGCGCCAGTTCAGCAGGTGCCAGGTCCAGGGCTGGTCCTGCGCCGCGACGCGCTGGCACAGGTCGTGGGTGTCGAAGCCCGTCACCAGCGGCTCGGGGCCGATGCGCCTGCCGCGGTGGTCGAGCCACAGGGCCGACTTGCACGGGATCGTGGACAAGCCATGACCCTCGAAGTGCGGGTGCGGGTGCGGGATGCCCGCCGCGTAGTTCCACATCTCGCCGGCCGCCTCGATGCGCCCGCCGAGCCCTTCCACCAGGCGATGCAATCGGCCGTCCGCGTAAGGGTGGGCGCCATTGAGCATGGTCTTCGGCAAGGGCCGGCCCGCCACCCAGTTCGCGCGGCATTCCTCGTGGCCGCCGTTGAGGCCGCCCATGGCCAGTACCACCACCGGCGCGGCGATGCGCAGTTCCTCGCCGGTCTCCTCGTCGATGCCGGTGGCGCCGGCGAGCTGGCCGCCCGCGCGCTCCAGGCCGGTGATGCGCGTGCGCGCCAGCAGCCGCAGCCGGCCCTGGCCGCCGGCGCGCTCCACGGCTTCGATCATGCGCAGGGCCAGCAGCCGCGAGGTGCCCCACAGCACGTGGTAGCGCGGCACGGTGTTGCCCTCGCCCCAGCGGCCGCGTTCCACCCACTGCACCGCCGGCAGGAACTTCAGGCCGTGCGCCGTGAGCCAGTCGTAGACCTCGGCCCGCGAATGCTCGACGTAGTGGCGCGCCCAGGCGAGGCGCAGCGTGTCGGTGTCGCGCAGTTCGCCGAAGCGGATCCAGTCGGCCAGCGCCCGTTCGGGGTGGTCCGGGATCTTCATGCGCGCCTGCAGCGGCGTGCCCACCAGCGCCATGCCGCCGAAGGCCCACAGCGCCAGGCCGCCCAGGCGCTCGCGCGTGTCGCGATCGACCACGATGACGCTCTTTCCCGCCTGCAGGCATTCGAGCGCGGTGACCAGCCCGGCCAGGCCGCCGCCCACCACCAGCACGTCGCATTGCAGGGGGCCGCTCATGGCGCCAGCTTCCGCTTGAGCGCGCGCGCCACCGGCTGCGGCAGGCTGCCCAGGGAGCGCAGCAGGAAGGGCAGCACGCGCAGCTTGAGGCCCGAGAAGACGCTGGGGACCACGGCCTCGATCAGGTGGGGCCCGGGCGCGGCAAGGGCGCGCTCCAGCGCCGACGTGAACTCCTCTGCCGTCGTGGCGCGCACGGCGGCCACGCCCATCCCCTTGGCCAGTTGCACGAAATCGAGCCCGGGGTTGGCCAGGTCCAGCTGCGCCTTCGCCGTCGGGCCGGCCCGCTCCACGCCGACGCGTTCCAGTTCCACGTTGAGGATGGCGTAGGAGCGGTTGTTGAAGACGATGGAGATGACGTTGAGCCGTTCCCGCGCCATGGTCCACAGCGCCTGGAAGGTGTACATGGAGGAGCCGTCGCCCACCAGCGCCAGCACCTGGCGGTCGGGGCACGCCACCGCCGCGCCCACGGCCACGGGCAGGCCCTGGCCGATGGCGCCGCCGGTGAGCGCCAGCACGTCGTGGCGGGGCGCGCCGGCCGTGAACAGGGGCAGCATGGTGCCCGAGGTCTGCGCCTCGTCGACGACGATGGCGTTGG
>JALHLO010000009.1 GCA_022844525.1 Ramlibacter sp.
GGAAGCGCCCCTGGCGGCCGTCGTGCGCGCGGGGGCCGGGGCGGCTGCCTTCGCGCCGCCCTTGAGGCTGCGGCGCAGCAGTTCGGTCAGGTCGATCACCTCGGCGCCCGGCTGGTCGGGCGCTTCTTCCAGCGGCTCCACGGTGGCGGTGTCGCCGGCCTTGGCCTTGGCCTCCACCAGCTTCATGATCGCCTCGTGGAAGTTGTCGCGGAACTCGCCGGCGCTCCAGTGGCCGCTCATGTCCTCGATCAGGTGCCTGGCCATCTTCAGCTCGGCGTCCTTGATGCCGGCCTTGCCGGCGGGAGGCAGCGGCAGGTCCTTCCAGGAGCGGATCTCGCCGCCCCAGCGCAGCAGGTTCAGCACCAGCGCCGGGCCGCAGGGCAGCACCACCGCCAGGTGCTGCTTGCTGTGGATCACCACCCGGGCCAGGCCCGCCTTGCCGGTGTCCTTCAGCGCCTCGCGCAGCAGCGCGTAGACCTTCTCGCCCTTGTTGATCGGCGCCGTGTAATAGGGCTTCTCGAGGTACATGAACGGCACCTCGCCGACGTCGACGAAGGCCTCGATCTCGATGGTCTGGGTCGTGCGGGGATAGGCCTCGGCGATCTCGTCCGGCGTGAGCACCACGTAGTTGCCCTTGCCGTGCTCCACGCCCTTGACCACGTCTTCCTTGTCGATCTCGCGGCCCGTGCGCTTGTTGATGCGCTTGTAGCCCACCGGGTCCATGGTGCGCCGGTCCAGCCAGTCGAAGTCGACGTCCGTCTCCTCGGTCGCCGAGTACAGGCCGATCGGGATGTGCACCAGCCCGAAAGTGATGGCGCCCTTCCACAACGACCGCGTGGAAGTTTTCGCCATGCCCTTGGTATCTGCCATCGCAAAGTGCTCGTGAATGTTCACGGCAGTTTGCAAATGTGTGCCCGACCGTCCTGTCGGACGCGCCCCGCCGGTCCTGTAGGCCCGCGCCCATAGGCGCAGGCGGGACGCCGGAGGGACGCCCTAGAAGAACAGGGCCGCCAGGCCGGTGCGCGCCGGCTGCCGGTCGGGGGCGGCCTGCTCCGCGTGCGATTCCCACCGGCGGGCGAGCCGGGTGAAGCTGGAACGGGAACCGCTGTCGAAGCAGTCCTGCCGCGACAGGGTGTCGAAATTGCGGGAGATGCGGCGCGCCAGGAGGTAGCGGTGCGCCGGGGCCTGGTTATTCATGTAGGCCGTCATGAGCGACAGCGTGGCGGCCCACAGGGCGCGACTGGCTTGCGCCAACTGAAACGCCGGCGAGGGGGAAACCTCTGCCGGCGCGGGGCTCGTCAGGCGGGATTCGGGCGTGGCCCCGGCGTCCAGGGTGGATGGCATGGAGCCATCCTACGTGGCGCGGCCGGGGGGACCTGTCAGCGCCGCGGCCCAGCCACGGACCGCCGCGTCCTACGCCCGCGGGGAATCAGCCGGCGCGGGGCGCTTCGGCCTGGGCGGCGGCGCGCGCATGGCGCTTCTTGCCGGCGGCGCGGGCTTCTTCGCTGGTGAATTCGTGGGCGTGGCCGGACTGGTGGGCGGCGCGGCCACCCAGGCTGGCGATCTCGCGCTGGCGCTGCGGGTCCATCGCAGCGAAACCGCGCAGGGACTTCTTGGGGGCGGGCTTGACGTTGTCGGTGTCGTGAGCGGTCTGGGAATCCATGGGGTCCTCGTCTAGGTTGGTCTGCGAACGATCAGGGGCAGCTGCCCGTGTCCAGGGGGTGCGCTGCCGGCTTGGGGGCGTCAGGTCAACGCAACGGCAGAGTCTGTTCGCATTGATCACGACAGCTTGTAGGACGATGTCCATAGCTGTGTCGGCGTGGTCCTTCCCCGATTCGGGCCATCGCGGAAGTCGTGTTCTAGACTCCGCGCATGAAACCCGAGATCCTGCCGGCGCCGACGCCGTCCGCCGAGGCGCACTGGGTGGAGGGGGAGCTGGTTCGCAGCCTGCTGCGCACGCAGCGCAATACCCAGTGGGTGGGGCTGCTCCTGATCGCGATGATCGCCGGCGTGCTCTGGTCCGACGCGTCGCCCGCGCTGCTGGCGGCATGGGTGGCGATCGGGGTCGCCGCCGCCGCCTGGCGTTACCGCATCCTGCAACGGTACGAGCGCGAGGTGGTGCACCAGGGCAGCGACGAACACCTGGCCTTCTTCCGCCGCCACCAGCTCGCCTGGCCCTTGTCCGCCTTCGTCTGGGGCCTGACCACGGTGCTGTATTTCGACCGCTCGTCGCTGGCCGACCAGTTCATCTGCTGGCTGGCGATGGCGGGCCTGGCGATGTTCTCGATCAACGCGCTGTCAAGCCACCTGCCGACCCTGCGTGCCTACCTGGACACGCTGGCCATCACGGCGCTGGCGGTGATGGCGTGGCGCATGGGGGTCGAACTGGGGCTGCAGGGGCCGGCCTACCACTGGTGGCTGGTGGCGCTGCTGCTGGTGTTCTGGCAGGTGCTGCGGCACGCGGGACAGCGGCTGCACGAGACCCACAGGCGCAACTTCGAACTGCAATTCCGCAATGCGCAACTGATCGAGTCGCTCACCCGCCAGACCCAGGCGGCGCTGGACGCGGTGGAGATCAAGAACCGCTTCCTGGCCAGCGCGGCCCACGACATCCGCCAGCCGGTGCACGCCCTGGGGCTGTACGCGGACTGGCTGGGGACCGAGCCCGAACTGGTGCACGAACTCGCGCCCAAGATCGTGGAGTCCACCAAGGCGGTCAACCAGCTGTTCGACTCGCTGTTCGACCTGGCGCGGCTGGACTCCGGCAAGATCCGGCTGAACATCGACACCGTGGACGTCGCCAAGCTGCTGCGGGACCTGGAGCTGCAGTACCGGCCGCTGTGCGAGGCCAAGGGCCTGCAGTTCCGCGTGCGCGCCTGCCATGCCAGCGCGGTGACCGATCCCATCCTGCTGCAGCGCGTGGTGGGCAACCTGATCTCCAACGCCGTGAAGTACACGCAGCAAGGCGGCATCCTGCTGGCGGCGCGCGCCACGCGCAAGGGGCCCAGCGTGGAGATCTGGGACACGGGCGTGGGCATCGCGCCGGTGCACCAGCGCGAGATCTTCCGGGAGTTCTACAAGGTGCCGAGCGCCGGCACCGAGGACGGCTTCGGCCTCGGGCTGTACATCGTCGGGCGGCTCACGCACATCCTGGGGCATCCGCTGTCGCTGCAGTCGCGCCTCGGGCGCGGCACGGTGTTCCGGCTCGCCCTGAACCCCACGGACCCGCGGGCGGCGGCGGAGCGCGCCACCGCCTCGGTCGCTCAGCTTGTCAGCAGGCCGTGAGTGCGCGCGTAGTGGATGGTCTGGGTGCGGCTCTTGACGCCCAGGCGGCGGAACAGCCGCCACAGGTGCACCTTCACCGTGTGCTCGCTGATCCCGAGTTCGTCGGCGATCTCGCGGTTGGACAGGCCGCGATCGAGCATCACGATCAGCTGCTTCTGCCGCTTGGACAGCTTGTTGTCCGTGGGCGCGAGTTCCTCGAACTGCCCGTCGGCGGACAGCAGCGCGCGCAGCGCGTTGCCGATCTCCTGGCCGCCCGAGGACTTCTCGATGTAGATGTCGGCGCCGGCCTCGATGCACTGCTCCTCCGCGTCCGCCGCGGGTGACGCGGACAGCACGGCCAGCGGCGTCTCCGGGAAGCGCTTCTTCAGTTCGTGCACGCCGGAGGTGCCGGTGGTGTCCGGCAGCTTCAGGTCCAGCGTGATCAGGTCGGGGGCGCCGTGCTGCTTGACGGCAGTCTCGATGCCGCCGAGGCGGTCGAGTTCGACGACTTCGGCGCCCGGACGCATCCGGCGCAACAGCATCACGACGGCCTCCCGCATCAGCGGGTGGTCGTCGATGACGTACAAGGTCATGGGTTTGGACAAATCTTTTTCCGGGGAAATGCCGCCAAGCATACAGTTCAATCGCTCAGGGAAGCGCCCTAATGCCTTAGTTCCCGCTGTCTGCCAGGGCCTGAAGAGCTTGCGTCACCTGGTCCGCGGCGACACCTTCGGCCAGCGCGGCCTGGCCCGCCGGCGGCAGCGAGCGCGACTGCTTCATCGCGGCGATGCACTGCCCCGCTTCCTTGGGCGAAGCGAAGCCGGCGCTTTGCAGCAGGAGCTTGCCCTGCGCGTCGACCAGCTTGAAATGGAAGCGCCCGTCGGCCTCCCGGTACTGCTTGAAGCTGGGCAGGGCGGCCCTGGCCTTCTCCTTGCGGCCGCTGCCCGCCGCGGTGGCCAGGTTGCGCAGTCCGACGGCCTCGCGCAGTTCCCGCAGCAGCGGCGCGGCGCGGCCGCGCGCCTTGGCGGCGCCGGCCTGCAGGATGCGTTCCAGTTCCCCCGGGTGGTCCACCAGGTGCTGGTAGCGCTCGCGCATGGGCGCGATCTCGCGGTCGATGCGCTCGAACAGAAGCTGCTTGGCGTCGGCCCAGGAGATGCCGTCCGCATAGGCCTGGCGCAGCTGCTGCGTTTCCTCGGGCGTCGCGAAGGCCTGGTAGATCTGGAACAGCGCCGACCCTTCCACTTCCTTGGGCTCGCCCGGCGCGCGCGAGTCGGTGACGATGGAGAAGATCTGCCTGCGCACCTGCTCGCGCGGCGCGAACAGGGCGATCACGTTGTCGTAGCTCTTGCTCATCTTGCGGCCGTCCAGCCCGGGCAGCAGCGCCACGGATTCGTCGACCTGCGCTTCCGGCAGCACCAGGTGCTCGCCGTAGAGATGGTTGAAGCTCTGCGCCATGTCGCGCGCCATCTCGATGTGCTGGATCTGGTCGCGGCCCACGGGAATGCGGTGCGCCTTGTACAGCAGGATGTCGGCGGCCATCAGCACGGGGTACATGAACAGGCCCATGGTCACGTCGGCATCGACGTCCACGCCGGCGGCCGCGTTCTTGTCCACCTGCGCCTTGTAGGCATGGGCGCGATTGAGCACCCCCTTGCCGGTCACGCAGGTGAGCAGCCAGGTGAGCTCGGTCACCTCGGGGATGTCGGACTGCCGGTAGAAGAACACCTGGTCGGGGTCGAGCCCCGCGGCCAGCCAGCAGGCGGCGATCTCCAGCGTCGAGCGCTGGATGCGCGCCGGCTCGTCGCACTTGATCAGCGCGTGGTAGTCGGCCAGGAAGTAGAAGTTCTCGGCGCCGGGGCGGCGGCTGGCCTGCACCGCGGGGCGGATCGCCCCCACGTAGTTGCCCAGGTGGGGCGTGCCGGTGGTGGTGATGCCGGTGAGGTAGCGGACGACGGGAGCGCTCATGGTCGGTTCAAAGCAGGAATCGCAGGGGCGTCAGCAGCAGGTCGACGAGCCAGCCGCCCGCGGCCATCAGCGGCCGCAGCCAGTAGGTGCTGACGATGCCGAGCAGCACGAGGCCCAGCACGATGAAGAAACCCCAGGGCTCGATGCGGCTCAGCGCATAGGCCTGGCGGGCCGGCAGCAGGCCCACCAGCACGCGGCCGCCGTCCAGCGGCGGCAGCGGAAACAGGTTGAAGGCCCACATGACCAGGTTCACCAGCACGCCGGCGCGGCACATGGAAAGGAAGAAGCGTTCCTCCACGCCCGCGGCGCGCAGCAGGATGAACAGCGCGCCCCACATCAGCGCCTGGATGAAGTTGGAGGCCGGCCCCGCCAGCGCCACCCAGATCATGTCGCGCTTGGGCCGGCGCAGGTGGCCGAAGTTGACCGGCACCGGCTTGGCGTAGCCGAAGAGGAAGGCGCCCGAAGTGGCGAAGTACAGCATCAGCGGCATCAGGATGGTGCCGACGGGGTCGATGTGCTTGAAGGGGTTCAGCGTCACCCGCCCCATCATGTAGGCGGTGTTGTCCCCGAAGTGGCGCGCCACGTAGCCGTGGGCCGCCTCGTGCACGGTGATCGCGAAGAGCACCGGCAGGGCGTAGATCAGGATGGTCTGGATCGTCTGTTCGAAGTTCACCGGGCCATTGTCTCAGAGGGGCTCACAGCCCCAGCAGCGAAGGGTCGCCGCGCCCCTGCCGCACCAGCACCGCCTCGCCGCCGGTCCCCATGGGCGTGAGGTCGACGACGGTGGTGGGCTGGTCGGGGCAGGGGCCGGCGCCGATCACCGCGTCCAGCACCTTCTGGAAGCGCTCGCGGATCGCGTCGGGGTCGTTCAGCGGCTCCGGGTGGCTCGGGTCGATCAGCGTGGTGGCGAGCAGCGGCGCGCCATGCAGCGCCAGCAGCTCCTGCAGGATGCGGTGGTCCGGCACGCGGATGCCGATGGTCTTGCGCTGCGGGTGGCTCACGCGCCGCGGCACCTCGCGGGTGGCGTCCAGGATGAAGGTGAACGGCCCCGGCGTGGCGGACTTGAGCAGGCGGTACTGCTTGTTGTCCACGCGCGCGTAGTTCGCCAGTTCGCTCAGGTCGCGGCACAGGAGCGTGAGGTGGTGCTTCTCGTCGACCCGGCGGATCTGCCGCAGCCGGTCCGCCGCCGCCTTGTCGTCCAGGTGGCAGGCGATCGCGTAGCTGGAGTCCGTGGGCACGGCCACCACCCCGCCGCCATTGAGGATGGCGACGGCCTGTTTCAGCAGCCGCGGTTGCGGGTTGTCCGGATGCAGGTCGAAAAATTGGGCCATGAAGGATCAGGCTGCGGCTCTTCGCTCGCGCACCGTCAGCCACGCGCCCGCCGCGCCGCAGAACGCGATCATGACGATCCCGAACAGCGACAGCTGGTCGGGCACGTGGGAAAACACGATCGCGCCGCCCAGCATGGCGAAGGCGATCTGGCTGTACAGGTAGGGCGTGAGCGTCGCCGCCGGCGCGCGATAGTACGCCAGGATCAGCATGAAGTGGCCCACCGTCGCCATGAGGCCCATGAAGCCCAGCCCCGCCCACAGCCAGGGGTCGGTCAGCGTGGTCCAGACGAAGGGCAGGGCCAGCGAGGCGATCAGCGTGCCGGTCCAGCCGGTGTACAGGTGCATGGTCACCGGGTCTTCGGTGCGCGCGAGCTTGCTGGTGAGCACCTGGAACCAGGAGTTGCTGGCCACCAGCGCCAGCGGCAGCAGGCTGCTCCAGCCGAAGCTGGCGGCGCCCGGCCGGATGATGATCAGCGTGCCGGCGAAGCCCCCGGCCACCAGCAGCCAGCGCAGCGGCGAGACCTGCTCCTTGAGGAGGGTCGCGGCCAGCAGCGTGATGGCCAGCGGCGTGATCATCACGATGGCGGTGAATTCGCCCACCGGCATGTAGCGCAGGCTCAGGAAGGCCAGCAGGCTGCTCGTGATCAGCAGCACGCCGCGCAGCAGGTGCCAGGGCAGGTGGTGCGTGCGCCAGACCGCCCGCCCCCGCTGGGGCAGGACCACCGCGGTGGTGGCCACCGCCTGGAACAGGTAGCGGAACCACAGCGCCATCAGCAGCGGCACCGAGGCGCTGACGTACTTGGTGGTGGTGTCCAGGGCCGCGAAGCAGGCGCTCGCCGCCACGACCAGCGCGATGCCGGCGAGGGCGTGCGGCCGGCGCAGCGCGAGCGCGGCTGGGTCGCTGCTCACCGGATCCGGTCGGCCAGCAGTTCCCACACGGGGACGAGTTCCGCCGGCAGGTGGGGCAGCTTGCCGAGGTCGGTGTGGCTCTCGTCGGGGCTGTGGAAGTCGCTGCCGCGCGAGGCGGCCAGGCCGAATTCGCGCGCGGTGTCGGCATAGCGCACGGCTTCGGCGGCGGAGTGGCTGCCGGTCACGACCTCCACCGCGCGGCCGCCGTGGGCCTTGAACTCGGTGAACAGCGCGAATTCCTCGTTGGCCGTGAACTTGTAGCGGGCCGGGTGGGCGATCACCGCGATGCCGCCGGCATCGGTGATCCACTGGATCGCGTGCTTCAGCGAGGCCCAGCGGTGCGGCACGTAGCCGGGCTTGCCCTCGGTGAGGAAGCGGCGGAACACCTCGCTGGTGTCCTTGCAGGCGCCGATCTCCACCAGGTAGCGGGCGAAATGGGTGCGCGAGACCAGTTCGGGGTTGCCGACGTACTTCAGGGCGCCCTCATAGGCATCCTGGATGCCCACCTTCGCCAGCCCGGCGGCGATCTCCCGCGCACGCTCGCCCCGGCCGCCGCGGGTGTCTTCCAGGCCGCGCCGCATCTGCGGGTCGTCCGCGTCGAAGCCGAGGCCGACGATGTGCACGGTCTCGTCCGCGAAGGTGACCGAGATCTCGGTGCCGGTCAGGTAGCGCATGCCGTGCGCGCGCGCCGCTTCGGCCGCGCGGTGCTGGCCGCCGATTTCGTCGTGGTCCGTCAGCGCCCACAGTTCCACGCCGTTGGCCGCGGCCCGGGCCGCCAGCACCTCGGGTTCGAGCGTGCCGTCGGACACCACGGAGTGGCAGTGGAGGTCGGCGTTGAGGATGGGCACGCCTCGATTCTAGGCGTGGGGTCGCGCAGGCGCTGACGCGGGGTCAATTCAGCGCGCCCGCCTCCTTGCGGATGTCCTGGTGCGTGGACAGGGCGCAGGCGATCGCGAGTTCCAGCCCGCGCACGATCTCCTCCACCCGCATGGAGGGCTGGCCCTGCTGCGGCAGCCAGGGCACGTGGATCAGGCCGCCGCGCACGCCCTGCCATCTCGGCTGGGCCAGCAGGTGCATCAAACCGTAAAAGGTCTGGTTGCAGACGAAGGTGCCGGCGGTCTGCGAAACCTCCGCGCGCACCCCGTGGTCCACCAGGCTCTGCAGCATCGCCTTGATCGGCAGGCCGGTGAAGTAGGCGGCCGGGCCGCCCGGCACGATCGGCACGTCGATGGGCTTGGCGCCCACGTTGTCGGGGATGCGGGCATCGTTCACGTTGATCGCCACCCGCTCGAGCGAAATCGCGCCCCGGCCCCCCGCCTGGCCGGTGCAGATCACCAGCCGGGGCTGGAACTCTTCCATGAGCGCCTCCAGCCGGCGCAGCGAGGTGCCGAAGATGGTCGGGATCTCGCCGCCGATGACCGTGTGTCCGGAAATCACCCGGCCGTGCAGCGCGTGCACGGCATCCCAGCTGGGGTTGACCGGGCTGCCCCCGAAGGGATCGAAACCGGTGACCAAAACCGTCGGCGGCTTACGCGCGCTCGTGCTGGGGCTGGTTAGCATCGGGTCACTCTACAGCAGGAGAACGACCATGCGTTGGGAAGGTAACCGGCAGTCCTCGAACGTCGAGGACGCGCGCGCGGGCGGCGGTGGCGGCTTCGGCATCGGCGGCGGGGCGATCGGCATCGGCACGATCGTCATCGCCCTGATCGGCGGGGCGGTGCTCGGGATCAACCCGCTGACGCTCCTGGGCATCATGACCGGCGGCGGCACGCCGCAGGTGCAGCAGCAGGCGCCGGCCCCGGCCCCGCCCGCGAACGACCGGATGGCGCAGTTCGTCTCCACCGTGCTGGCCGACACCGAGGACGTGTGGAAGCAGCAGTTCCAGCAGGGCGGCGCGACCTACGTGGAGCCGAAGCTGGTGCTGTTCCGCGGGGCGGTGCGTACGGCCTGCGGCGCCGGCCAGGCGGCCATGGGCCCGTTCTACTGCCCGGCCGACCAGAAGGTCTACATCGACCTGAGCTTCTACGAAACCATGAAGAACCGCCTGGGCGCGCCCGGCGACTTCGCCCAGGCCTACGTGATCGCCCACGAGGTGGGCCACCACGTGCAGAACGTGCTGGGGATCAGCGAGCGGGTGCAGCGGGCCCAGGCGAGCGGCGGCCGGGCCGAGGCCAACGCCATGAGCGTGCGCCTGGAACTGCAGGCCGACTGCTTCGCCGGGGTCTGGGGCCACCACGCGCAGAACCAGCGCCAGATCCTGGAGCAGGGCGACGTGGAAGAGGCGATGAACGCCGCCGCCAGGATCGGCGACGACGCCCTGCAGGCCAGCGCGGGCCGGGCGGTGGTGCCGGAGAGCTTCACCCACGGCACCAGCGAGCAGCGCCAGCGCTGGTTCTCGACCGGCCTGAAGACCGGCAGCGTGAAGGCCTGCGACACCTTCAGCGCGCGGACCCTGTAAGCGGCGGGGGCGGCTCCGGCGGCTCAGCCGTTCCCCTAAACCCCCCGGTTCCAGGACCTGGCGCCGGGAATGCGACAATACCCGGTTGATGTCCGAATCCGCCTTTTCCCACCTTTCGCTGGCCGAGCCGCTTTCCCGGGCCGTGGCCGAAATGGGCTACGAGTCCATGACGCCCATCCAGGCGCAGGCCATTCCCGTGGTCCTGACCGGGCGCGACGTCATGGGCGCCGCGCAGACCGGCACCGGCAAGACGGCGGCCTTCTCGCTGCCGCTGCTGCAGCGCATGCTCAAGCACGAGAACGCGTCGACCTCGCCCGCCCGGCACCCGGTGCGCGCGCTGGTGCTGCTGCCCACGCGCGAACTGGCGGACCAGGTGGCCCAGCAGATCAAGCTGTATGCCAAGTACACCAACCTGCGCAGCGCCGTGGTGTTCGGCGGCATGGACATGAAGCCGCAGACCGCCGAACTCAAGCGCGGCGTGGAAGTGCTGGTCGCCACCCCGGGCCGCCTGCTCGATCACATCGAGGCGAAGAACGCGGTGCTGAACCAGGTCGAATACGTGGTGCTGGACGAGGCCGACCGCATGCTGGACATCGGCTTCCTGCCGGACCTGCAGCGCATCCTGTCCTACCTGCCCAAGCAGCGCACCACGCTGCTGTTCTCCGCGACCTTCTCGCCCGAGATCAAGCGCCTGGCCTCCAGCTACCTGCAGGACCCGGTGACCATCGAGGTGTCGCGGCCCAACACCACCGCCTCCACGGTGGAACAGCATTTCTACAGCGTGGTGGACGACGACAAGCGGCGCGCGGTCAGGCAGATCGTGCGCCAGCGCGGGATCACGCAGGCCTTCGTGTTCGTCAACAGCAAGCTCGGTTGCGCGCGGCTGGCGCGTTCGCTGGAGCGCGAGGGAATGAACACCACCGCCCTGCACGGCGACAAGAGCCAGGACGAACGCCTGAAGGCGCTCGATGCCTTCAAGAAGGGCGAAGTCGACCTGCTGGTGGCCACCGACGTCGCGGCGCGCGGCCTGGACATCAAGGACGTGCCGGCGGTGTTCAACTTCGACGTGCCCTTCAACGCCGAGGACTACATCCACCGCATCGGCCGCACCGGCCGCGCCGGCGCCTCCGGCCTGGCGGTCACGCTGGTGTCGCCCAGCGACACCCGGCTGATGGCGGACCTGGAAAAGCTGCTGAAACGCAAGATCGAGATCGAGCCGCTGGAGTTCGACGACGAGCGCCCGCGCGGCCGCATCAACGACGGCCGCCGCACCTGGCGCGAGCGCGGCGAGGACGACGACCGTGCCGCCCCGGTGCGCACCGAGGAGCGGCGCCGCGACGGCCGCAGCGCCTCCGCGCCCAAGGACCCCTTCTTCGACCAGCCCTACGAGCCGCCGCCGCGGGAAGAGGCCCCCGCGTGGGAAGCCAACGCCAAGCCGGCCACGCGCAGCATCTCCGCGAACATCAAGCCCAAGCGCAAGGTCGCGGCGCTGTTCAAGGCGGAACAGTAGACCGTCATTCCCCCGGCCGCTGCGCCTGCTCGCACTGCTCCTGGATGAGCTCGTGCGCGCCGTCGTCGGCCAGCCGCAGCGCGCTCAGGCATCCGCCCCACACGCAGCCCGTGTCCAGCGACACCAGGTCCGGCCGGCGCAGGTAGCCCAGCGTCGACCAGTGGCCGAAGGCGATGGTCACGTTCGCGCTCCGGCGCCCCGGCACGTCGAACCAGGGCAGCATTCCCGGCGGCGCCTGGTCCGGCGTGCCCGAGGCTTTCAGGTCCATCGCGCCTTCCGGCGTGCAGAAGCGCAGCCGGGTGAGCGCGTTCACCACCACGCGCAGGCGGTCGGCGCCGGCGAGGCCATCGTCCCACCGGTCCGGCTGGTTGCCCCACATGTGCGCGAGGAAACCCGTCAGGTCGGGGCCGCGCAGCACCGCCTCCACTTCCGCGGCGAGCGCGAGCACCTGCGCCAGGTCCCACTGCGGCAGCACGCCGCCGTGCACCATCAGGATGCCGCGCGCGTGCAGCGCCATCGGGCGGTGCCGCAGCCAGTCCAGCATCGCGTCGCGGTCGGGCGCGCCCAGGATGTCGTCCATCGTGTCGTTGCGGTGCGGCGCGCGATAGCCGTGCGCCACGGCCAGCAGGCTCAGGTCGTGGTTGCCCAGGAGGCAGCGCGCGGCGTCGCCGTGGGCCATCAGCCGGCGCAGCACCGCCGCCGACGCCGGCCCGCGGTTCACCAGGTCGCCCAGCAGGTAGAGCGTGTCGCGGCTCGGCGAGAAGCCGATCTTCGCCAGCAGCCGCGCGAGCGGGGCGTCGCAGCCCTGGACGTCGCCGATCAGATAGTGCGCCATCAGCGCTGCGCGCGGTAAGGCGTGCTGGAGCGCGCGACGCGGTCCTTCCACGCCGGCTGGTACAGCTCCAGCATGCGCACCACCGAGCGCAGGGCCAGCGGCGTCGCCAGCACCGGGCCCAGGATGATCCGCTGCACCATCTGCTCCAGGCTGGGCCGCGTCTCCGCCGTGCCCAGCGCGCCGGTGATGAAGCGCAGCCGCGGCTCGATGCCGCGCGGGCCGATCGCGTAGTGCAGCTGCTGCTTGAACAGGCCTTCGTGGTCCTGCTCGCGCAGGTAGACGATGCGCCACTCGCGTTCCTCGTGGAAGCCGCGGTGCTTGGTGAACAGGGCGAACAGCTTGATGCGCTCGAACAGAACCGCGGCGGCCTGCTTCATGTCGGACACCGGGCCGCCGATGCGGCGCAGGGCGTCGGCGAAGTGCAGCAGCTTGTGGTCCATCCAGGCTTCGCTCGCCTCGTAGGAGAGGTACTGCACCTGCCGCACCAGCATCGGCGAGCGCGCGGCCAGCAGGGGCCCCATGTCGAACACGATCGCCACGCCATTGCCGTCGCCGCCGTAGCCGCGCCACATGGACAGCAGTCCGTCGTCGCCGATCTCCTCGTCGTGCTCGGCGCAGCTGAACACGTAGACGTCGAAGGCGGACTCGCCGTCGAAGGCCGTGTACAGCTCGTCGAAGGCGTCCAGCAGCGCGTTGTAGTGCGCGGGCGGGCAGGCCTCGCGCAGGCCGGCGTGGCTGCGCACGGCGTGCAGGCCCAGGTTCATGCCGTAGCGCAGTTCGTCGACGTCGTTCATGTACAGCGGATTGGAAAACCAGATCTCGCCGGTCTGCGCGATGCGCTCCAGGGTCCCGATGGAGGTGTAGTGCGCCAGCAGGGGCAGCTCGCCGGGGGCCGGCTCGCGCTGCATGTCGGACCAGAGCACGCGTTCGAGTGTTTCTTCAGGCACGGTGGGCGTTGCAGTAAAGTGCAGTCCCTGCGATTCTGTCCTGTTTCATGGATTTCCTGCTGATCGCGTTCCTGACGCTGCTCAACGGCCTGTTCGCCATGTCCGAAATGGCGCTGGCCTCCACCCGGAAGGCGCGCCTGGCGGCCATGGCGGAAGCGGGCGACGGCGGCGCGCAGGCGGCGCTGAAGCTGCTGGAGCAGCCCACGCAGTTCCTGTCCACCGTGCAGGTGGGCATCACCTCCATCGGCGTCATCAACGGCATCATCGGCGAGGCCGCCTTCAGCGCGGACCTGGCGCAGTGGCTGCGCGACACCGGCGTGCCGCCGCGCTTTTCCGCCGTGACGGCCACCGCCATCGTGGTGGCCGTGATCACCTACATCACCATCATCTTCGGCGAGCTGGTGCCCAAGCGCATCGGCCAGATCTACCCGGAGCAGATCGCGCGCTGGTCGTCGCGCCCGATGCGCTGGCTGTCCAGGGCGGCCGGACCCTTCGTCAAGCTGCTGTCCGCGTCCACCCAGGGCATCCTGAAGCTGCTGGCGATCGACACCACCGCCCGCCTGATGACCGAGGAGGAGATCCAGCACAGCCTGGAAGAGGGCGTGGAGGCGGGCGTGATCGAGCAGCACGAGCACCAGATGGTGCGCAACGTGTTCCACCTGGACGACCGGCCGCTGACCTCCATGATGGTGCCGCGCTCGGACGTGCAATGGCTCGACGCGGGCACCACCGTGCGCGAGGCGCTGCGGCGCGCCGGCGAGGGCGAGGTCCATTCCTGGTACCCGGTGTGCCGCGGCTCGCTGGACGACGTGGTCGGCATCGTCAGCGTCGCCAAGCTGATCTCGCTGGGGCCGGACCACGAAGGCGTGCTGGAGCCGCACGCGGTGCCGGCGCCCTTCGTGCCGGAGACGCTCAGCGGCATGGAGCTGCTGGAGCAGTTCCGCATCCGCTCGGCCCGCCTGGTGTTCGTGGTCGACGAGTACGGCGTGGTGCAGGGCCTGATCACGCCGCACGACCTGCTCGAGGCGATCACCGGCGAACTGCAGCCCGCGGAGAAGGCCGAGGCCTGGGCCACGCAGCGCGAAGACGGCTCCTGGCTGCTCGACGGCCTGATGCCGGTCTCGGAGCTCAAGGCGCGGCTGGACATCCGCGAGCTGCCCGAGGAGGACAAGGGCCGCTACAACACGCTGGCGGGCCTGCTGATGGCCGTGTCGGGGCACCTGCCCGGCCCGGGCGAGCGCATCGACTGCGGCGAATGGGTGTTCGAGGTGGTGGACCTCGACGGCCGGCGCATCGACAAGGTGCTGGCGCAGACCGTGCCGGAGCCGGCCGACGCGGCCGCCGGCGACTGAACGCGCGAAGGAGCGCAAAGCCATGTCCGACCTGGTCTACTACGAAAAGCCGGTGCTGCTCGATCGCGACAAGCACCGCGGCCGGCGCGTGCGCGCGGGGCAGAGCTTCGCCTTCGCCCGCAAGGCCAACTCGCTGTACCTGGCCGGCGTGGAGTTCAACGAGGCGTGCAAGGAATACGCGGTGGTGTTCACCCGCGCCGGCGGCAAGGTGGTGCCGGTGGTGATGCTGGGCCTGCGCAGCCGCGAGAACCTGTTCGTCGACGCCCAGGAACGCTGGGACGCGCGCTACATCCCGGCCTTCGTGCGCCGCTATCCCTTCGTGCTGGCGGAGCTGCCGGGCCAGGCGCTCGCCGTCTGCATCGACGAGGCGTACGCGGGGCTGAACGACAGCGAGGGCGAGCCGCTGTTCGAGGCCGGCGGCAAGGAGACGGCCTTCCTGCGCAACGCGCTGGACTTCCTGGCGCAGTACCAGCGCGAGTACCTGCGCACCGAGGCGTTCTGCCGGCGCCTGGACCAGGCGGGGCTGCTGCGGGAGATGGACGCGCGCGCGGACCTCGCGGACGGGCGCAGCTTCACCGTCAACGGCCTGCTGGTGGTGGACGAGAAGAAGCTGATGGCGCTGCCCGATGCGGCCGCGCTGGCCATGTTCCGCGCCGGCGAGCTGCACCTGGTGTCCATGCACCTGGCCTCGCTGTCGAACATGCAGCGGCTGGTCGATCGCCTCGCCGAGCGAAAGAGCCCGCTCACGCCAGCCCCGCAGCCGCCCGCCTAGCCGCTGCTACGCGCGCGCCGGTTCGCGTCCCGCGAACCGCGTCGGGTCGATCACTTCCAGCGCGCCTTCGCGCACCAGCCGCGCGAGCAGCTTGTCCAGCTGCTGGGGCGCCATGTCGCAGCGTTCCACCAGCCACTTGCGGTTCACCGGCTGGCTGCTCATGACGGACAGCATGCGGTAGATCTCCGCGGTGCGGCCGGACTCGGGCAGCTGAGGCCAGGCCTTCAGGCGGAAGATGAGGTCGTCACCGCGCAGGCGCGGTTCACCGGGAGCGGAGCGCGTGCCTTGCAGGGCAGGCCTCCGAGCTTGTCTGCGCTTGCCTCCCAACAGCATGCGAAGCGTCAATGTAAGCATGCATACAGTGTCTGCCGCTGCCGGGCGGGCGCGCTAAGGGAAAGGGCTGCTCAACCTTAGAGCGTTTGCCTAAACGTCCTACGACAACGCGCGGACGGTGGCAAGCCCCAATGCGGTGGCCAGTACGGAGCCGAACAAGTGAGCGCCCGCCACCAGCAGGGCCCAGGCGATGCGTCCGCCTTCCAGGTGGGCGACGACTTCGGCCGAGAAGGTGGAGAAGGTCGTCAGGCCCCCCAGCAGCCCGGTCACCAGGAACAGGCGCACCTGGGGCGGCAGTTCGGGATGCTGCGCGAGCCAGCCGATCACCACGCCGATCGCATAGCCGCCCACCAGGTTGGCCGCGAGGGTGCCGAGCGGCAGGGCGGGCAGCAGCGGATTGAGGCGCAGCGCCAGCAGCCAGCGCAGCAGGGCGCCCAGCGATGCGCCGGTGCTGATCGCCGCCACCGACAGCAGCACGCCCGCGCCGTTCAAGCGGCGCCGTCCTCGGGGATGCGGTAGCCGACGCCGCGCACGGTCTGGATGATGTTGTCGCCCAGCTTCCTGCGCAGGTGGTGCACGTGCACTTCCACGGCGCCGCCGTCGCCGACCCGGTTGCCGGTGCGGGCCTGGATGTCGGCGCGGCTCAGGGCGCGCGGCCGGTCTTCCAGCAGCGCCAGCAGCACGCCGAACTCCTGCTCGGTCAGTTCCACCGGCGCGCCGCCGCGCTGCACGAAGCGGCTGTTCGGATCGAGCACGAGATCGCGGTAGGTGATCTGCCCGGCCGACAGCGTGGTGCGCCGCCGCAGGAAGGCGCGCATCACCGCGCCCACTTCCTCCAGGTGCACCGGCTTGATCACGTAGCCGTCGGCACCGAGGTCGAGCGCGCTCAGGCGCGAGCGCAATTGCGAGCGGGCGGAGATCACCAGCACGGGGGTCTTGGGATCGGGCAGTTCGCCCGTGGGCGTGCGGCGCACCTTCTGCAGCAGGTCGGTGCCTTCGCCGTCGGGCAGGCTCAGGTCGAGCAGCACCAGGTCATGGGGGTGCTCGCGCAAGGAGGTCCAGGCGGAAGCGAGGTCGGCGCGGACCTGCGCCTCCCAGTTCTGCTTGCGCACCAGGCCCGCCAGGGCGGCGGAAGTGGTGGGGTCATCCTCGACGATCAGAACGCTGGTCATGTCATCCGTGGGTTGCTGCCCGCGGGATTGTGCATGACGCGACGCCACCGCCGCGGCGCGGGGCCGATCGGCGGCCCCGCCGGGTGAGCCCTGGCTCAGGCGGAGAGTTCGGGCTTGAGCTCGTTGGCGGGGATCACGCCCTGGTCGCCGTCCTCGTACACCAGGTAGGCGGCGTTGCCCATCATGCGCCAGCAGGCCTGGAAGCGCTGCCCCTGGAACACGGCGGAGGCGGCGCGGAATTCCTTGGCGACGGCCGGCTCCAGGCGGCTCAGCACGAGTTCACTCTTGCAGTTATCGTCGGACAGGCGCACGGAATCGTCCCCCTGGCGGGCGATCAGATCCTGGGCGAAGGCGGGCGCCATCGCGAAGGACGCGAGGGCGGCACAGAACACGACGGCTTTCATCACGATCTCCAGAAAGATTGAGCGCACTGCAGCTCGGGATGAGGTCTGAAGTTCTGCGCTGCTGGGCCCCATGGTGGGGCCCGTGCGCCAGCGCACCTGTAGGACCGGCGGCGCGTGGCCCGTCCGCCAAGTCCGTTTGACTGCCTAGTCAGGACGGAAGGCGGGGCCGCGCCCCCCGCTTACGGCTGCGCCACCGCCAGTGCGCCGCGGCGGATCTGGTCGCGTTCCAGCGATTCGAACAGGGCCTTGAAGTTGCCCTCGCCGAAGCCGTCGTCGCCCTCGCGCTGGATGAACTCGAAGAACACCGGCCCCAGCAGCGCCTGCGAGAAGATCTGCAGCAGCAGGCGCTTCTTCCCGCCTTCGGTGCTGCCATCGAGCAGGATGCCGCGCGCCTGCAGTTCAGCCACGTTCTGGCCGTGGCCCGGCAGGCGCTCCTGCAGCATCTCGTAATAGACCTCGTTGGGTGCCGTCATCAGCGGGATGCCGTTCATCTGCAGTTCGTCCACCGTCCTGCGCAGGTCGTCGGTGAGCAGCGCCACGTGCTGGATGCCCTCGCCGTTGAACTTCATCAGGAACTCCTCGATCTGGCCGGCGCCCTGCTTGGCTTCCTCGTTCAGCGGGATGCGGATCTTCCCGTCCGGTGCCGTCATCGCCTTGGACGTGAGGCCGGTGTACTCGCCCTGGATGTCGAAGTAGCGGATCTCGCGGAAGTCGAACAGGCGCTCGTAGAAGCCGGCCCAGAAGCCCATGCGGCCGCGGTACACGTTGTGCGTGAGGTGGTCCACCTCGCGCAGGCCCACGCCGCGCGGGTGCCGCTGGACGCCTTCCAGGAATTCGAAGTCGATGTCGTAGATCGACCGGCCGTCCTCGTAGCGGTCGATCAGGTACAGCGGCGCGCCGCCGATGCCCTTGATCGCGGGCAGGCGCAGTTCCATCGGCCCGGTGGGAATGTCGATCGGCTGCGCGCCCAGTTCCAGGGCGCGGAAATAGGCCTTGTGCGCGTCGCGCACGCGGAAGGCGAGGCCGCAGGCGGAAGGGCCATGCTCCGCCGCGAAGTAGGCCGCCAGGCTCTTCGGTTCGCGGTTGACGATGAAGTTGATGTCGCCCTGCCGGTACAGCAGGACGTCCTTGGAACGGTGGCGCGCCACCAGCGAGAAACCCATCTTCGGGAACAGCGATTCGAGCTGGCCGGGGACGGGGGAAGCGAACTCGACGAACTCGAACCCCATGAGGCCCATGGGGTTGTCGAACAGATCAGCCATGCAATTGCTCCTGCGTGAGAAAGGGAAAGGGACGAAGCGGCGCGCACGGGGGCGCGGTGTCGTCAGGCAGGAGGCGCGCCGGGGATGCCCCGCACGCTGCGCGCGAGGTGGTCGCCGATGAAGATGGCAAAGCACATGGAAGGCCCATTGTCGGTGCTGCCGCCTTTCGCGGCAAGCGTCCCTGACCTGGGTCAACATTGCGCCGGCCGCGCGGCGCTATCGTCGCCGCCATGGCAGCTGCCTCCCTCCCGCAGCCGCGCAGCCAGCTGCACGACGACGCGCAGGGGCTGCTGACCGGCACCCTGTTCGCCGCCCTCGGCGTGCTCCTGATGCAGCACGCCGGCCTGGTCCCGGGCGGCACCGTGGGCATCGCGCTGCTGCTGCACTACGCCACCAGGGTGGAGCTCGGGCTCGCGCTGTTCGCCATCAACATCCCCTTCTACGCGCTCGCGTGGATGCGCCTGGGGCGCGCCTTCACCGTGCGCACCGCGCTGGCCGTGAGCCTGCTGTCGCTGCTGTCCTGGTGGCTGCCGCGCGCGATCACGCTGCAGCACGTGGACGGCGCCCTGGCGGCGGTGCTGGGCGGCCTCCTGTGCGGCGCCGGCATGCTGTTCCTGTTCCGGCATGGCGCCAGCCTCGGTGGGCTGAACGTGCTCGTGCTGCGCCTGCACGACCGCTTCGGCTGGTCGACCGGCAAGGTGCAGATGGCCATCGACGCGCTGATCGTGCTGGCGGGCGCCGCCGTCACGGCCGACCCGCGCCGCCTGGGCCTGTCGGTGCTGGCGGTGGTGGCGCTGAACCTGGTGCTGGTCTTCAACCACCGCAAGGGCCGCTACCAGCAGGGCTGAAGCGGGGGCGGGCGGGGGACGCGTTAGCATCCCCTCCCATGCGCATCCTGCTGGTGGAAGACGACAAGGTCCTGGCCGACGCGCTTTCGCGCGCGCTGGTGCAGTCGGCCCACGCGGTGGACATCGTGTCCACGGGGGAGGAGGCCGACCGCGCGCTGGCGCTCGCCATCTACGACCTGTGCATCCTGGACATCGGCCTGCCGGGCCTCAGCGGCCTGGACGTGCTCAAGCGCCTGCGCGGGCGCAAGTCCACCATGCCGGTGCTGATGCTCACCGCCTTCGACACGCTGGAAGACCGAGTGCGCGGGCTGGACCTCGGCGCCGACGACTACCTGGCCAAGCCCTTCGACCTGCCGGAGCTGGAAGCGCGCGTGCGCGCCCTGCTGCGGCGGGGCACCAACTCCACGCCTTACCTCGAGCACGGGCTGCTGCGCTTCGACACGGTGGGGCGCCGCGTCTTCTACGACAAGAAGCCGCTGGAGCTGTCGCCGCGCGAGCTGGCCGTGCTGGAACTGCTGCTGATGCGCGAAGGCCGCGTGGTCAGCAAGGAGCAGATGGTCAACCACCTCTATGGCTGGGGCGACGAGGTGGGCGACAACGCCATCGAGGTCTACGTCTACCGCCTGCGCAAGAAGTTCGAGCCGCTCGGCATCGAGATCCGCACCGTGCGCGGCATGGGCTACCTGATGGAACGCGGCGATGCGCAAGGCTGAGCCGCGCCTGCAGCGCAAGCTGCTCGCCTGGCTCCTGGGCCCCCTGCTGCTGCTGCTGGTGCTGGACACCGTGGCGGCCTACTGGGTGTCGCTGCGCTTCGCCAACCTCGCCTACGACCGGGCGCTGCACGAGATCGCGCGCGAGATCGTGCTGCACGCGCGGCCGGGCGAACGCGGCAAGCCGCGGCTGGAGATGTCGGAGGCGGCGGCCAGCGTGCTGCTGACCGATGCCCAGGACCGCCTGTTCTTCCGCCTCGACGCGCTGGACGGCGCCCTGCTCGGGGGCGATGCGTCGCTGCCGCCCGCGCGCCTGGCGCCCGGGCGCGGCGCCGACGCCCGCTTCTACGAGGACCAGGTGCACGGCGAGCGGGTGCGCATGGTGGCCGCCTGGATGCCGATCAACGAGACCGCCGGCGCGCCGATGGTGCGGGTGCAGGTGGCCGAGACGCTGAACAAGCGCAAGCGCCTGGCCTTCGAGATGCTCGCCAGCGTGGTGGTCCCGCAGCTGCTGCTGATCCTGCTGGCCACCGCCGTGGTCTGGATCGGCGTCTCGCGCGGCCTGCAGCCGCTGCAGCGCCTGCGCCACGCGGTGTCCGACCGCTCGCACCTGGACCTGAGCCCGATCGACACGCACGACGTGCCCGGCGAGGTGCGGCCGCTGGTGGACGAGGTCAACGAGCTGATGGCCCGCCTGGGCAAGACCTTCGATTTCCAGAACCGCTTCGTGGCCGACGCCGCGCACCAGCTGAAGACGCCGGTGAGCGGCCTGAAGGCGCAGATCGAGCTGGCGCTGCGCGAGAGCGACCCGGAGCGCGTGCGCCACTCGCTGGCGCAGCTTTACATCAGCGCCGATCGCCTGTCGCGCCTGGTGCGCCAGCTGCTCTCGCTGGCGCGCAACGAGCCCGGCGCGCTCGACACCGTGCAGCTGCAGCCGCTGGACCTGAACGCCTTCGCGCTGGAGGTCGGCATGGACTGGGTGCCGCACGCGATCAAGCGCAGCATCGACCTGGGCTTCGAGGGCGTGGAGCACCCGCTGATGATCGACGCCGACGGCGACCGGCTGCGCGAGTTGATCAACAACCTCATCGACAACGCGATCCGCTACAGCCCCCCGGGCGGGCGGGTGACGGTGCGCGTCGCGGCCACCGGCGACGGCCACGCGCGGCTGGCCATCAGCGACGACGGCCCCAGCATCCCGGTGGCCGAGCGCCAGCGCATCTTCGAGCGCTTCCACCGTCTGCTGGGCACGCAGGAGGACGGCAGCGGCCTGGGCCTGGCCATCGTCAGCGAGATCGCCACCCTGCACAGCGCGCGCATCGAGCTGGAAGAGGACGTGGACGGGGTGGGCAACACCTTCAGCGTGCTGTTCCGGCTGCGCCGCACCTGACGGCGCCGTCATCCGGCGTTCAGCTGGCTGACAGCTGGCGTCCATGAGGGCGTCAGCGCGCGTCCCTAAGCTCGCAGGTGACGAAATCGGAGCCCGGTTTTCGCACCATTCGAGGAGACACCATGGCCTTCCTGTCCAGCCCGGAGTTCTGGGTTGCCCTTTCGCAGATCATCCTGATCAACATCGTCCTGTCCGGCGACAACGCGGTGGTGATCGCGCTGGCCTGCCGCTCGCTGCCGCCCAAGCAGCAGAAGAACGCGATCATCTTCGGCAGCGTCGGCGCGATCGTGCTGCGCGTGATCCTGACCTTCTTCGCCGTCTACCTGCTCACGCTGCCCTACCTGAAGCTGATCGGCGCGGCCCTGCTGCTGTGGATCGGCGTCGGCCTGCTCAAGGGCGAGGACGAGGAAGAGCACATGGACGACAACTCCAACCTCGCCGCGGCGATCAAGACGATCATCATCGCGGACCTGGTGATGAGCCTGGACAACGTGATCGGCGTGGCGGCCGCCGCCAAGGGCAACGTGCCGCTGCTGGTGTTCGGCCTCGTGATCAGCATCCCGCTGATCATCTTCGGCAGCAAGCTGATCCTGGGCCTGATGAACCGCTTCCCGATCATCATCACGCTGGGCGCCGGCCTCCTGGGCTGGGTCGCGGGCGAGATGTTCCTGACCGACCCGGCGATCCACGACTGGGTCGAGAAGCACCACTACCTGCACAACATCATGCCGGCGCTCGGTGCCGTGCTGGTGGTGGGCGTGGGCAAGTTCCTGGGCAGCCGTGGCCGCGCACCTGCCGACGGGGGCACCCGTGTCGACCAGGCCGCGTGAGTCCGCCATGAGGCAGGTCCTGATTGCTGTCGATGCCCACAGCCCGGCGCGCACGCGTTCGGCGGTGGAGCAGGCGGTGCGCATCTGGCGCGACGAGTTCGTGGGCATCCGCCTGGTGCGCGTGCAGCCCAGGCTGTCCGGCCACGTGGCGATGTTCTTCGGCACCCGCGAGCTGCAGAAGATGCAGCTGGAGGAAGGCACCGAGGAACTGAAGTTCGCCCAGGGGCTGCTCGATGCCGCCGGCGTGCCCTACACGAGCACGGTGCTGATCGGCCGCAGCGCCGAAACCATCGCCCAGGCCGCGCGCGAGTTCGGCTGCGACCGCATCCTGTTCGGCGAGGAAGGTCCCAGCCTCGCCGGCCGGATGTTCGGCTCGCTGGCCGAGCAGGTGCGCCACCTGCTCGGCCCGGGCAACGCCTACCAGGTGATCGGTTCCTGAGCGGACCGCGCCGGTAGCGACCAGGGCGGCCCGCGGGCCGCTTTTCTTCTGGACGCGCCGCCGCCATGGGGGAAGCCCGGTCGCCGGCGCGCGCGCGCCTGGGGCACCATACGGCAGCCCCAACGAGGAGATCCCGTGGACACTGCCATCCGCCGCCAGACGCTGGCGGACCTGCTGCGCCGCAGCGCCAAGCGCTTTCCCCGCAAGACCGCCATCGAGTGCGGCGCGACGCGCTGGACTTTCGCCGAGTTCGACGCGGTCACCGACCGGCTGGCCGCGGGCCTCGCGCGGCAAGGCGTCGGCAAGGGCGCGCGCGTGGCGGTGCTGGCGCGCAACTCGCACGGCTTCGCCGCGCTGCGCTTCGCCCTCGCGCGGCTGGGCGCCGTGCTGGTGCCGATCAACTTCATGCTCAAGGCCGAAGAGGTCGCCTACATCCTGCGGCACGCCGGTGCCGGCATGCTGGCCACCGATTCCGGCCTGGCGGAGCTCGCGCGCAGCGCCGCGGCGCTGGACACGCAGGTGCGGCAGTTCGTGTGGCTGCCTTCGGAAGAGCCCACCCAGCCGGTGACGGGCATGATCCCTTTCGACGAACTGGTGGCGCGCGACGAAGCGCCGCCGCCGGTGGACCTCCAGGGCGGGGAACTCGCGCAGATCGTCTACACCAGCGGCACGGAGTCCATGCCCAAGGGAGCGATGCTCACGCACGATGCGGTGATCTGGCAGTACGCCAGCTGCGCGGTGGACGCCAGCATCGCTTCCGGCGACGTCATGCTGCACGCGCTGCCGCTGTACCACTGCGCGCAGCTCGACGTGTTCCTCGGCCCGATGCTGTACGTCGGCGGCAGCAGCATCGTCACGGCCAAGCCCACGCCGGACAACCTGCTGCCGCTGATCGCCAGGCACCGCATCACCTCCTTCTTCGCGCCGCCGACGGTGTGGATCGCGCTGCTGCGCTCGCCGCTGTTCGACCAGGTCGACCTGTCGTCCCTGCGCAAGGGCTACTACGGCGCCTCGATCATGCCGGTGGAGGTGCTGCGCGAACTCGCGCGGCGGCTGCCCGACGTCGGCTTCTGGAACCTCTATGGCCAGACCGAGATCGCGCCGCTGGCCACCATGCTCGGCCCGGAAGACCAGTTGCGCAAGCCGGGCTCCTGCGGCCGCGCGGTACTGAACGTGGAGACGCGCGTGGTGGACGACGCGATGCGCGACGTGCAGCCCGGCGAGGTCGGCGAGATCGTGCACCGCTCGCCCCACCTCATGCTCGGCTACTTCCACGACGACGAGCGCACCCGCGCGGCCTTCGAGGGCGGCTGGTTCCACTCGGGCGACCTGGCGACGATCGACGAGGAGGGCTACATCACCGTCGTCGACCGCAAGAAGGACATGATCAAGACCGGCGGCGAGAACGTGGCCAGCCGCGAGGTCGAGGAGATGATCTACCGGCTGCCGCAGGTGTCCGAGGTGGCGGTGGTCGGCGTGCCGCATCCGCGCTGGGTGGAGGCGGTGGTGGCGGTGGTCGTGCCCAAGGCGGGCCAGGCGCTGGCCGAGCAGGAGGTGCTGGCGCACTGCCAGCAGCACCTGGCCGGCTTCAAGGCGCCCAAGGCCGTGGTGTTCGCCGACGCCTTGCCCAAGAACCCGAGCGGCAAGCTGCTCAAGCGGGAGCTGCGCCAGCGTTACCGGGCGCATTTTGCGAAGGCCGGCGCGTGACGGCCCCGCACGACCTGCTGCGGCTCGATGCCGGCACCTTGTCGCGGCGCATCGCGGCGCGCGAACTGTCCTGCCGCGAACTGATGCAGGCCAGCCTGGCGCGCATCGCCGACCTGAACCCCGTGCACAACGCGATCGTCTCGCTGCGTGACGGCGACGAACTGCTGGCCGAAGCCGATGCCTGCGACGCGACGCTGGCGCGCGGCGAGATCACCGGCTGGATGCACGGCTTCCCGGTGGCGGTGAAGGACCTGAGCGACGCGGCCGGCCTGCCCACCACGCTGGGATCGCTGGCCATCGGCCGGCGGATGGCGACCGGCGACGCGCTGTTCGTGCAGCGCATGAAGAAGGCCGGCGCGATCGTCATCGGCAAGACCAACACGCCGGAGTTCGGCCTGGGCTCGCACACCTTCAACCAGGTGTTCGGCATCACGCGCAATGCCTGGGACCCCTCGCGCTCGGCCGGCGGCAGCAGCGGCGGTGCGGCCGTGGCGCTGGCGCTCGGCATGGTGCCGGTGGCGGACGGCAGCGACATGGGCGGCTCGCTGCGCAACCCGGCCGCCTTCAACAACGTGCTCGGATTCCGGCCCTCGCGCGGGCGGGTGCCGGCGGTGCCGGCGGAGGACGCGTTCTTCCAGCAGCTCGGCACCGAAGGGCCGATGGGCCGCACGACCGAGGACGTGGCGCGGCTGCTGTGCACCATGGGCGGCTGGGACGAGCGCGCGCCGCTGTCGCTGGCGGACCCCTTGCCCGATCCCGCAAGCGAGGACCCGATCGCCTGCGAGCCGGGCAAGCGCATCGGCTGGCTGGGCAGCATCTGGCCCGACCTGCCGCTGGAGCCCGGCATCCGCGAGCTGTGCGAAGCGGCGCTGCGCAAGCTGGAAGGCGAGGGCTATGCGGTCGAGCCTTGCACGCTGGACGTGGCGCGCGACGCGAACTGGAGCGCCTGGCTGCGCCTGCGGCAGATGCTGGTGGGCGGAAAGCTGGGGGCCCTGTACGCGCAGCCGCACCTGCGCGCGCTGATGAAGCCGGAGGCGCAGTGGGAGGTGGAACAGAGCTTCCAGCTCACCGCGGCGCACCTGTACCAGGCGACCGTGCAGCGCACCGCCGTCTATCACGCTTTCCGCCGCCTGTTCGAACGCTACGACTACGTGGTCGCTCCCACCGCGCAGGTCTTTCCCTTCCCCGCCGAACTGCACTGGCCGCGCGAGGTGGCCGGGGTGGCGATGGGCACCTACCACCGCTGGATGGAGATCGTCACGCCGTTCACGCTGGCGGGGCTGCCGGTGGCGAGCGTGCCGGTGGGCTTCGGCAACGACGGGTTGCCCATGGGCATGCAGGTGGCCGGGCCGGCGCGCGCCGACCTGCGCGTGCTGGCGCTGGCGCGCGCCTGGGAAGGCATCGCTCCCTGGGTTCCCTCGGACGCCAGCCGCTGGCGCAGGCCGCACAATCCGCGCATCCAGCCTTAGAGGAGACTTCGCATGAACAAGCGCCAGCTGCTGCGCGCCGCCTTGCTGGGACTGTCCGCCCTGGCCCTCGCCGGCGCGGGCCAGGCCCAGGACTTCCCGCCGAAGAAGGCGGTCACGATGATGGTGGGCTTCGCCCCCGGCGGTGCCGCCGACGCGGCCGCCCGCCTGATCGCCAGGAAGCTCGGCGAGAACGTCGGCCAGACCATCGTGGTGGACAACAAGGCCGGCGCCGGCGGCAACATCGCGCACCAGCTCACGGCCAACGGCCCCACCGACGGCTCGCTGCTGCTGTTCGGCTCGATCGGCCCGCTGACCATCGCGCCGCACATGATGAAGCTGGCCTACGACCCGTTCAAGGACCTGGCGCCGGTCTCCGGCGGCGTGCACTTCCCCAACGTGCTGGTGGTGAACGCGAACTCCGGCATCAAGTCGCTGGCGGACTTCGTCGCGGCGGCGCGCAAGCAGGCCGAAGCCGTGAGCTTCGCCTCCACCGGTTCGGGCTCGGCCTCGCACCTGACGGGCGAGCTGTTCGCGCAGGCGATCAAGGCGGAGATGCTGCACGTGCCCTACAAGGGCGGCGCGCCGGCCATGCAGGACCTGCTGGCCGGCCGCTTCACCGGCTACTTCGCCGCGCCGCCGACGGCGCTGCCGCACATCGAGAGCGCCAAGCTCACGCCGCTGGCCACCACCGGGCTCGCGCGGCCGGCCTACCTGCCCAACATCCCCACGGTCGCGGAATCCGGCTACCCGGGCTTCGAGGCGCTGAACTGGTATGCCTTCGTCGCACCGGCGAAGACGCCCACGACCATCCTGGACCGCTGGAACCAGGAGATCGTGAAGGTCCTCAACGACCGCGAGGTGCGCGAGGCGCTCGGCAAGCTCGGCCTCACGCCGCATCCGACCTCGCGCAGCGAGCTGACCGACTTCATGCGCAAGGAGTCGGCCAAGTGGGGCGCGATCGTGCGCGATCGCAAGATCACGGCGGAGTAAGGGCGCGCCGGGGTCGGGCGCGAGCGAGAATCGCCGCATGGAAACACTCGCAGTGGGTTGCGGCGCCGGCTTCTCCGGCGACCGCACCGATGCCGCGCCCCCGGTGGTGCGCACGCTGGTCGAACGCGGCGGCCCGGCGGCGCTGGTCTTCGAGAACCTCGCCGAACGCACGCTGGCGCTGCAGCAGCTCGCGCGGCGGCGAGACCCCGCGCTGGGCTACGAGCCGCTGCTGCAGCAGGAACTGCGGCCCATCCTGGCGGACTGCCTGCGCCACGGCATCACCATCGTCGGCAATTTCGGCGCGGCCAATCCGCGCGGTGCCGCCGACGCGATCCGGCGCCTGGCCGCGGAGCTGGGCCTGCCGGCGCCGCGCATCGGCGTGGTGGAGGGCGACGACCTCACGGGGGTCGGTGCGCGCGGGATCGTGCGGCAGCAGCTGGGTGCGGCCTTCGACGAAGCGCGCTTCGTCTGCGCCAACGCCTACCAGGGCGCGCTGGAGATCGCCGCCGCCATCCGCGCCGGCGCGCAGGTGGTGGTGACGGGCCGCGTGGCCGATCCCTCGTTGGTGCTGGGCCCCGCGGTCGCGCATTTCGGCTGGAGCGCCACCGACTGGGACCGGCTGGCCGGCGGCACCATGGCGGGCCACCTGCTCGAATGCGGCGCCCAGGTCACCGGCGGCTACTTCGCCGACCCGGGCCGCAAGGACGTGCCGGGGATGGAAAACATCGGCTTCCCGATCGCGGAGATCGCCGAGGACGGCAGCTGCATCGTCTCCAAGGCCGCCGGCACCGGGGGGCTGGTGGACTGCCGCACGGTGAAGGAGCAGCTGCTGTACGAGGTGCACGACCCGGCCGCCTACATCACGCCCGACGTGGTGGCCGACATCACCGATGCGACGGTGGAACAGGTCGGGCCCGACCGGGTGCGCCTGTCCGGCGTGAAGGGGCATCCGCGCACGCCCACGCTCAAGATGCTCGCCTTCTTCGACGGCGGCTGGCTGGGCGAAGCCGAGATCTCCTATGCCGGCCCGAACGCCGAGGCGCGCGCGCGGCTGGCCATGGACATGATTAAGAAGCGCCTGGGCGCGGACCTGCCGCTGCGCTGCGACCTGATCGGCGTCAGCAGCATCTTCGCCGACGACGGCGGCGAGCTGCTCGCGCGCCACCCGCAGGGACAGGCGACCGACGTGCGCCTGCGCGTGGCGAGCCGGCACGAGGACCTGGAACGCATCGACCGCCTGCTGCGCGAAGTCACCGCCTTGTGGACCGGCGGGCCCGCGGGCGGCGGCGGCGTGCGCACCGCCAAACGCCAGCGCCTGTCCAGCCGCGCCTGCCTGGTGCCGCGCGAGCTCGTCCCCGCCACCTGGCAACTGGCCTGAGGACCGACGCATGGCCGACATCGCCCTCTACGACCTGGCCCACGCCCGCACCGGCGACAAGGGCAACATCATCAACATCAGCCTGATCGCCTACCGCGCGCAGGACTACCCGCTGCTGGCCGAACAGGTCACGCCGGAACGCGTCGCCGCCTGGTTCGCGCACCGGCACCCGGCGGCCGTGCGCCGCTACCTGCTGCCGAAACTGGGCGCCATGAACTTCGTGCTGGACGAGGTGCTGGACGGCGGCGTCAACGATTCGCTCAACCTCGACATGCACGGCAAGGCGCTGTCCTTCCACCTGCTCGCCATGACCATCCCGGGACCGCGCGGATCATGAACACGCCGACCATCCGCCACGTGCGCGCCTTCACCCTGCGCGGCGCCGGCGCCGACTACCACGACCAGGACGCCGGCCACTGGATCGACGACCACATCGCCACGCCGATGGCGAAATACCCGCAGTACCGCCAGAGCCGCCAGAGCTTCGGCCTGAACGTGCTGGGCACGCTGGTGGTGGAGATCGAGGCCAGCGACGGCAGCGTGGGCTTCGCCGTCACCACCGGCGGCGACCTGGGCTGCTGGATCGTGGAGAAGCACCTGGCGCGCTTCCTCGAAGGGCAGAAGGTCACCGACATCGAGAAGATGTGGGACCAGATGTTCAACGCCACCCTGTTCTACGGCCGCAAGGGGATCGTGCTGAACACCATTTCCGGGGTGGACCTCGCGCTGTGGGACCTGCTGGGGGTGGTGCGGCAGGAACCGGTGCATGCGCTGCTGGGCGGGCCGGTGCGGGACGAACTTCAGTTCTACATGACCACCGCGCGGCCGGACTTCGCCAGGGAGCAGGGCTTCCTGGGCGGCAAGATGCCGCTGCACCACGGGCCGGCCGAAGGCGAGGAGGGCCTGAAGAAGAACCTGGCGCAGCTGGCCGACATGCGCGCGCGCTGCGGCCCCGACTTCTGGCTGATGCTGGACTGCTGGATGAGCCTGGACGTGGAGTACGCGACGCGCCTGGCGCACGGGGCCTGGGAGCAGTCGGGCCTGAAGTGGATCGAGGAGGCGCTGCCGCCCGACGACTACTGGGGCTACGCCGAGCTGCGCCGCAAGGTGCCGCCCGGCCTGCTGGTGACCACCGGCGAGCACGAGGCCACGCGCTGGGGCTTCCGCATGCTGCTGGAAATGGGGTGCTGCGACATCCTGCAGCCCGACGTCGGCTGGTGCGGCGGCATCACCGAGCTGCTGAAGATCTCGGCGCTGGCCGACGCGCACGGCAAGCTGGTGGTGCCGCACGGCTCCTCGGTCTACAGCTACCACTTCGTGATCACGCGCCACAACAGCCCGTTCGCGGAGTTCCTGAACATGGCGCCGCAAGCCGACCGCATCGTGCCCATGTTCCATCCGCAGTTGCTGGACGAGCCGGTACCGGTGAACGGGCGCATGAAGGCCTCGGTGCTGGACCAGCCCGGCTTCGGCGTGCGGCTGAATCCCGATTGCCAGTTGCACCGGCCGTATCCGCGCTGAGCGCGCTTCGAAGGGTTTTCCCTAGCGCCAGGCTTGCAGCAGATTGACGCCCACCCTTGGGCGGGCGCGCCTTTTGCGTACAGAATCGCGTTCAGTTGCGGGCCGGGTCCCGCGAAAGGCTGGTGGATGACGTGGTCTATCCTCGCGCGTGACGGGAAGGGACGCTTCGGCGTGGCCATCGCCAGCCGCTTCTTCGCGGTCGGCGCCCTGACGGTGCACACGCGGCGCGGCGTCGGCGCGCTGGCGACGCAGGCCCTGCTGAATCCCTTGTACGGCCCGCGCGGCATGGCACTGCTGGCCGAGGGCTGCGCGCCCCAGGAAGTGATCGCGCGGCTCACGAAGGCCGATGCCGGCCGCGAGCACCGCCAGCTGCACGTCCTGCCCGCGCAGGGGCGGCCCGCGGCCTTTACCGGTGCATCGTGCCTGGACTGGTGCGGGCAGCACCTCGGCGAGGACTTCAGCGTGGCGGGCAACATGCTCGCCGGCGCGCAGGTGGTGGAGGCGACCGCGCAGGCCTTCCGCGAGACGCAGGGCCGGGGCCTCGCCGAACGCCTGCTGGCGGCGCTGGCGGCCGGCGAGGCGGCCGGCGGCGACAAGCGCGGCAAGCAGGCCGCCGCGCTGCGCATCCACGCCGACGAGGACCACCCGCAACTCGACATCCGCGTGGACGACCACGAGGAACCCGTGCGCGAGCTGCAGCGGCTGTACGCGAAGAGCCTGGAGCGCTACCAGCCCTTCATGGCCTGCCTGGCCGGGCGGCACGATCCCGCCGGCATCACCGACCGCGCCGTGATCGAGGAGCGCATCGCCGCCTTCCAGCGCGAACGCGGAGGCGCCGGCTGATGGCGGTGCTGGAGGTGCGCGGACTGCGCACGGAATTCAGCACCGACGACGGCGCCTTCGCCGCGGTCGATGGCGTGAGCTTCTCGGTCGATGCCGGCCGCACGCTGGCCATCGTCGGCGAGTCGGGCTGCGGCAAGAGCGTCACCGCGCTGTCGATCATGCAGCTGGTGCCCGACCCGCCGGGCCGCATCACCGCCGGCTCGATCCGCTTCGAGGGCCGTGAGCTGGTGGGCGCGCCCACGCGCGACTTGCTGGACCTGCGCGGCAACGGCATGGCGATGATCTTCCAGGAGCCCATGAGCTCGCTGAACCCCGCCTTCACCATCGGCGAGCAGATCGTGGAGGCCCTGCTGCGCCACCGCCCGCTGTCGCGCCCGCAGGCGCAGGAGCGCGCGATCGAGGTGCTGCGGCAGGTGCGCATTCCCGCCCCCGAGCAGCGCTTCCACGAGCACCCGCACAAGCTGTCGGGCGGCATGCGCCAGCGCGCCATGATCGCGATGGCGCTGGCCTGCCAGCCGCGCCTGCTGATCGCCGACGAGCCGACCACCGCGCTGGACGTGACCATCCAGGCGCAGATCCTGGAGCTGATGCGCACGCTGCAGCAGGAAACCGGCACCGCCGTCATCCTGATCACGCACGACCTGGGCGTCGTCGCGGAAGTGGCCGACGAGGTGGCGGTCATGTATTCGGGCCGCATCGTCGAGCGCGCGCCGGCGCGCGTGCTGTTCGAGCAGCCGCAGCATCCCTACACCGTGGGCCTGCTCGGCTCGATCCCGCGGCTGGACGTGCAGCGCGAACGCCTCGCCTCCATCGAGGGCCAGGTGCCCAGTCCCCTGCGGCGCCCCACGGGCTGCAATTTCGCCGATCGCTGCCCGTTCGCGATCGCGCAATGCCGCGCCGAAGTGCCGCCGCTGGCGGAAGTGGGTGCCGCGCACCTGTCGGCCTGCTGGCGCGCGCCGCTCGATCCCGACCTGCTGGTGCCGCATCCTCCCGAGGCGGTGGTGGCATGAACGCGAGCGAGCCGCTGGTGCAGGTCGAGGGACTGGTCAAGCACTTCCCGGTGCGCCGCGGCCTGTTCGGGCGCGTCAGCGGCCTGGTGCGCGCGGTGGACGGCGTGGACCTCCAGATCGCCGCCGGCGAGACGCTCGGCGTGGTGGGCGAGTCGGGCTGCGGCAAGTCCACGCTCGGCCGGCTGGTGCTGCGGCTGATCGAGCCGACGGGAGGCCGCGTGCGGTTCGAAGGCCGGGACCTGGGCGCGCTGGACACCGCGCAGCTGCGCGCGCACCGGCGCGCCATGCAGATCATCTTCCAGGACCCGTATTCCTCGCTCAACCCGCGCATGACGGTGGGCCAGACGCTGGCCGAACCGCTGCGCCTGCACGGCCTGCATGCGGGCCGCGAGGCGCAGCGGGTGGCGGAGCTGCTGCACATCGTCGGCCTCGCGCCCGAACATGCGATGCGCTACCCGCACGAGTTCTCGGGCGGGCAGCGCCAGCGCATCGGCATCGCCCGCGCGCTGGCCGTGGAGCCGCGCCTGATCGTGTGCGACGAGGCGGTGTCGGCGCTGGACGTGTCGGTGCAGGCGCAGGTGGTGAACCTGCTGCAGGACCTGCAGCGGCGCTTCGGCCTCGCCTACATCTTCATCGCGCACGACCTGGCGGTGGTGAAGCACATCGCCACGCGGGTGGCAGTGATGTACCTGGGGCGCATCGTCGAGACCGCCGGCAAGGACGCGCTGTTCGCCAACCCGCGCCATCCCTACACGCAGGCGCTGCTGGCCGCCATTCCCCGTCCCGACCCGGCCGCGCGCCAGCATCGCATGGTGCTGGGCGGCGACGTGCCCAGCCCGCTGAATCCGCCTTCGGGCTGCCACTTCCACACGCGCTGCCCGCACGCGCAGCCGCTGTGCTCGCAGCAGGCGCCGCCGCTGGAGAGCACCGGCGACGGCCATTTCGCGGCCTGCCATTTCTGGCGCGAGATCCAGCAGCGCGCGCCGATCGCGCCGAGCGCGGTGCCCGTGCCCGCGCGCCGGCGGCTGGAGCGGCTGCAGGCCGCCTTCCTTCCGATCGCTCCCGTTTCCACGACCCCCTGACCACTCCATGGAGAGCCCTGCCATGCCATCCACTCCGCGAAACCTCCTCAAGCCGCTGCTGGCGCTCGCGCTCGCGGGCTTCGCCCTCGGCAGCGCGGCGCAGACCCTGCGCGTCGGCCTGGCCGAGGATCCCGACGCGCTCGACCCCACCCTGGCGCGCACCTTCGTCGGCCGCCTGGTGTTCGCGGGTCTCTGCGACAAGCTGTTCGACATCGACGAGAAGCTGGGCATCGTGCCGCAGCTGGCCACCGGCTACCAGTGGTCGCCCGACAACAAGTCGCTGACGCTCAAGCTGCGCCAGGGCGTCACCTTCCACGACGGCGAGAAGTTCGACGCGGCCGCGGTGAAGTTCAACATCGAGCGGCACAAGACCATGAACGGCTCGAACCGGCGCGGCGAGCTGGCGCCGGTGACGAGCGTGGACGTGGTCGACCCGTCCACCGTGCGCCTGAACCTGGCGGCGCCGTTCTCGCCGCTGCTGGCGCAGCTGACGGACCGCGCCGGCATGATGGTCTCGCCCAAGGCGGCGCAGGCCGCGGGCGAGCGCTTCGGCGCCAACCCGGTGTGCTCGGGCCCGTTCAAGTTCACCGAGCGCGTGGCGCAAGACCGCATCGTGCTGGAGCGCTATCCGAACTACTGGAACAAGGGCGCGGTCCATTTCGACAAGGTGATCTTCACGCCGATCCCGGACGCGACGGTGCGCCTGGCCAACCTGCGCTCCGGCCAGCTGGACTTCATCGAGCGCGCCGCGCCCAGCGACATCGAGAAGATCCTGGCGGAGAAGAAGCTCAAGGTCGCGCGCATCACCGAGATCGGCTACCAGGGCATCACCATCAACATCGGCAAGAGCGACAAGGCCAAGGGCAACCCGCTCGGGCGCGATCCGCGCGTGCGCGAGGCGCTGGAGCTGGCGCTGGACCGCCAGGGCCTGGTGCAGGTGGTGATGGACAACGAGGCCATCGCCGGCAACCAGTGGGTCCCGCCCACCAACGGCTGGTACGCGAAGAACCTGCCGGTGCCCAGGCGCAACGTCGAGCGCGCCAAGGCGCTGCTGAAGGAGGCGGGCGTGACCAACCCGAGCTTCACGCTGGTGACGCCGACGACCTCCGACGCGCAGCGCATCGCGCTGGTCGTGCAGGCGATGGCGCGCGAGGCCGGCTTCGACGTGAAGATCCAGGCCGCCGAGTTCGCCACGTCGCTCAACATGGCGGACAAGGGCGACTTCGAGGCCTACGTGCTGGCCTGGAGCGGCCGCCCCGACCCGGACGGCAACCTGTACAGCTTCCACGCGTGCAAGCAGCCGCTCAACTACGCCGGCTACTGCGATGCCGAGACCGACGCGCTGATCAAGCAGTCGCGCGAGGTCCTGGACCCGGCGCAGCGCCGCAAGGTGTTCGAGCAGGTGGCCGCCCGCGTGCTGAAGGAGCGCCCGATCATCTACCTGTACCACCGCAAGTGGCTGTGGGTCTACAACCCGAAGCTGCAGGGCGTGCGCGAGATCCCCGACGGCCTGCTGCGCCTGACCGGCCTGAAGATGTCCTGAGCGCATGTTCGACTTCCTCGTCCGCCGCCTCGCGCAGCTGGTGCCCACGCTGGTGCTGGTGTCCATGCTGGTCTTCGGGCTGCAGCAGCTGCTGCCCGGCGACCCGGCCAAGGTGCTGGCGGGCGAGGAGCAGGACCCGGCGGTGGTGGAGTACCTGCGCAAGAAGCTGCACCTGGACGAGCCGCTGCCGGTGCGCTATGCGTACTGGATCGGCGGCGTGGTGCGCGGGGACCTGGGCGAGTCGATCCGCAACCAGCAGCCGGTGCTGGACCTGATCCTGCAGAAGCTGCCGGTCACGCTGCAGCTGGCGGCGATGGCGATGGTGATCGCGCTGGTGATCGGCATCCCGGCCGGCATCGTGTCCGCGGTCGCCCGCGGCACCGCCTGGGACTGGGCGGCCAACGTGTTCGCGCTGTGGGGCATCTCCACGCCCAACTTTTGGCTCGGCATCCTGCTGATCCTGCTGTTCGCGGTGAACCTCGGCTGGCTGCCGGCCTCGGGCTACGTGAGCCCCTTCGAGGACCTGGGGGCCAACCTGCGCTCGATGATCCTGCCGGCCTTCGTGCTGGGCAACGCGATCGCCGCCGTGCTGATGCGGCACACGCGCAGCGCCATGCTGCAGGTGCTGTCGGCCGACTACGTGCGCACGGCGCGCGCCAAGGGCCTGGACGAGCGCACCGTGGTGCTCAAGCACGCGCTGCGCAACGCGCTCACGCCGGTGATCACGCTGGGCGCGCTGGAGCTGGGCACGCTGCTGTCCGGCGCGGTGCTGACCGAGCAGGTCTTCACCATCCCCGGCTTCGGCAAGCTGATCGTGGACGCCGTGTTCAACCGCGACTACGCGGTGGTGCAGGGCGTGGTGCTGGTGACCGCCACCGCCTACATGGTGCTGAACCTGCTGGCCGACCTCGCTTATTTCGCCGTGAACCCGCGGCTGCGCAACTGAGATGAGCGCCGTCCTCCCGCTCCCCGCCGGCGCGCCGGCCGCGGCGCCC
>JALHLO010000010.1 GCA_022844525.1 Ramlibacter sp.
CGGCGGGCGAACCGCGGCCTCGGGAGCCGCGACGGCCGCCATGGGCGGCGCCGGCGGGGCGTCCATCACCTGCGCCGCGCGCAACTGGAACACCATGGCCGCCGGGCGCTGCACTCCCTGCGGTGCGGGCGCCGGGGGCAGCGTGCCCAGCCAGGCCAGTACCGCGGCATGCCCGGACACCGCCAGCACGGTCGCGTGCCAGAAGGCCGGGCGCTGCGTCACCTTCAGTCCACCAGCTCGCGCCAGGAAGTGCGCTTGAGCGGTCCGCCCGTCGGCGGGGTGGCCGTGATGTCCGTCTGCAAGCTGCCGTCGCTTCGCGTCAGGATCGCGTCCAGGCTGCCGGCGGCGCCGCCCGTGGTGAGCTGCACCACCGTCAAGCCCTGGATCAGCACGTTGCCGATGTAGGTGGCGACCGAGGAGCCGTTGACGATGTTGAACTTGTAGAGGAACGAGTTGCCGCCCACGGTACAGGCATCGTTGGCCGGGATGTTCGTGCCGATGAACAGCGTATCCAGCGCCAGCTGCGGGTTCACCGACACGCGCTCGCCGCCCACAGGCAGGTCGGCGCGCCAGCCGTCCTTGCTCGACCAGTCCACCTGGTGGTTCGTGCTCGTGCGGGTGTTGCCGCTCGCGGTGATGGTCTGCGTCACGAAGCGCGGGTTGCTGCGCACCACGCCGTGGCTCGCATCGATCAGCGGATCCTTGATGGCGTAGATCGACTGCTTCTTGGTGTCCGCCAGGTCCGAGGTTCCCAGGTAACGGCCGGTCGGCACGAACACCACCGGGTACCGGACGCCGTTGTAGGAAACCTCGGCCAGCGCCGGCCGCACGGTCACCGGCTGGGGCGTGCCGTCGGTGCTGGTCAGCTGCGCCAGCAGCAGCGCCTTGCCATGGGGCTCGACGATGTCGTCGATGTCGAAGCGCCAGAGGTTGCCCAGCAGGTCGCCGCCGTAGAAGCGCTTGGACGTGTTGACCGTCTCCGAGTCCACCCAGGTGTTGATCCGCGCCAGGCCGCTCGGCGTGGTCGTGTCGCCGGCCGGCGTGGTGCCGCTGGTGAACGTGCTCACCTTCTTGACCAGCGCGCCCGTGTTCGCGTTCACCACGAACAGGTGGCCGTTGCCGTCGCCGGGGCTGACGTTGTTGTAGCCCGAGGCGAATACCACCACCCACATGCCGTCGGTGCGCTTGGTGATGATCGGGTTGCCGAAGGTCAGGCCCAGGTCGTCGTGCTTGAACTCCCACATGACCTTGGGCACCGCCGGGTCGGTGAGGTCGAGCGCGTAGTAGCCGCGGCCGCCGGCGTTCAGGCCGCCGACGACGATCGTCTTCCACTTCGCGCCGGTGCCGTCGCCGTCGTCGACGAAGATGTCGCCCACCTGCGGCGAGCCGTCCACGAAGAAGCTGTGGTTGTTGGAGTACGAGGTGTCCGCCAGCTTGTACAGGTTGGGCATCACGAACGACGGGATGTAGGCCCACAGTTCGTTGCCGTTCGCCCGGTCGAAGGCGTGCAGCATGCCGTCGTTGGCGGCGGCCAGGACCACGGCCTGCCGGCCGGCCTTCGTCGAGGCGAAGGTGGCGTAGTCGTTCTCGGTGTAGCGGAACGCCGGCTTGCCCACGAACAGCGGCGACGCGTTGATGATGTCGCCCAGCAGGTTGTCACGCGTGCGGTAGTACGCCATCGACTTGTCCCCGCGCAGGAAATTCACCAGGTTCGTGCCGGTGCTGGCGTTGGTGACGTTGCCGGAGCTCAGCGTCGAGCACTGCTCGGGGGTGAGGCCGCCGTTGGCGCCGGGCTTGGTGCAGAAGCCGTCGAACAGGCCGGCGTAGCCGTCGGTGGACAGGTTGGAGTAGGTGAACGTCCTCAGCTCCGGCGTGCTGCCCGGCCGCTTGTAGTAGATCTTGCGGCTCGCGGGCGTCAGGGTCTCCAGCTGCGAGCGCGCGGACCAGGTGGAGGTCCGGGAGATCAGGCCCGTCTCCGGATCGATCTTGAACGACAGCACGTCGCCGTACCACTTGGCGGTGGTGAACTGCGCCACGTAGATGTCGTTGTCGCCCTCCACCGGCTGCAGCGAGCTGGTGGACGCGGCGGAGGCGGCGCCGGTGATCTGCTTGATCGAGTCCAGCGCCGAGTTCAGGCTGCGCGTCAGGGTGCCCGGGTCGCCGGCGCTGAAGTACTGGCCCCGGCCGTTCACGGCGGCGTGCCACAGGTCGTCGATGTTCTCCGCGGTCTGGCTGTCGCCCGGCACCGGCCAGTTCGCGCCGTTGCTCAGGATGTCGTAGAAGCTGCCGGACTGGAGCGACTGGTAGTTCGCGTCGTAGGTCATCAGGCCGCTCACGCCCAGGCCCAGCGTGAAGGTCGTCATGTGCTGCCACGGCGCGTTGTCGCCGAACGAGTGGGCGGCGTCGGCGTCCTCGCCCGGCACGTTGTTCTCGCAGACGTCCGAACCGAGCGCACCGGTGCAGTTGCTCAATGCGCTGGTGCGCAGGTCGGTCTGGTAGTAGTACATCGCCACGTCGGCCAGCGAGTTGCTGGATCCTCCGACCGTGCTTTGGGTCGTGGAACTCGTGTGCGCACTCTCCGTCGTGGTCGTGCCGGTGGTCGTGAGCACCACCGCGCCCGCCGCCGAAGTGGAACTGGTGCTCACCGTACCGCCGTTGAGCGTCTGAGTACCGCTGATGCTGCTGGCGCTGCCGGCGCCGCTGGCGGAGTCACGACAGCTCGTGCCCGTCGAGAGAGCCACGCCAGTGGAGCGGAAGGTCCCGCCGATCGCAGTCGCCGGCGTGCTGCTCAGCGTGGTCGAGCTCGACGAGGAGGTGCCGGTGGAAACCGACGCGGTACCGCGCTGGGTCGAGCCCACCACGGCCCCGGCCACCGTCTCGTCCAGCACTGTCGTGCCGTTCTGGACCTTGAGCGTGCGCGTGTACGGCGTTCTGTCCGTCTGGGTGATGACGACGGTCGACGTCGACGTCTGCACCGTCGTGGTCTGCGTCGTCGCCGTCTCGAAGGACGCGTTCTTCAGTTCGAGGAAGTTCCGGCGGACGCCTTCGCCCCCGGAACACGAGGCCGCAACGGCGGGCGTGACGGTAAAGTTCGTGCCGCCGCTGCCCGTCATGTTGCTGCCGACGTCGACATAGCTGAACGCGGTATCCGAGATGCGGGTGATGATCACGTCGGTCGCCCGCAGGCTGGAACTGGCCGAGTTGCCGCCGGTGACGGTAATCACGTCGCCGCTCACCAGGTCGTGGAGCGTCGTGCCGGTGGAAACGGTCACCACGTTGCCGGAGCGCGAAAAGTTCCCGGCGGGGACGCTCAGCGAGGTGACCAGCCGCTGATTCGTGCGGGACTCGGCGCTGGCGCCTGCAGTGATGGTGCCGGTCGTGACCACGGCGGTGGTGGTCGTCGTCGTCGGCGTGGCTTCGGTGCCGGTCGTCACAACGGTCACCGTCCATTTTTCCGTCGTGGTGTCGGTGATTGCGCCGCCGTCATACATCGGCCGCTTGGTGCTGCCGCCGTCCTGCTGGCCGACCGGCGTCGTCCGGTCCAGCTGATAGGGACCGTACTTCGGCGAGGACGTGGTTTCGTCGTTGGTGTTCCAGTAGCCGTCCGTGGACAGGATCGTGAAGTTGCGCTGGCAGGAATACTGCACCGGGTCGTAGGTCTGGCCGTTCGCCTTCTTGGCGTAGTACTGGCCGGCCTTGGCCAGCGCCGCGCGCAGCGGCGTCCAGCTGATCGGCTGGGCGGCATCGACGGCGGTGTAGAACTTCTGCTTCTGCGTTGCGTCGACTTCGCGGATGTCCAGGAAGTTGCTGCCTTCCGTGATCGTCTCTTCCGAGATCGTGCTGTAGCCCAGGCGGTAGCGGTTGTCGAGGCCCTTGAAGGCCAGGCTCACGGAGGACTTCATCATGTCCATCCGCGTGCGGTAGTACTTGTACCAGTTCGCGTAGTTCTGCGCTTCGGCCGAGGCCGCGGTCACGGTGACCGCGGTGAACACGCTGGAACCGGGAGTCGAGCCGATGTTGCTCGCGCACTGCTTGTAGAAGTCCGTCGTGGTGTCGACGTTGCCGGAAGAGTTGTACGTGTACCCCAGCTTCGGGAAGGTGCCGGTGTACTTGTAATACACCGGGTTGGTCGGCTGGCCGTCGCCGATCGTGGGCGTGAGCATGGTGCCGGCGAGCGTGCTGAGGCTCGTGATCCTCACCTTCAGCGTCCGGGTGCTCCGGTCCCAGGAGGTGACGACGCCCACCATGTAGTTGCTGGCGTCCTGGAAGATGGTGACCACGTCGTTGGTGTCGTACCAGCTCGAACGCGGGTTGTTGCCCTGCGGGGCGACGGTGATCGTGCTGCCCACCGCCGGCAGGGTGGCGATCGCGGCGCCGAGCGCGCGCTGCGCGGTCGTCTGCGTGGCCGGGTTGGCGGTGATCGCCGCGACGTCGCCGGCCGGCTTGCTGGCGCCGGTGTAGTCCACCGGCAGGGTGTAGACGATGTCCGGGTTGTAGGCGACGCCGTTGCACTGGGCCGCGCGGCGGCCGTACTTGCCGATGTCGAACTTGCCGGCCTCGTCGGGCAGGAAGTCGGACTTCATGGACCCGGAGTCGTCCAGGATGAACATGATGTTCGGCTTGACCGCCGTGGCCGAGGACGTGAACAGCGGTGCGTTGCTGATCTCCGTGCTGGCCGCGATCGCCGTTCCGGAAAGCGCGAGCGCGAGCCACGCCAGCGCCGGCATGGCGCTGCGGGTTCGGGACGCGATCGAATGGTTGGCGGGCTGCATGGTGGCCTTTCGGGGCGGGATCGCCGTCAGAAGTGCACGAGTGATTCGGTGAAGCTCACGGTGTTTCGCGGACCCGTGATGCGGACGATGATTCGGTAGTAGGGACCCGCGATGCCGCTGGTGATGCGGCCGCCGGGCTGCAGTTCGCCGCGCTCGACGGCGGTGGAAGTCGAGGCGGCGGCGGGGCGCAGGCACAGGTTGGTGCCCGTCGGGGCGCCTTCCTGGTCGCACAGGCGCGTGATCAGCCACTGGACGCGGTTGCCGTTGACGGTCGCGGCCTCGGAGTACGGCGCTTCGCAGCTGTCGTACGCGCTGGACGGCAGGCCGTTGCAGTTGCCGTCCCAGTTCACGACCGGCAGCTTGTTGGCGGCGTTCGTGCGGCTGCCCGTCACGTCCAGCTTGTCCGTGGCGCGGGCGTAGTAGCCGTGGTTGGCGACGTTGTTGTTCAGGGCCGCGGCGGTCGCCGGGGTGGACAGCTGGGTCTGCAGCCAGCTGATGGCCATCTCGGCGCCCGAGGAGCTGGCCGCGAGCGTGTCCTGCTTGAAGGCCAGGTTGCCCATGATCAGCGTGCCCGTGTCGACCGAGCGGGTGAGCGCCACCGCCCCGAAACCCAGGATCACGAGCGCCATCAGCGCGAACAGCAGCGAGATGCCGCGCTGGGCGCTGCGCCGGGCCAGGCGACGAAGGGATGAGGGTGGGCGGGTCATGAGTTCCACAGCATGTTGCGCAGCGGCACGATCGTCTCGAACACGCGGTACCGGTAATGCTTGTAGTCCGGCAGGTGGTCGACCTTGATGGACAGGCAGCGCTTGGGAGCACCGCAATCGACGCTGCCCGTCACCGCGATGCTGCCGACCTCCCAGTTGAGGTTGTCCGCGGTGACCTCTTCCTTTTCGTACTGCGTGCTGCGCGCGACCACCGCCATGCGCACGGCGGTCACCCGCCGCCATTCCGCGTTGTTCGCCGGCACGCTGCGGTCCCACAGGTCCACCGCGCCGTCGCCGTTGGCGTCCTTGCCGTAGAAGGCCTGCAGCTGCACGATGTTCGGGAACAGCTCCACCGCCGCCGGATAGTCCGGCGTGGAGAGCGCGCCCGCAATGCTGAGCGTGCGGGCCATCAGCGAGTTGTTGGCGATGCTGTAGGTGACGTCGAGCGGCGCGCCCAGGTTGACCAGGATGCCGCCTTCGGGGTAGTTCTGCATGGCGCCGACGTTCCAGCCGGCGTCGGCGGCGCGCGCGACCTCCGAGACCGTCCCGGGGTTGGCCGTCACGCGGAAGACCTCGCAGGCAGACGCCCCCGGAGGGGTCGTGCCGCTGATCGAGGCCACCATCAGGTCGCCGGCGACGACGCTGCGGACGCTCGCCACCGGGAACCTGGTGTCGCCCGGCACATAACCGGGCGCGGTGATGCGCAGCGGCACCGAATAGGAGGTCTTGCCGCTGGCCAGCACGCGCACGCTGTCGGGCAGGCCGCCGGCGCCCGTGGCGATGATCACGGGCGCGAGCACGGCCGGCAGGCCGGCGGCGGCGCCCGCGTACTGGGCGGAGAGCGTGCAACCGATCACCGAGGGGTTGGCCGCGAAGCCGTAGCCCGCCGGCTGCACCGAGCGCTGCATCGCGCTGAGCGCCAGCGCCCCGTTCACCTGGGAGTCGGAGCCGGACGTGGTGCTGCGCTTCTGGCCCTCGGAGTTCACCAGCACGTGGGTCACCGCCAGGCTGGCCAGCAAGCCGATCAGCACGCCGATCATCAGCTCGATCAGCGTGAAGCCGGCCGCGTGGCGGCCGCGCGGTTCAGCGAATGGACGTCGCGACGACATGGGTATGCGTTCCTTCCGCCGGGGTGGTCCAGGTGATGGTGAGCGCGACGGTGCCATCGGCCGCCGTGTACTCGAGGGTCGGGCTGCCGCCGGGCAGGCTGGCCGAGACCTTGTCGCGCCAGTCCTTGCACGGGTCGTAGGAGCCGCAGTTCGCCGTGTTGTACTGGGCCAGGTTGGGCTGGTCGGCCCACATCCGGCCGATCACCTCGGAGCCCAGGTAGGCCGCGTCGGCGCGGAACTTGGCGGTGCCCTGGGCGCGCGTCATCGCCACCTGCAGGCCCACCAGTCCGATGATGCCGAAGGCGAAGATCAGGATGCCCACCAGCGCCTCGATCAGGGCGACGCCGCGCTGCGACTTGCGGCGGGCGCGGAGGGAGCGGACTGCGTTCATGGCTCGTTCCTCAGGGGCAGAAGCGCGGGTCGGTGGCGCCCACGGCGGGGTCGCACATGCGGATGCCGCCGCTGGTGCTGATCTGGATGCGCAACGGCCGGACGCTGGGGCCCGAGTTGTGCGTGACGTCGATCCGGGCGATGCCGGCGCCCACCCGCTGGCCGAAGCCGTTGAAGCTGACGAAGCTGGCGGGGGTGCCGCCGGCGTCGGTTGCGGCGATCACCACGTCGGCAGCGGTCGGGCCCGGGCCGTAGGTTTCGACGATCCGCGGCGTCGCGCTCAGGGAGGGCGCCGTCGCGCACTTGCTGGTGGGGTTGTCGCCACTGACCACCCAGGCGCCGGAGGCGGTGGACAGCACGCAGTCGTCCCCCGGGGACGTCGTGGTCTCGGGCGAGACCATCCAGAAGCTCACGACCTGGTTGCGCTTCATCGCCTCGGTGCGGGCCTTCTGCAGGCCGGCCTGGGTCGTCTCGGCGATGTTGCGCACCTTGATCGCCCGGATCCAGTCGACCATGCTGGGCACGCTCGCGGCCAGCAGGATCCCCAGGACCGAGACCGTCACCATGGTCTCGATCAGGTTGAAACCGCGCTGGCGCACCGGATTCAGCACTCCGAACCCCTTTGCAGCCAGCAGTTCTTGTCGACCGTGGCACCCTTGAACTGCGTGGTCTTCTGCTGGTTGGCCTCGTTGACCGTGTAGACGTGGCCGGTCACGCGGCCGGACGCGCCGGTCGCCGTGAGCGTGTAGCCGGAGCCGGTCACCAGGCAGGCGAAGGTGAAGTGCTTCTGGTTGTTGGGAACGAAGTTCGACCACGGCGGGGCGTTGGTGCCGTTGGCGCAGGGCGTGCCGGCGCCGCCGGTGCCGTAGTTGCGGTAGTCCTGGAAGTACTGCTCCATCTTCACCCGGTAGTCCGACAGCGCGGCGAACGCCTCGGGCAGCTGGCCGCGGCGCAGGTAGTCGGTGTAGGCCGGCAGGGCCACGGAGGCCAGGATGGCGATGATGGCCACCGTGATCATGACTTCGATCAAGGTGAAGCCCGCGGCGGCTCTTGCGGAGGGGGTACGGGCGTGCATGAAAGGGGCTCTCTCCAGCGATGGAACGAAGTGGATGCTACGCACCGCCGCCAGGGCGGACCACGCTGCCTCGCCCAGCGGTCCCGGTCGTGTGACAAGCGGCTCGGACCCCGGCGAACGGTCGCGTGGGGCTACCACAGCGGTTCCGGCACGGATCAGGTACAGCTGTCCAGCCAGACCTTCTGGACCCGCGGACGCCCGCCCGCGTTGATGACGATCTGGCGTCCTTCCACGGCCCGCGCGGAGGCGCGGCAGATGGTGAAGGTGCCGGCCTGGAAGGCCCCGGAAGTGAGCTCGGTCGTGCCCAGCGGCCCGTAGGAGACGTAGCGCGCGACCGGGCCGTTGCCGAGGATGCGCCAGCCGCCCGGAACCAGCGGCGGCTGCTGCAGCAACGGCTCCTGCGGCTCGCGCGTGCCGCTGTTGTCGCGGTCCTGGAACAGGATCCAGCCCTGCTCCCAGCGCCCCTGCGCCGTGCAGGTCTGGCCGTCGGCCGACTTGCACAGCACGACGCGGGCATTGCGCTTGATGGCCTCGCTGCGGGCGAGCATCAGCTGGTACTGTACGTCCCCCGCCACCGCCTGCAGCCGCAGGCCCTCCAGGAGGTCGCCGACGGTGGAGACGCCCACCGTCACCAGCGTGCCCGCCACGGCGAGGGTGACGAGCGACTCGCCGAGGCTGAATCCGCGCTGTCCTGGGTCCATGCGGGCACGATAGGCAGCCTCGGTCGTTCGCGCAGTGCGAACTTGGGATGCGCGCAGGTGACGGAAGAAGCAGGCGCGATGCCGCACAATGCGCACATGCCAGGTGCGAACCCGTGGATGCAGGAGGCCCTCGCGCTGGCGCGGCGCGCCGTCGGCGTGTCCGAACCCAACCCGCGGGTGGGCTGCGTCATCGTGTCCGCCGCGGGCGAGCTGCTGGGGTCGGGCCACACCCAGGCCGCCGGCCAGGCCCACGCCGAGATCATGGCCTTGCGCGATGCCGCGGCGCGCGGCGCGGACGTGCGCGGCGCCACCGCCCATGTCACGCTGGAGCCCTGCTCCCACCATGGCCGCACCGGTCCCTGCTGCGATGCGCTCGTCGCCGCCGGCATCGGCCGCGTCGTCGCCTCGCTGCAGGACCCCAACCCCCTGGTGGGTGGCCAGGGCTTCGAGCGGCTGCGCGCCGCGGGCATCGCGGTGGAAGTGGGTTTCGGCGCGGCCGAGTCGCGCGAGCTGAACATCGGCTTCTTCAGCCGCATGGTGCGCGCGCGGCCCTGGGTGCGGATGAAGATCGCCGCCTCGCTCGACGGCCAGACCGCGCTGGCCGGCGGGCAGAGCCAGTGGATCACCGGCGAAGCCGCGCGCGCCGACGGCCACGCCTGGCGCGCCCGGGCGGGCGCCGTGCTGACCGGCATCGGCACCGTGCTCGAGGACGACCCGCGGCTGGACGTGCGGCTCGCGAGCGTGGGCCGGCAGCCGCCCCTGGTGGTCGTGGACAGCCGCCTGCAGACCCCGGCCGACGCCGCCCTCTTCGAGGTCGGGCAGCGGCCGGTCTGGATCTACGCGGCCGAGGCCCGCCCGCAGGCGCAGGCGCGACTGGAGGCGCGCGGCGCCACGGTCGCCCACCTGCCCGGGCCCGGCCAGAAGGTGGACCTGGCCGCGCTGCTGGAGGACCTGGCCGGCCGCGGGGTGAACGAGCTGCACGTGGAGGCCGGGTTCAAGCTCAACGGATCGCTGCTGCGCGAAGGCCTGGTCGACGAGTTCCTGGTGTACCTGGCGCCCAAGCTCCTGGGGCCCGGGCAGGGCATGGTGAACATCGGCCCGCTGGCGAGCCTGGCGGACGCGGTGGCCCTCGCCTTCCACTCGGTGGAGCCGGTCGGGCCGGACCTGCGGGTGCTGGCGCGTATCCCCGGCCGGGATGCGTTCTAGCCGGACCTGTCAAAATGCGCGGATGTTCACCGGCATCATCACCGGCGTCGGGCGTATCGCCGCCATCGACGACCTCGGATCTTCCCAGCAGCACGGCAAGCGGCTCACCATCGCGGCGCCCGCCGGCTACCTGGAGGACGTGGGGCTGGGGGACAGCATCGCGCTCAACGGCGCCTGCATGACGGTCACTTCCCTGGACGCCGGCGCGGGCCGCTTCGGCATCGACATCTCCGCCGAATCCCTGGACAAGACCGCCGGGCTGGACCGCCTGGGCGAGGTGAACCTGGAAAAGGCCCTGCGCCCGCAGGACCGCCTGGGCGGGCACCTGGTCTCCGGCCACGTCGACGGCGTCGGCCGCGTGCTGAAGATGGAGCCGGTGGGCGAGAGCTGGGAACTGCGCATCCTGGCGCCGCGCGCCCTGGGCAAGTACCTGGCGTACAAGGGCTCGATCACCGTCAACGGCGTGAGCCTCACGGTCAACAGCATCGCCGACACCGCCGAAGGCACCGAGCTGAGCATCAACCTCATCCCGCACACCGTGCAGAACACGGCGCTGCATGCGCTGGCCGCCGGCAGCCGGGTCAACCTGGAGATCGACCTGATCGCCCGTTACGTCGAGCGCATGCTGAGCGCCGGAAAGGTCAACGCATGAACGCCCGCACCCCCCTCGTCCCCGTTCCCGTCGCTCCCGTGGAGGAGATCGTGGCCGAGATGAAGGCCGGCCGCATGGTCATCCTGGTCGACGAGGAGGACCGCGAGAACGAGGGCGACCTGGTCCTCGCCGCCGAACACGTCACGCCCGAGGCGATCAACTTCATGGCGCGGTTCGGCCGCGGGCTGATCTGCCTGACGCTCACCCGCGAGCGCTGCGAGCGCCTGAAGCTGCCGCCCATGGTGGCGCGCAACGGCACCAAGATGGGCACCGCCTTCACCGTCTCGATCGAGGCGGCCGAGGGCGTCACCACCGGCATCTCCGCGGCCGACCGCGCCCGCACCGTGCAGGCCGCCGTGGCCCGCGATGCCCGGCCCGACGACCTGGTGCAGCCGGGGCACATCTTCCCGCTGCAGGCGGTGGACGGCGGCGTGCTGATGCGCGCCGGCCATACCGAGGCGGGCTGCGACCTGGCGGCGCTGGCCGGCCTGACGCCCGCCGCCGTGATCTGCGAGATCATGAAGGACGACGGCACCATGGCGCGGCTGCCGGACCTGCAGCTGTTCGCCGCGGAACACGGGCTGAAGATCGGCACCATCGCCGACCTGATCGGCTACCGCAGCCGCACCGAAAGCCTGGTGGAGAAGCTGGCCACCCGGCCGCTGGCCACCGCCTACGGCGAGTTCATCGCCCACGCCTGGCGCGACAAGCCCAGCCAGGGCCTGCACCTGGCGCTGGTCAGGGGCGAGTGGCAGCCCACCCAGGAAGTGCCGGTGCGCGTGCACGAGCCGCTGTCGGTGCTGGACGCGCTGGAGGTGAACCGCGGCATGCACTCGTGGAACCTCGACGCCAGCCTCAAGCACATCGCGGCCACCGGCCACGGCGTGGCGGTGCTGCTCAATTGCGGCGAGAGCGCCGAGCAGCTGCTGGCGCAGTTCGAGGGCACGGCGAAGGCCTCGCACGCGCCCGAGCGCGGCCGCATGGACCTGCGCAGCTACGGCGTGGGCGCGCAGATCCTGCGCGAGTGCGGCGTGCACCGCATGAACCTGATGGGCACGCCGCGGCGCATGCCCAGCATGGCCGGCTACGGCCTGGAAGTGGCGGGCTACACGCCCCGCCCGAACGCGTAAGAACCAAGGGAAATCATGTTCGGAGCAGACAAGGGCACGTCGAGTAGCCTCGACGGCAAGAAGCTGGTCATCGGCATCGTGCAGGCGCGCTTCAACCAGGCGGTGACCAACGCGCTGGCCAAGGCGTGCTGGGACGAGCTGCTGGCGCACGGCGTGCAGGAAAAGGACATCGAGCACGTGCAGGTGCCCGGCGCCCTGGAAGTGCCGGTGGCGCTGCAGGCCATGGCCGAAAAGGGCGGCTACGACGCGCTGATCGCGCTGGGCTGCATCATCCGCGGCGAGACCTACCACTTCGAGCTGGTCGCCAACGAGTCGGCCGCCGGGGTGACGCGCGTGTCGCTCGACTACCAGCTGCCGATCGCCAACGCGATCCTGACCACCGAGAACATGGAGCAGGCGGTGGCGCGCCAGGTCGACAAGGGCCGCGACGCCGCGCAGGTCGCGATCGAGATGGCCAACCTGCTGGACGAGATCGAATGACGACGGCACCCGCCCGCAAGACCTCGGCCAAGCCGCCGCGCAGCCGCGCCCGCGAGTTCGCGGTGCAGGCGCTGTACCAGCACCTGGTGGGCCGGCAGGACGCCGAGTCGATCGACCAGTTCACCCGCGGCCTGTCGGGCTTCCACAAGGCCGACTCGGTGCACTACGACGCCCTGCTCCACGGCTGCATCCGCGAAGCGGCGGAGCTCGACGCCCTGATCCTGCCGCTGCTCGATCGCAAGCTGGAGGAGATCTCGCCGATCGAGCATGCGGTGATGTGGATCGGCGCCTACGAGTTCCTGCACGCGGCGGACGTGCCGTGGCGCGTGGTGCTCAACGAGTGCATCGAACTGGCCAAGGAGTTCGGCGGCACCGATGGCCACAAGTACGTCAACGGCGTGCTCAACGGCCTGGCGCCCAAGCTGCGCGGGCCGGAGGTGGAGGCGGACCGCGCCACCGGGAAGGCGCGCTGATGAGGATCTCGAAACGCGCCGAGCGGATCGAGCCCTTCTACGTCATGGAGGTCGCCAAGGCGGCCGCGCAGATGGCGCGCGAGGTCGCCCACAGCGGCACCCCCATGATCTTCCTGAACATCGGCGAGCCGGATTTCACGGCACCGCCGCTGGTGCAGGAAGCGGCCGAACGCGCGGTCCGCCAGGGCCGCACCCAGTACACGCATGCCGCCGGGCTCGATGCCCTGCGCGAACGCATCAGCGGCTGGTATGCCCAGCGCTTCGGGGCGGACGTGCCCGCCAGCCGCATCGTGGTCACGGCCGGCGCTTCGGCCGCCCTGCAGCTGGCCTGCCTGGCGCTGGTCGAGGCCGGCGACGAGATCCTGATGCCGGACCCGAGCTATCCCTGCAACCGCCACTTCGTGAGCGCGGCGGACGGCAATGCGGTGCTGATCCCGACCACCGCCGGGGAGCGCTACCAGCTCAGCGCCGCCAAGGTGCAGGAGCACTGGGGGCCCAGGACGCGCGGCGTGCTGCTGGCGTCGCCGTCGAACCCCACGGGCACCTCGATCCACCCGGACGAACTGCGCAAGATCCATTCCTTCGTGCAATCGAAGGGCGGCATCACCCTGCTGGACGAGATCTACCTGGGCCTGTCCTACGAGGACACCTTCGGCCACACCGCGCTGGCGATCGACGACCAGGTGGTCAGCATCAACAGCTTTTCCAAGTACTTCAACATGACCGGCTGGCGCCTGGGCTGGATGGTGGTGCCCCAGGCGCTGGTGCCGGCCGTGGAGCGGCTGGCGCAGAACCTGTTCATCTGCCCCAGCACGGTGGCGCAGCATGCGGCGCTGGCCTGCTTCGAGCCTGAGAGCATCGCGGAGTACGAGCGCCGGCGCGCCGAATTCAAGGCCCGCCGCGACTGGTTCATCCCGCAGCTGCGGGCCATGGGCCTGCCGGTGCCGGTGATGCCCGACGGCGCCTTCTACGCCTGGGCCGACTGCGGCGAGGCCGCGCGCCGCCTGGGCGTGCAAGGCAGCTGGGACTTCGCCTTCGAGGCGATGAAGCGCGCGCACGTGGCGGTCACGCCGGGGCGCGACTTCGGCCATGCCGAGACCGGCCGCTTCATCCGTTTCTCCACCGCCAACTCGATGGCGCAGCTGCAGGAAGCGGCCGCGCGCCTGCAGGGCCTGCTTCGATGAACAGTCACCAGGTCTTTACCTGGCCGATACGCGTCTACTGGGAAGACACCGATGCGGGCGGCATCGTGTTCTATGCAAACTACCTGAAGTTTTTCGAGCGGGCGCGCACGGAGTGGCTGCGTTCGCTGGGCGTCAACCAGGGCACGTTGAAGGAGGCCGGCGGCGGCATGTTCGTGGTGAGCGAGACCTCGGTGCGCTACCTGCAGCCGTCCCGCCTGGACGATGAACTTCTTGTTACGGCCCGGCTGGAAGCGGGCGGGCGCGCGTCTCTCATAATCGCGCAACAAGCGTTGAGGGGCGGCACCGTGCTGTGCGAAGGAACGATCCGCATCGGCTGGGTCGACGCCGCGACGCTGCGGCCCGGGCGCATCCCGCCCGCGATCCTCGAAGTGCTGAACACCAAGGCATGAACCAAGACCTCTCCATCCTGCAGCTCGTGCTCGGCGCGAGCTTCGTCGTGCAGCTCGTCATGCTGCTGCTGCTGCTGGTGTCCGTCACCAGCTGGGCGGCCATCTTCCGCAAGCTGTTCGCGCTGCGCCGCGTGAAGACGCTCAACGCCGACTTCGAGCGCGAGTTCTGGTCCGGCACCAGCCTGAACGACCTGTTCTCCTCCGCCGCGCAGAACGCCAAGCTGGCCGGCCCGATGGAACGCATCTTCGCCTCCGGCATGCGCGAGTACCAGAAGCTGCGCGAGCGCCGCATCGGCGACGCCGGCACGCTGCTCGATGGCGCGCGCCGCGCCATGCGCGCGAGCTTCCAGCGCGAGCTGGACGCGGTGGAAAGCAACCTGTCCTTCCTGGCCTCGGTCGGCTCGGTGTCCCCCTACGTCGGCCTGTTCGGCACGGTCTGGGGGATCATGCATGCCTTCACCGGGCTGGCCTCGCTGCAGACCGTGACGCTGGCGACCGTGGCGCCCGGCATCGCCGAAGCGCTGGTGGCCACGGCGCTCGGCCTGTTCGCCGCCATCCCGGCGGTGGTCGCGTACAACCGCTTCGCGCGCGACATCGACCGCGTCGCGATCAACCTGGAGACCTTCATCGAGGAGTTCTCCAACATCCTGCAGCGCAACCTGGGCGGGCTCACGGGCACCGCCTCCGGCCACTGATGCCGCAGGTCAGCCATCGCGGCCGCGGCCGGCGCACGATCAACGAGATCAACATGGTCCCGTTCATCGACGTCATGCTGGTGCTGCTGATCATCTTCATGGTGACCGCGCCCCTGATCACGCCCAGCCTGATCGACCTGCCCAGCGTGGGCAAGGCCTCGCGCAAGCCGGACAGGGTGATCGAGGTCCTGATCGGCAAGGACGAGCGCCTGGAGCTGAAGAACGGCGACAAGACGCTGGCGATGACGCTCAAGGACATCGGCCCGTCGGTGAAGCAGGCCCAGGCCGGCCAGCCGCCCGGGTCCGTGGCCGTCGTGATCAGCGCGGACCGGAACGTGAAGTACGAGGCGGTCGTCAAGGTGATGGACACGCTCAAGCGCGCCGAGGTCGACCGCGTCGGCCTGTCGGTACTGACCACCCCCGGCCCATGAACGCCACCACCGACCGCCTGGAGTTCGCGCCCCCGAAGCAACCCGGGCTGCTGCGCGGCTTCGCGCTCGCGGTGCTGGCGCATGGCCTGCTGGTGGCGGGCCTGATGCACGGCCTGCAGTGGAAGCGCGACGCGCAGGACGCCGCGGTGGAGGCCGAACTCTGGTCCGCGCTGCCGCGGGAGGCCGCCCCGCGCGAGGTGCAGCCCCCGCCCCCGCCGCCGCAGCCCGTGGTGCAGGCCCCGCCGCAGCCGCCGGTGGTGAAGGCGCCGCCCCAGCCCGACCCGCAGGTCCAGCGCGATGCGCAGATCGCGCTGGAACGCGAGCAGGAAAGGCGCGAACGCGAACTGGAAAAGCGCGAGCTCGAGAAGCGCAAGCTGGTCGAACAGCGCGCCAAGCTGGAAGCGCAGAAGAAGAAGCAGCGCGAGGAAGAACTCGCGAAGAAGAAGCTGGAGCAGCAGAAGCTCGTGGCCGAGGCGAAGCGCAAGGAAGAAGAGAAGAAGCGCAGGCAGCAGGAGCAGGAGGAGCGCGACGCCAGGAGGCTCGCCGCGATCCGCGAGGAGAACATGCGCCGCATGCAGAACATGGCCGGCACGGGCGCGCCCTCCTCCACCGGGACCGCGGCGCAGTCCTCGGGGCCGTCGGCGGGCTGGGGCGCCAAGGTGCAGGCGCGCGTGCGGCCCAACATCGTGTTCACCGAGGCCGTCGGCGGCAACCCGAAGGCGGAAGTGGAAGTGCGCACCGCCCCCGACGGCACCATCGTCGGCAAGAAGCTGGTGCGCTCCAGCGGCGTCAAGGCCTGGGACGACGCGGTGCTGCGCGCACTGGACAAGACGGAGTCGCTGCCGCGCGACGTCGATGGCCGCGTGCCCTCGCCCGTCATCATCGACTTCCGACCGCGCAACTGACCGCCGGTCCGCGACGCGCGGACCATCCTGTTGCATCCCGCGCCCGGACTTCTACCAGACCCCTCTTACGCGGCCTGCTTATAGTGGTCCGGCAGGCATTAAGCAAATTGCCTCCACTGCTCCTGATTTGCTAGCGACGTTTGCAACCTGCGGTAAGTTGCCGCAGGACACGCCAATTCCCTCTGTTCAATCAACACGCGTCCTCACGAAACTCGTGTAGGCGTGGCAAGCCGTGGCGCAACCAGCGCCCGCCGCGCCGACAGGGAGGGGAACAACAATGAACCGCCGCAAGTTTCTCGCGCGGGGGGCCGGCGTGGGAGTCGCCGCCGCCGTGTCGTCCGCAGGCCTGGGCGCAGCCGCCGACGCCACGCCCATCGTGGTGGGGCAGTCCGCCGCCCTGACCGGCCCGCAGGCCGGATTCGGCATCGCCATCCGCGACGGCATTCTCGCCGCGCTGCAGATCGCCAACCGCAACGGCGGCGTGAACGGCCGCCCCGTGCAGCTTCTTTCCGTCGACGACGTGGGCGAGAAGGCGAAGACGGAGGCCAACGTCGACCTGCTGTCGGCCAACCCCAAGGTGGTGGGCCTGACCGGATTCACCACCCGCCCCTGCTCCGAAGCGGGCGCGCTGCTGGCGGCGAAGGAAGGCATAGCGCTGGTCGGCGCCTTCTCGGGCACGCCGCTGCTCTATGGCGACAAGGCGGCGACCACCTTCACCACGCGCGCCAGCTACGAGCGCGAGCTGGACGCCATCGTGCGGCACTACCGCTTCCTGGGCATGCAGAAGTTCGGCTTCGTGCACCTGGAGGATGCGAAGTCCACCAACGTGCCGCTGCTGGAGAAGATCCTCGCCACGCACGGCGGCCAGCTGGTGGTGACGGCGGGCGTGGACCGCAAGGGTCCCGGCCTGAATGCCAACGCCATCCGCACGCTGGAGGCCAGCAGGCCGGACATGCTGATCATCCTGGCCAACAACGCGCCGCTGACCGGCTTCCTGCGCGAGTACGCGCCGCGCACGCTGGTGCTGCCCAAGATGGTGATCTCCTTCGTCGACCGCGAGAAGCTGCTGGCCGACCTGGGCAAGGACGCCGCGGGCGTGGGCTTCAGCGTGGTCGTGCCCGAGTACACGCGCGGGAAGTACTGGGTGGTGCGCGAGTTCCTGGCGCAGGCCAGGGAGATGAAGGTGGCCGTCACGCCGGTGTCGCTGGAGGGCTTCGTCACCGGGCTGGCGCTGGTGGAAGGGCTGCGCAGCGCGCGCAGCGACACCCGCGCGGCACTGGTCGAAGGCATGGCCCGCGTGGGCAGCCTCGACCTGGGCTACACCAACCTGCGCTTCACCCGCAATGAGCGCTCGGGCTCGCGCTTCGTGGACCTGTCGCTCGCCTCCCGCAACGCGGGCATCGTCTGATCCAGGGAGGCATCCATGGGCATCCGCCACACCCCCATCACCCCCGCCCTCGGCGCGCTCGTCGAGGGCGTGGACCTCGCCCGCGTCACGGCGGCGGAGTTCCGCCAGCTGTACGACATCTGGAAGAAGCACCACGTACTGGTGATGCGCGGCCAGGATCTCACCAACGCGCAGTTCGAGCGCTTCTCGGCGATGCTGGGCGAGCTCGACCCGCCGCCCAACCAGGGCGCGGGCCGCAAGAGCGTGCCCGGCCACCCGAACCTGTACGTGGTGTCCAACCGCAGGAATGCCGAGGGCGAACCCATAGGAGCGCTCGGGGACGGCGAGGCAGCGTGGCACACGGACATGTCCTACCTGGAGCGGCCGCCCTTCGCGTCGATGCTGTGGGCGCTGGAGCTGCCCGGCACCGGCGGCGACACCTGGTTCGCCAGCATGCCGGCGGCCCTGCGCTCGATGCCGCGCGACCTGGTCCAGCGCATCTCCCGCATGGCGATCAAGCACGACGGCACCTACGACAGCGGCGGCAACGTGCGCAAGGGGATGGTCGCCAACGACGATCCCACCCGCTCGGTGGGCACCATGCACCCCATCGTCATCGTGCAGCCGGAATCGGGCGAGTCCACCCTGTACCTGGGCCGCCGGCGCAACGCGTGGATCGCCGGCCTGCCGCTGGACGAATCCGAGCGGCTGCTGAACATCATCTGGTGCTATGCGACGGCCGAAGCCGTGACGCTGCGCCACCGCTGGCAGCTGGGCGACGTGGTGCTGTGGAACAACTTCACCACCATGCACCGGCGCGACGCCTTCCCCGCCACCGAGTTCCGCACCTTGCATCGCTCGCAGATCAAGGGCCAGTACACGCTGTCCGCACCCGTCCAGCAGGAGGCCGCATGATCAACCGCCGACACTTCACCCGGGGCCTGCTCGCCTCCTCCATCCTGGCCGCGCCCGGCGTGCGCGCGCAGGACCCCTGGCCGGCCAAGCCGCTGCGGCTGGTGGTCGGACTGGCGCCCGGCGGCATCGCCGACATCACCTCCCGCATCATCGCGCCGCGGCTGTCCGAAGTGCTGGGGCAGCCCGTGCTGGTGGAGAACCGCACGGGCGCGGGCGGCGCGATCGCCACGCGCATGGTCGCGGGCAGTCTTCCCGACGGCTACACGCTGCTGACGGCCTTCGACGGCACGCACGTGACCATTCCGGCGTCGAATCCCTCGGCGGGCTTCGACCCCATCGGCGACTTCGCGCCGATCGGCAAGATCGTGGACTCGCCCGTGCTGATCACGGCGCATCCCAGCTTCCCGGCCAGCGACTTCGCCGAGTTCATCGCGCTGTCCCGCAAGTCGATCACTTCCCGCGACGGCGCGCGCCTGTTCGACTACGGCACGGCCGGCGTCGGCAGCACCGGGCACCTCACCATGGAACTGCTGAAGCTGCGCCTGGGCTTCTTCGCGGTCCACATCCCCTACCGCGGCGGCGGCGATGCGCGCGCGCAGGTGCTGGGGCGCCAGATCCCGCTGATGCTGGCGGCCGTGCCGACCACGTCCGGGGACATCCGCGCGGGCGTGCTCAAGGGCCTCGCCGTCACCAGCGCGAAGCGCGCGCCGGTGCTGCCCAACGTGCCCACGCTGGGCGAGCTGAACCCCGACCTGAAGAACGTGGACGTGAACTCCTGGGTGGGCCTGGTCGCCCCGGCGAAGACGCCTTCGGCCGTGGTCGCGCGGCTCGATGCCGCCCTGCGGCAGGTGCTCGCGATGGAGGACATCCAGAACCGCCTGCTGGCCGCCGGCTCCACGCCGGTGAAGAGTTCCCCGGAGATCTTCGGCCAGCAGATCTCGGCGGACCTGACGCAATGGAAGAAGGTGATCGCCGACTCGCGGCTGCGCCTGGAAGCATAGTGGCGCCGGGGGCCACGTTGTCCCCCTAGGCCCTTGCGCTGATTTCCCTCCCCCATCCTAAGTGTGCGCCCTAGGCGCGCCCAGCGGCCGCGCGTGTTCGTCGCTTCATGCTCTCGGAAAAATAGCACCTCCGGCGACCCGCTGAAACCGGCGGTAACTTGTCGCAGCAGCGAGCGATTGCTCTCTTGTGGTCCCCGCTGACCTTTGACCACACTGGTTACAGCGCGGCCGTTCAAGGCGCTACGGGTGCCGGGATCGCGCCAGGGAGAACCAGGATGAAGGATTCGACTGGACTGGTGGGCGGAATCGCGGCCCTGGCACTCGCGCTGGGGGCGGTGCAGGCGCATGCCGCCGTGCCGCAGGACGCCGGTGCGCCGCTGCGCGTGCTGGTCAACCCCGGCGACGCGGGGGAACACTCCCGCTTCGGCGTGTACAGCGCCTGGCGCGGCGCGCTGGAACAGGCCCTGCGCAAGCACAACATCGGACCGGTGACCTTCGTGCTGTCGGTGGACGCGACGGCCGACCTTTCTTCCACCCGCGCGGGGACCAACGACATCTTCGTCGCGCCGGCGCACGTGGTGGGCAGCGCCGTGCGCTACGGCTACAAGCCCGTGCTGGGCGTGGACAAGCCCGTGCAGGCGGTGCTGGTGACGCTGAAGAACAGCGGCATCCAGGACCTGGCGCAGGCCAAGGGCAAGCGCCTGGGCATGCCGCTGCAGGACAGCGTGGTCACCTACCTGGTGCGCGGCGAGGTCAACGCCGCCAACACCACGATCAAGCGCCACTTCGCGTCGGTCTACGACACCCGCTACCAGGAAGCCCTGCTGCCCTGCCTGCACCTGCGCCATTGCGAAGTGGTCGCGGTGGAACGCGCGGTGTACGAGCGCTGGGTGGCCGCCGGCGAACCCGTCCTTGCCATCATGGAAACCCGGCCGGTCCCCAACCTGAGCGTCGCCATCAAGGACGGCACGCGGCCGGGCACCGAGGCGCTGCAGGCCGCGCTGGCGGATTCGCCGGTGTTCGCGAACCTGCTGCGCACCGAGAAGTCGCTGGCCGTGGCGCACCGCGCGGACGACTTCAAGTACGTGGCCACCCTCGGCTACTTCACGCCCCGCGCCCTGCCCGGCGCGACCGTCGTGGACGCCAGGCGCGTCGCGCAACTGATGCAGGAAGGCGCCGCCTACGTGGACACGCGCACCGACGCGGAGTTCAAGGCCGGGCACGTGCCGGGTGCCGTGCTGGTGCCGTACCACGAGAAGAGCGCGAAGGACGCGGACTTCGACGCGTCGCTGGACAAGTTCGAGGTCGCCAAGCTGGGCCCGGACCGCGGGGCCACGCTCATCTTCGCCTGCAACGGGCCGGAGTGCTGGAAGAGTTTCAAGGCGGCGCATGCCGCGATCAAGGCCGGCTACCGGAAGGTGCACTGGTTCCGCGGCGGCTTTCCCGAGTGGCGCAGCTCCGGGCTGAAGTTCGACGCGGCGGCAGCCCAATGACAACCTGAGGAAGACGACATGACGCAATCGACCGATCTCTCCCGCCGCGGCCTGCTGGCCGGCGGCCTCACGGCGCTCGCCGGGGCCGGCCTCGGCCGCTCCGCCCAGGCCCAGGCGCCCGCGGCAGCGCCGGCGAAGCCCGGGCTGCCGGCGTACGTGGCCTGGAAGGACCCGGACCAGATGATCGTGCACACCGGCACGACCATCGAGACGAAGCGCAGCGCCTTCGGCACCAGCGTCATCACGCCGGCCGAGCGGCTGTACATCCGCAACAACCTGCCGGCACCCGACGTGTCCATCGTCGCCAACCGCGACGCCTGGACGGTGGCCGTCGAAGGCGTGCGCCAGCCGGTCACGCTGAGCGTCGCCGACCTCAAGTCGATGGGGCTGGAGACCGTGGCCGCCGTGCTGCAGTGCTCGGGCAACGGCCGCGGCTACTTCCCCAGCAAGCCCAGCGGCACCAAGTGGCAGGTGGGCGCCGCGGGCTGCGTGATCTGGAGCGGCGTGCCGGTGCGCAGCGTCGTGGCCGCGCTCGGCGGCGTGGTGGAGGACGCGCGCTTCATGACCGGCACCGGCGGCGAGACCCTGCCCGCGGGGCTGGACCCGAAGAGCGTGATCGTGGAGCGCTCGGTGCCGCTGCGGGCGATGGACGACGCGCTGCTCGCCTGGGAAATGAACGGCGAGCCGGTGCCGCATGCGCATGGCGGGCCGCTGCGCCTGGTGGTGCCGGGCTACAGCGGCGTCAACAACATCAAGTACGTCAAGCGGCTGGCATTCACGCCGGTGGAAACCGACGCGGCGATCCAGCGCACCGGCTACCGCATGACGCCGCCGGGCACGCGCGGCGACCCGAGCTTCCCCGCGGTGTGGGAGATGGACGTGAAGTCCTGGATCAACGGCCCGGCGCCCGAGGCGGGGCCGGTGCGCGCGGGCATGGTGCAGATCCACGGCGTGGCCATGGGCGGGTCGCGCAACCTGCGCCGCATCGACGTGTCCGTCGACGGCGGCCAGAACTGGCAGGAGGCGCGCTTCGTCGGCCCGGATCTGGGCCGCTTCGCCTGGCGCCAGTTCGTGCTGCCGGTGCGGCTGGCGCCGGGGCAGTACCTGCTGGCTTCGCGGGCGCAGGACTCGCGCTTCAACTGGCAGGTCGAGGCCACGCCGGACAACGGCGGCGGCTTCCTCAACAGCGGCTGGCGCGCGCACGCATTTCCGGTCACGGTCGTCTGATGGCGGCGGGTTCCCGCGGCGCGGCGGCCTTCGCCGCGCTCGCCTTCGCCGCCCTGCCGGCGGCGGCGCAGGCGGACGACGAAGGACGCAGGCTGTTCACCGGCGTGACGCCGGCCTGCGCGCTGTGCCACACGCTCAAGGATGCCGGCGCCGCCGGCGCCGTCGGCCCGTCGCTGGACGAATTGCGCCCGGACCGCGAGCGGGTCATCAAGGCCCTGCGCAACGGAGTCGGGCAGATGCCGCCGTTCGGCCACCTGAGCGAAGCGCAGATCCAGGCGCTGGCGCGCTACGTGGAAGCCGCGACGAAATAACCGGCAGCCTCGCGCGCTCCCCTAATCCCCGCGGGGGCGGGGGATGACGGGGCTAGTTCTCGTACACGATCTGCGCCTGCCCCCCGTGGGCCTGCGCCATCCAGCTGGCCAGCGCCGCATCGCTCGGGAAGAACTTGGCCTGCTCGCCCAGCTGCAGCTCGGCCTGGGCCGTCTCGCGCTGCACCACCAGCCGCACACCGAGCCCGCGCACCAGCTCGCCCTGCTCCGACACCTCGCGCCTGGGCGGGAAGTCGCGCAGCAGCCGCTGGATGTCCGGCACCGTCCCGTTCACCGCCACCTTGAGGTACTTGCCGAAGCGGCAGCGGGCCGTGGCCAGGTCCCAGATCTGCTGCACGTTCAGGCGGAAGCCGCCGGAAAAGCGGTCCGGCTGCAGCTTGGCCTGCACCACCACCAGCTCGTCGTCCTTGAACCAGCCGCGCTGCGGGTTGAACACGGCCTCGTCGGCCGCCGCGTCGATGGCGCCGCTCTTGTCGTCCAGCTTGAACAGCGCCAGCTTGCCGCGCTGGCCGTTGATGATGCGCAGGTCGGTGACGATGCCCGCCAGCAGCAGCGGCTCGCGCGTGTCCACCAGCTCCTCGATGCGCCGCTTGCAGAAGCGCCGCACCTCGCGCTCCACCTCGTCGAACAGGTGGCCCGAGAGGTAGAAGCCGATCGCGGTCTTCTCCTGCGACAGCCGCTCCTTCACGCCCCAGGGCGTGGCCTCCACCAGGTCGGGCTCCTGGTGGCTGGCGCCGTGGGAATCTTCCCCGCCCAGGTCGAACAGGCCGCCCTGGTTGGCGTTGGCCTCCGCCGCGTTGGCGAAATCGAAGGCGCGGTCGATCGACGCCACCATGGCGGCGCGGTTCATCTGCAGCGCGTCGAAGGCGCCGGCCTTGATCAGCGCCTCCACCGTGCGCTTGTTGATGCGGCCGCGGTCCACGCGGCAGCAGAAGTCGTACAGGCTCTTGAAGGGACCGCCCTCCTGCCGCGCCGCCACGATCGCCTCGATCGCCGACTGGCCCGTGCCCTTGATCGCGCCCAGCCCGTAGCGGACCACCTTGTCGGAGATCGGCTCGAAGCGCCAGGTGCCGCGGTTCACGTCCGGCGGCTCGAAGGTCAGGCCGAAGCGGTTGACCGCATCCTCGAACAACACCTTCAGCTTGTCGGTGTTGTCCATTTCGATGGTCATGTTGGCGCAGAAGAACTCCGCCGTGTAATGGACCTTCAGCCACGCGGTGTGGTACGCCAGCAGCGAGTAGGCGGCCGCGTGCGACTTGTTGAAGCCGTAGCCCGCGAACTTCTCCATCAGGTCGAAGACCTCGTCGGCCTTCTCCGCGGAGATGTTGTTCTTCGCCGCGCCTTCCCGGAAGATTTCCCGGTGCTTGGCCATCTCCTCGGCCTTCTTCTTGCCCATGGCCCGGCGCAGCAGGTCGGCGCCGCCGAGCGAGTAGCCGCCCAGCACCTGCGCCGTCTGCATCACCTGCTCCTGGTAGACCATGATCCCGTAGGTTTCCGAGAGCACCGGCTCCACCAGCTTGTGCGGGTACTCCACCACTTCGCGGCCGTGCTTGCGCGCCACGAAGCTGGGGATCAGGTCCATCGGGCCCGGCCGGTACAGCGCGTTCAGGGCGATCAGGTCCTCCAGCCGCGTGGGCCGCGCGTCGCGCAGCATGCCCTGCATGCCGCGGGATTCGAACTGGAACACCGCTTCGGTCTTGCCGTCCGAAAAGAGCTTGTAGGTGGCCGCATCGTCCAGCGGCACCGCTTCGAAGGTGAAGCCCTCCTGCCCCGGATGGCGCTGCGCGATGAACTGGCGCGCGAGCTCCAGGATGGTCAGCGTCGCCAGCCCCAGGAAGTCGAACTTCACCAGGCCGGCGGCTTCCACGTCGTCCTTGTCGTACTGGCTCACCGCGGAGTCGCTGCCCGGCTGCTGGTACAGCGGCGTGAAGTCGGTCAGCTTGCCCGGGGCGATCAGCACGCCGCCCGCGTGCATGCCGACGTTGCGCGTCATGCCTTCGAGCTTCTGCGCCAGGTCCAGCAGCGTCCTGACCTCGTCCTCGCGCTGGTAGCGCTCGGCCAGGATCGGTTCCTGCTTGAGCGCATCGGCGATCGTGATGTGCGTGCCCGGCTTGTTGGGGATCAGCTTGCTGATGCCGTCGCAGAAGGTGTAGCTCATGTCGAGCACGCGGCCGACGTCGCGCACCGCGGCGCGCGCGGCCATGGTGCCGAAGGTGGCGATCTGCGACACCGCGTCGCGGCCGTACTTCTCCTTGACGTACTCGATCACGCGGTCGCGGTTGCCCTGGCAGAAGTCGATGTCGAAGTCGGGCATCGACACGCGCTCGGGGTTCAGGAAGCGCTCGAACAGCAGGTTGTACTGCAGCGGGTCGAGGTCGGTGATCTTCAAGGCGTAGGCCACCAGCGAACCGGCGCCCGAGCCCCGGCCGGGGCCGACCGGGCAGCCGTTGTTCTTGGCCCAGTTGATGAAGTCGCCCACGATCAGGAAGTAGCCCGGGAAGCCCATCTTGACGATGGTCCCCAGCTCGAACTCCAGCCGCTCGACGTAGCGCGGGCGCTGCCGCTCGCGCTCGGCCTCGTCGGGGTACAGGTGCAGCAGCCGCTCGTTCAGGCCTTCGTGCGAGGCGAAGCGGAAGTACTCCTCGATCGGCATGCCGTTGGGCGTGGGGAAGTCGGGCAGGCGCGGCTTGCCCAGTTCCAGCACCAGGTTGCAGCGGCGCGCGATCTCCGCCGTGTTGGCGACGGCCGAAGGGATGTCCTCGAACAGCGCCTCCATCTGCGCGGCGGTCTTGAAGTACTGCTCGCGGGTGAACTTGCGCACGCGCCGGGCATTGCCCAGGATCTCGCCTTCCGAGATGCAGACGCGCGCCTCGTGCGCCTCGTAGTCCTCTTCCCGGGTGAACTGCACCGGGTGCGTGGCCACCACCGGCAGGTTCAGGCGGGCGGCCAGCTGGACCGCCGCGGCCACGTGCGCCTCGTCGTCGTTGCGGCCGGCCCGCTGCAGCTCGATGTAGAAACGGTGCGGGAACACGCCGGCCAGCTGCAGCGCCACTTCGGAGGCACGGCTCCCGTCGGCCTGCAGCAGCGCCTGGCCCACCGGGCCGGCCTGCGCGCCCGACAGCAGGATCAGCCCCTCGCCCAGCTCCTGCAGCCACTCCAGCTTCGCGATCGCCTGCGCGCGCACCACGTTGCGCGTCCACGCCCGCGCCAGGATCTCGCACAGGTTCAGGTAGCCCCGGTGGTCCTGCACCAGCAGGACGATGCGCGAGATGGCGGCGGCGTCGGAGCCCAGGCCCTGCAGCATCAGCTCGCAGCCGATCACGGGCTTCAGGCCGGCGCCGCGCGCCTCCTTGTAGAACTTGATGGCGCCGAACAGGTTGTTCAGGTCGGTGATGCCCAGCGCCGGCTGGTGGTCGGCCGCGGCCGCCTTCACGATCTCCTCGATGCGGTTGGTGCCGTCGACGACGGAGAATTCGGTGTGGAGGCGCAGGTGCACGAACATGGTTCGATTGTAGGAAACGCGCCCCCCTTGACATCCGGCGAGAATCTCGGACCGTGAACAATGTCCTCAACATTTCCGCCTACAAGTTCGTGCCCCTGCCGGACGCCGCCGCGCTGCGCGAGCCGCTGCTCGAACGCGCCAGGGCGCTGGGACTGAAGGGCACGATCCTGCTGGCCGGGGAAGGCATCAACCTGTTCCTGGCGGGCGCGCCGGACTCCGTGCGCGCCCTGCTGGCGCAGCTGCGCGCCGACCCGCGGCTGGCCGACCTGCAGGCCAAGGAAAGCTGGTCGGATGCGGTGCCCTTCGGGCGCATGCTGGTCAAGCACAAACGCGAGATCATCCGGATGGACCATCCGGCGATCCAGCCCGCGGCGGGACGCGCCCCGGCGCTGGCTGCGCACACCTTGAAGCGCTGGCTGGACCAGGGCCACGACGACGCCGGCCGGCCGGTGGTCACGCTCGACACCCGCAATGCCTTCGAAGTGGACTACGGCACGTTCGACGGCGCGATCGACTGGCGGCTGCGCAAGTTCAGCGAATTCCCGCAAGCGCTGCGCGCGCACCTGCAGCAGCTGCAGGGCAAGACGGTGGTGAGTTTCTGCACCGGCGGCATCCGCTGCGAGAAGGCGGCGCTGGTGATGCGGGAGGCCGGCCTGGACCAGGTCTGGCAGCTGGAGGGCGGGATCCTGAAGTACCTGGAGGAAACGGGCGGCGCGCACTTCCATGGCACCTGCTTCGTGTTCGACGAGCGCGAAGCGCTGGATGGCGCGTTGCAGCCGAAGGCGTGATGCGGTGTCGAGCGCTCTCTCGTAGGTCGGGGTGAGCGGGCGAAGCCCGAACCCCGACATTTGCAAGCCAAGCCTAGGACAGCGGCTCGGGCGGCGTGAACCGCGCCGGCGGCAAGGGAATGAACTCCTCGTCGTCCCCCGGCACCGTCCCCATGCGCATCGCTTCCCAGTCCGCGCTGGCCTGCAGGATGCGCTCCTTGCGGCTGGACACGAAGTTCCACCACATGTGGCGCGGCGCGTCCAGCGGCGCGCCACCCACCAGTGCCACGCGGGCGCCGGTGGGCGCGAACAGCGTGGCCGGGAGGCCCGGCGCCAGCACCCCCATCTGCCGCTCCGGCAAGGGCTCGCCATCGACCTCGATCGCGCTCTCGACCGGGTACAGGGCCATCTCCGCTTCCAGGGGCGGCAGTTCCATGTGGCCCCCAGCGGGGATCCACAGGTCCAGGTAGACCGTGGGCGACAGCGCGGGCACCGGCGAGCGCGCGCCGAAGGCCTCGCCCACCATCACGCGGGCACGGCCGTCGCCGACGCTGACCTCGGGGATGGCGCGCGCGGGCGTGTGCGAAAAGGAAGGTTCGGCTTCCTCGTGCGCGAGCGGCAGCGCCGTCCACAGCTGCAGGCCGTGGTTGACGAAGCGCGTCTCGCGCAGGTGCGCGGGCCTGCGCTCCGAATGCACGATGCCGCGGCCGGCCGTCATCCAGTTGACCGCGCCGGGCTCGATCAGCTGCGCGCTGCCCAGGCTGTCGCGGTGCATCATGGCGCCGTCGAACAGGTAGGTGACCGTGGCCAGCCCGATGTGCGGGTGCGGCCGCACGTCGTGGTTGACGCCCGGCAGTTCCTCGGCGGGGCCGAAGTGGTCGAAGAAGATGAAGGGGCCGACGCTGCGCTGCCGCGCCGCGGGCAGCAGCCGCCGGACCAGGAAACCGCCGCCGAGGTCCTTCTCGTGGCCGGTGAGCTGCTGCGCGAGAGGCATGCGGCAAGCTTAACGCTTGCGCGCCTTCAGCGCCTCCAGCGGTCCGCCGCCTCGCTCAACCGCCGGCCGAACTGCCGGCCCGTTTCCAGGTCGCCCGGCAGCATCTCCTGCACGGACGCATCGCCCGGCGACTGGGAGACGGCCCCGCTGAAGGTCCCCAGGTAGTTGATGTCGTTGCGCTGCGCGGCCTTGGCGTTCGACGGCAGCATGCCGTTGCCCACCCAGACGCCGCCGTGCTGCATGGCCAGCGTGAAGAAGTAGGCCAGCGTGCTGGACTTGTCGCCGTCCATGCTGGCGCTGTTGGTGAAGCCCGCGAACATCTTGTCCCGCCAGGCCTGGGCGAACCAGGGCTTGGAGGAGGCGTCCGCGAACTTCTTGAACTGCCAGCTCGGCCCGCCCATGTAGGTGGGTGCCCCGAAGACGATCGCGTCGGCCTGGGCCAGCTGCTCCCAGGCGCCCTGGGGGAGGTTGCCATCGGCGTCGATCGCGATCAGCGCCGCGCCGGCACCCTCGGCGACCGCCTGCGCCATGCGCTGGGTATGGCCGTAGCCCGAGTGGAAGACGACGACGACGTTGGCCATGGAGGTCGCGCTCAGGGCGAGCGCCGGCGTCCGTCGAGGCTGAAGGCGCCGGCACCGAACGCGGCCAGCACCAGCAGGCCGCCGACGATCGCGTAGTTCTTGAAGAAGGCCTGCTTCTGCACCATGACCTGCGCTTCCGGCATGGCCCAGTAATTGTGGAACATGGGCGTGATCACGGCGACGAAGATCGCCAGCCCGATGGCGGCCAGCCGCGCCTTGAAGCCGAACACCAGCATCAGGCCGAGCCCGATTTCCGCCGCGATCGCGATGGCGGCGGCCACTTCCGGCAGCGGAATGCCCTTGGAGGCGATGTAGCCGGCCGTGCCGGCGAAGCCGCCGATCTTCGCCCAGCCCGCGGGAATGAACAGCACCGCGATCAGGATGCGGCCCACCAGCGCCATGAGGTTCTGCGCCGGACTCAGCGCCGCTGCGCTCGAATCGACTGCATACCCGGTGCCATTGGAAGTCAGCGTTGCCATCGAAGCTCCTTGGGTGAAGAAAGTTGCGGTGTCGGATCAGTGTTCGGTCAGGTCGAACACGAGTACTTCGGCGTCCTTGCCTTCGGACAGGTTCAGCTGCGTCTCGCCTTGAAGCTTGGCGGCGTCGCCGGCCACCAGGCGGGTGCCATTGACCGACAACTCCCCGCGAATGAGGTGCACGTACACGGGACGCTTCGGGTCGAGCGCCATTGTTGCCTTTTCCGCGCCGTCGAACAGGCCGGCGTACAGCCGCGCATCCGCGTGGAGGCTCACCGAGCCCTCGGCGCCGTCGGGGGAGGCCACCAGGCGCAGCTTGCCGCGCTTCTCCTCGTCGGCGAAGCGCTTCTGCTCGTAGCTGGGCTCGATGCCGGTCTGGTTGGGCTCGATCCAGATCTGCAGGAAGTGGGTGGTGCGGTCCTTGGCGTGGTTGAACTCGCTGTGCATGACGCCGCGGCCGGCGCTCATGCGCTGCACTTCCCCGGGCGGGATGCCCTTCACGTTGCCCAGCGTGTCGCGGTGGGCCAGCTCGCCCGACAGCACGTAGCTGATGATCTCCATGTCGCGGTGGCCATGGTTGCCGAAGCCGGTGCCGGGGGCGATGCGGTCCTCGTTGATCACGCGCAGGTTGCCGTAGCCCATGTGCTCCGGGTCGTAGTAGCCGGCGAACGAGAAGCTGTGGTACGACTTCAGCCAGCCGTGGTCGGCGTAGCCGCGGTCCTGGGATTTGCGCAGGTGCACCATGAGTCAATTCCTTTGAATGAGGGGGAATGTAGGGGGCAGTCGCCCCCTACGACTCAGCCGCGATTTGATGGCATCATTCAAAAACTTTGAACGACCATACCCGGAATGGCCTCTCCGCGTGAAGTATTGACGCCCGACACCCTGGGCGTGGTGCAGGCGGTCGCCGCCCATGGCAGCTTTGCCGCCGCCGCGCGCGAGCTCGGCCTGGTCCCCAGCGCCGTCACCTACCGCATCCGCCAGCTCGAGGACGCGCTGGACGTGCTGCTGTTCGACCGCAGCTCGCGCCAGGCGCGGCTGACGCCCGCCGGCAGCGAGCTCCTGGCGGCGGGGCAGCAGCTGCTGCAGGACATCGACACGATGACCAACCGGGTCAAGCGGGTGGCCACCGGCTGGGAGGCCGAATTCACCGTCGCGGTCGACACTGCGCTGTGGGATTCCACCGTGCTGGAACTGGCCGAGTCCTTCTATGCGCAGGAGCCCACCACCCGGCTGCGCCTGCGTGAGGAAGCACTGGCGGGAACGCTGGAGGCCGTGACCGCCGGCCGGGCGGACCTGGCGCTGGGCGTGGTGGTGGAGCCCGGCACCACGGCCGGGATCAACAGCCACGAGCTGGGCGACCTGCTGTTCGTCTACTGCGTGGCGCCGCCCCACCCGCTGGCCACCGCGCCCGAGCCGATCGCCGACGAGGTGCTGATCCGCCACCGGGTCGTCGCCGTGTCGGATTCGGCGCTGCAGCGCGGCATGGCCCTGACCATCGGGCTGCTGGCCGGGCAGGACGTGTTCACCGTGCCCACCATGCGCGCCAAGCTCGACGCGCAGTTGCGAGGCCTCGGCGGCGGCTTCCTGCCGGAGCCGATCGCCCGGCCCTACATCGAGAGCGGCAGGCTGGTGGTGCGCGAGATCCAGCGCGCGCCCCGCCGCGCCATCCGCCTGAGCTACGCCTGGCGCAACCCCGGCAACCTCGGTCCCGGGCGCGCACTGCAGTGGTGGCTGGGCCAGCTGGAAAGCGCAGCCACGCGCGCGGCCCTGCTGCAAAGGCGGCGCGCCCCATGAGCGGTTACCGCGGCCGGTTCGCCCCCTCGCCGACGGGCCCGCTGCACGCCGGTTCGCTGGTCGCCGCCCTGGCCAGCTGGCTGGACGCGCGCGCGCACGAGGGGCGCTGGCTGGTCCGCATCGAGGACGTGGACAGGCCGCGCTGCGTGCCCGGCGCCGGCGAGGATATCCTGCGCCAGCTCGCGGCCTGCGGCCTGGTGCCCGACGAGCCGCCGCAATGGCAGTCGGCGCGCGAGCCGCGGTACCAGTCCGCGCTGGACCGGCTGGTGCGGGCCGGCCTCGCCTACCCCTGCGCCTGCTCGCGCAAGGACATCGAACTGGCGCTGCGGGCGCAGGGCCGCGACCGGCCGCGGCATGGCGAGCTGGTCTATCCCGGCACCTGCCGCGCGGGCCTCGGCGGCAGCGAGCCGCGCGCCTGGCGCCTGCGCGTGCCGGAAGGCACCGTCGCCTGGACCGACCGGCGCGTGGGCGTGCACCTGCAGGACGTCGCGCGCGAGGTCGGCGACTTCGTGCTCAAGCGCGCGGACGGACTGTTCGCGTACCAGCTCGCGGTGGTCGTCGACGATGCGGAGCAGGGCATCACGCACGTGGTGCGCGGCGAGGACCTGGTCGACAACACGCCCCGCCAGCTGCTGCTGCAGCGCGCGCTGGGCTGCGGCGAGCCGTCCTACCTGCACACGCCGCTGGTGCTCGGCCCCAATGGCGAGAAGCTGTCCAAGCAGAACGGCGCGGCACCGCTGGACCTGCGCGAGCCGCGCGCGGCCGTGCACGCCGCCGCCTCCGTGCTGGGAATCGCGCTGCCGGCGCAGGGCACGCTGCAGGAGGCGCTGGCCGAGGCGGCGCGTGCCTGGGGCCGGCGCTGGCCGTAGCGGACAATCCGGGGATGAGCGACGAACCGAACGCGCCCGAGAGCGTGTCCCACCCCCGCGGCATCCGCAGCTACGTCCTGCGCACCGGCCGCACCACCATCGGCCAGGCCAAGGCGATCGAGACGCTGGGCCCGCGGTACCTGGTGCCCTATCAAGCGCAGCCGGTGGATCTCGCCGCCCTGTTCGGCCGTGCCGCGCCCACCGTGCTGGAGATCGGCTTCGGCATGGGTGAGGCGACGGCGCACATCGCGGGGCTGATGCCGGAGAAGAACTTCCTGTGCTGCGAAGTGCACACGCCGGGCGTGGGCGCCTTGCTCAAGCGCATCGGCGACCTGGGCCTCACCAACATCCGCATCGTGCAGCACGACGCGGTGGAAGTGCTGGACCACATGCTGGCACCGCAGGCGCTGGCGGGCGTGCACATCTTCTTCCCCGACCCGTGGCACAAGGCACGCCACAACAAGCGCCGCCTGGTGCAGCCGCACTTCGTGGCCAAGCTGCTGCCGCGGCTGGAGAGCGGTGGCTACATCCATTGCGCCACGGACTGGGAGCCGTATGCGCAGCAGATGATGGAGGTGCTGTCGGCGGAGGCGGAGCTGCAGAACACCGCGGAGGGTTTCGCGCCGCGGCCGGAGTACCGGCCGCTCACGAAATTCGAGAACCGGGGGATCCGGTTGGGGCACGGGGTGTGGGACGTGGTGTTCCGGAAGAAGTAGCGCCCGGTGTCGAGGTTCGGCGCTGCGCGCGCTCACCGCGACCTACGCAATCCCCGCGGCCCCCTGCAGGTCGTGGTGAGCCCGAAGGCGAACCGCGACACCCGCAGCGCGGCCCCCGCTCAAACCCGCTCCGACACCCACCCCTGCACCGACTTCAGCGCCCCCGCGAGCTTGCTCGCGTCGGTGCCGCCGGCCATGGCCATGTCGGCCTTGCCGCCGCCCTTGCCGCCCACCTGCTGGGCGACGAAGTTCACCAGGTCGCCGGCCTTGACCTTGCCCATGCTGTCGGCGGTGACGCCGGCGGCGAGCTGCACCTTGGCGCCGTCCACCGTGGCCAGCACGATCGCGGCGGACTTCAGCTTGTCCTTGAGCTTGTCCATGGTGTCGCGCAGCGCCTTGGCGTCCGCGCCGTCCAGGCGCGCGGCCAGCACCTTGATGCCCTTGACGTCCACGGCCTGGCTGACCAGGTCGTCGCCCTGCGAGGACGCCAGCTTGCCTTTCAGCTGCGCCACTTCCTTCTCGAGGCTGCGCACCTGCTCCAGCACCTGCGTGACGCGGCCCTGCAGCTCGGTCGGCGCGGCCTTGAGCGAGCCGGCCACCGTCTGCACCGTGTTCTCCAGCTGCTGCAGGTAGGCCAGCGCATTGGCGCCGCTCACCGCCTCGATGCGGCGGATGCCCGCGGCCACGCCGCCTTCGCCGACCACCTTGAACAGGCCGATGTCGCCGGTGCGCTGCACGTGCGTGCCGCCGCACAGCTCGCGCGAGGAGCCGATGTCCAGCACGCGCACGGTCTCGCCGTACTTCTCGCCGAACAGCATCATCGCGCCGGTCGCCTTGGCCGACTCGATGTCCATCACGCGCGCCTGCGTCGGGTGGTTATCCAGGATCTCGGCGTTCACGCGCGCCTCGATCTCGCGGATCTGCTCCGGCGTCACCGGCGCGTTGTGGGTGAAGTCGAAGCGGGTCTTCTCCGAATCGACCAGCGAGCCCTTCTGCTGCACGTGCGAGCCCAGCACCTCGCGCAGCGCCTTGTGCATCAGGTGCGTCACCGAGTGGTTGCGCATGGTCGCCGCGCGCCGCTTCATGTCCACCTTGGCCGTGACGTGGTCGCCGACGTTGAGCGTGCCGTGCGCCAGCCGCCCATGGTGGCCGAACACGTCGGCCTTGATCTTCTGCGTGTCCTGCACCAGGAAGCTCGCCGAGCCGCTTTCCAGCACGCCCTCGTCGCCGACCTGGCCGCCGCTCTCGGCGTAGAAGGGCGTGGCGTCCAGCACCACGATGCCTTCCTGCCCGCTCTTGAGCACCGCCGACGGCGTGCCGTCGACGTAGATGGCGACGATCTTCGCGCCCTCTTCCAGCTTCTCGTAGCCGACGAACCTGTTGATCGCGCCCGCGTAGTCCAGCACGCGGTCCATCTTGAACTTGCCGGCCGCGCGGCCCGCCGCCTTCTGCTTGTCCATGGCGGCGTTGAAGCCGGCCTCGTCGACGCTCACGCCGCGCTCGCGGCAGACGTCGGCCGAGAGGTCGAGCGGGAAGCCGTACGTGTCGTGCAGCTTGAACGCCACCTCGCCCGGCAGCACCTGCTGGCCACCGGCCAGCGCCGCGTCCAGGATCTCCATGCCGTTTTCCAGCGTCTCGTAGAAGCGCTCTTCTTCCGCCTTGAGCACCTCCATCACGCGCTGCTGGGCCTTCGCCAGGTGCGGATAGGCCTCGCCCATCACCCTCACCAGGTCGGGCACCAGCTTGTGGAAGAAGGGCTTCTTCTGCCCCAGCTTGTAGCCGTGGCGGATGGCGCGGCGGATGATGCGCCGCTGCACGTAGCCCCGGCCTTCGTTGGAGGGGATCACGCCGTCGGCCACCAGGAAGGAGGTGGCGCGGATGTGGTCGGCGATCACGCGCAGCGACGGATTGGTGAGGTCCTGCGTGTTCGTCTCGCGCGCCGCCGCGATGATCAGCGCCTCGAAGATGTCGATCTCGTAGTTGCTGTGCACGTTCTGCAGGATCGCGGCCAGGCGCTCCAGGCCCATGCCGGTGTCCACGCAGGGCGCGGGCAGCGGGCGCAGCGACCCGTCGGGCTGCATGTCGAACTGCATGAACACGTGGTTCCAGATCTCGATGTAGCGGTCGCCGTCCTGGTCGGGGCTGCCCGGGGGGCCGCCGGCGATCTCGGGGCCGTGGTCGTAGAAGATCTCCGAGCAGGGGCCGCAGGGGCCGGTGTCGGCCATCATCCAGAAGTTGTCGCTGGCGTACTTCGCGCCCTTGTTGTCGCCGATGCGCACCACGCGCTCCGGCGGCAGGCCGATTTCCTTCGTCCAGATGTCGTAGGCCTCGTCGTCGTCGATGTAGACGGTGGCCCACAGGCGCTCGGCCGGCAGCTTGTACACCTCGGTCAGCAGCTCCCAGCCCCACTTGAGCGACTCGCGCTTGAAGTAGTCGCCGAAGGACCAGTTGCCCAGCATCTCGAAGAAGGTGTGGTGGCGCGCCGTGTAGCCCACGTTCTCCAGGTCGTTGTGCTTGCCGCCGGCGCGCAGGCAGGCCTGCACCGAGGCCGCGCGCACGTAGGGGCGCTTGTCGGTGCCGAGGAACACGTCCTTGAACTGCACCATGCCCGAGTTGGTGAACATCAGCGTCGGGTCGTTGCCCGGCACCAGCGGGCTCGATGGCACCACCGCATGCCCCCGGTCCTTGAAGAAGTCCAGGAAGGTCTGGCGGATGTCGGCGACGGAGATCTTGGGAGTGCTCATGGGGGGTCCAGCTGAACCTTTGATTATAGGTTTGGGCCCCTGGCGCCCCTGGCGCGACGGTGCCAGAGACCCTTTGTCGCCGAGCGCGCGCGGCTGGCTCAGGACGGCAGCGGGATGTCGCGGCCGCGCAGCCGCTGCCACAGCCAGGC
>JALHLO010000011.1 GCA_022844525.1 Ramlibacter sp.
GCAACGCGCTCACCGGCCACGTGCTGTGGCGGCGGGCCCGCCACAGCTGGCGCACGCGCGAGACCGGCAGCGCGCCGGCGATCGACCCGGTGACCAAGGTCCACAGCGCCGCGGCCCTGGTGCAGCAGCTGGTGGCCGCCGGCAAGCGCCGCCGGCGCACGGGGCGCGAAGGGGCGCTGCTGGCCGTCACCGTGTTCGACGCGGAACGCATCGCCTCCCGGTTCGGCAACCACGCGCTCAACGAGGTCTGGATGACGCTGGCCACCCGCATCCAGCGGCAGGTCGGCGTCGTGAATCCGGTGGGCCGCTACTGGGACCGCTGCTTCGTCGCCCTGATGGAGACCATTCCCGCCCGCGCCAGGATGCGCACCGTCGGCCTGCGCCTGGCCGCCGCCCTGCGCCAGCCGGTGGAGGTGACCGGGCGCGACGGCGAGCCGGTGCGGGTGCAGGTGGACTTCGGCGTCGGCCTGGTGCACCTGGGCGGCCGGCACCGGGAGGTGGAGGACGTGCTGCACGACGTGCAGCGCCTGGCCGAGGCGGCGCGGTCCCTGCGGACCCGGGCGGCCACGGCCGATCCCCTCACGGGGGCGGCGGTGGCCATCGAGGAGGCGACGTTCGACGCCCGGCGGCCGCGCCGGCCGTTCGCTCGCCGCCCGGCAGCGGAAGCAGGCGCCGGCCAACCCGCCGGCGGCTGACCCATCCGGGGGTGCAGGGCATACACTCGGGGGTTTCCCCACCTCAAGAACATGCGACGTTATTGGCTGGTCTTTTCTCAGGCCGTCACGGTGCTGCTGGCGGCCTATTTCGTCGTCATGACGATGAAGCCCGAGTGGCTGAACCGCCGGCCCGTGACCACCGGCTCGACCGGCGTCACGCTGTCGGAGGCGCCGACCACCGCGAACGCGCCGCCGCCGCCGGGCAGCTTCCGCGCGGCCGCGCAGCGCGCGTCGCAGGCGGTCGTCAGCATCAACACCAGCAAGGCCGCCGAACGCCCCTCCTCCAGCGATCCCTGGTTCCGCTTCTTCTTCGGCGACCAGGGCGGCGTGCCGCAAAGCGGCCTGGGCAGCGGCGTGATCATCAGCCAGGACGGCTACATCCTCACCAACAACCACGTGGTGGAGGGCGCCACGGAAATCGAGGTCGCGCTCAACGACAGCCGCAAGACCCGCGCGAAGATCATCGGCACCGACCCGGAGACCGACCTCGCCATCCTGAAGATCAACCTGGACCGGCTGCCGGTCATCACGCTGGGCAATTCCGACGCGCTGCAGGTGGGCGACCAGGTGCTGGCCATCGGCAACCCCTTCGGCGTCGGCCAGACGGTCACCAGCGGCATCGTCAGCGCGCTGGGGCGCAACCAGCTGGGCATCAACACCTTCGAGAACTTCATCCAGACCGATGCGGCCATCAACCCCGGCAACTCCGGCGGCGCGCTGGTGGACGTCAACGGCCACCTGATGGGGATCAACACCGCGATCTACTCGCGCTCCGGCGGCAGCATGGGCATCGGCTTCGCGATTCCCGTGTCCACCGCCAAGCTGGTGCTGGAAGGCATCGTCAAGGACGGCGTGGTCACTCGCGGCTGGATCGGCGTGGAGCCGGCCGACCTGTCGCCCGAGCTGATGGAAACCTTCGGCGTCAAGGCCAGGAAGGGCGTGCTGATCACCGGCGTGCTGCAGAACGGCCCGGCGGCGCAGGCCGGCATCAAGCCCGGCGACGTGGTGGTGCAGGTCGGCGGCAAGGAAGTCGCCAACGTGTCCGAACTGCTGACGGCGGTCGCCTCGCTCAAGCCGGGGGCCCCCACGCAGTTCAGGCTGCAGCGGCGCGACGACAACGTGGACGTGGCCGTCACCCCCGGCAGGCGGCCCAAGCCCAGGCAGCAGGCGCCGCAGGGCCTGCCGCAGCGCTGAGATGCGCGCAGCCGCGGCCCGCTAGGGCTTCGCGGCCTCGCCTTCCTCGTCCGGCGCCTTGGTGTGCTTGATGAAGATCTGCGCGGCCCAGATCCCCACCTCGTACAGCAGGCACATCGGAATCGCCAGCGCCAGCTGCGACACCACGTCCGGCGGCGTGATGATGGCGGCGATGATGAATGCCAGCACGATGAAGTAGCCGCGGAACTCCTTGAGCTTCTCCACCGACACGATGCCCATGCGCGCCAGCACGATCACCACGATCGGCACCTCGAAGGCGGCGCCGAAGGCCAGGAACATGGTGAGCACGAAGCTCAGGTAGGCCTCGATGTCGGGCGCGGCGGTGATGCTCTTGGGCGCGAAGCCCTGGATGAAGCGGAACACCTGGCCGAACACGAAGAAGTAGCAGAACGCCACGCCGATGAAGAACAGCAGCGTGCTGGACACCACCAGCGGCAGCACCAGCTTCTTCTCGTGCGAATACAGGCCCGGCGCGATGAAGGCCCACACCTGCCACAGCACCACCGGCAGCGCGATCAGGAAGGCCGCCATCAGCAGGATCTTCAGCGGCACGATGAAGGGCGAGATCACCGAGGTGGCGATCAGGGTGGCGCCCTTGGGCAGGGTCGCCACCAGGGGCGCGGCCAGGATGTCGTAGAGCGCCGCCGGCCCCGGCCAGACGGCGAGCACGCCCGCCACCACGGCCACGGCGATGGTGGCGCGGATCAGCCGGTCGCGCAGCTCGATGAGGTGCGAGACGAAGGGCTGTTCGGTGCCGGCCAGTTCGTCTTCCGGGTCGTTCGGGGTTGTGGACATAGGGGAGCGGCCGCCGGCGCTGCTGCCGGACCCGCTTTCAGTTGAACTTCTGCGGGCGGTACTTTGCCACACGGGCCGCGCCGGACAGCGCGCGGGTGCGCTGGCCGCTGCGGGCCTTGTACCAGTGCGGCACGGCGCCCTGCTTCAGGCGCCACTTCTTCTTCGGGTGCTTGTACTCGGGGAAGGACGGCGGCTCGTTCAGCGCGGTGTACGCCGTGGAAGTGGCGTCCCCCCACTGCTTCTCGAAGTCGGAGGTGGCGGTGGAGACCGACTGCTCGACGTCGCGCGCCGCGCTCTCCACCGTCTCCTTCATCTTCTTGAGCTCGTCGAGCTCCATCGAGCGGTTGACCTCCGCCTTGACGTCGTTGACGTAGCGCTGCGCCTTGCCCAGGAGCGTACCCACCGTGCGGGCCACGCGCGGCAGTTTCTCCGGTCCGATGACGATCAGCGCCACGGCGCCGATCAGCGCCATCTTGGAAAGGCCGAGGTCGATCACTTAGGCGATCAGGACTTGTTGCGCGCTTCGACGTCGATCGTGGTCTTGTCCGCGGGCGCGCCGGACGGACCCTGCGACGCCGTCACCTGGCCGGAGGGCGGCACCGGCGTGTCCGGCTGGCTGCCGTCCTTCATCCCGTCCTTGAAGCCCTTGACGGCGCCCCCGAGGTCGGAGCCGATGTTCTTCAGCTTCTTGGTGCCGAACACCAGCACCACGATCAACAGCACGACCAGCCAGTGCCAAATGGAAAAGGAACCCATGGATTACTCCTGTCTTACTGCTCGGATTCTAGTCGGGCAGGGGAAGTTCATCCCCTGTGGGAAATGCTCAGGCCGGAATGCCTATCCCTTGAGCCACGGGCGCGGGCCGCCGATGACGTGGAAGTGCAGGTGCTTGACTTCCTGGCCGCCGTCCTCGCCGGTGTTGCACACCAGGCGGAAGCCGCCTTCCGGGTACGGCCGGCAGCCCTCCTGCCTGGCCAGCCTGGGCACCAGGCTCATCAGGCGCCCCAGCATCGCGGCGTGCCGCTCCTCGACGTGCGCCATCGAGGTGATGTGCTCCTTGGGGATCAGCAGGAAGTGCACCGGCGCCCAGGGGTGGATGTCGTGGAAGGCGAGGATCTCGTCGTCCTCGTGGACCTTCTTCGAGGGGATCTTCCCCTCGACGATCTTGCAGAAGATGCAGTTCGGGTCGTGGCTCATTCGCGGTTCACTCGGGCATGCGGTTGTCGTTGAAGCGCAGCCAGCCGCGCAGGCAGCGGTACAGGTACCAGGCGCCGACCACGATCCACGCGATCAACCCCGGCAGGAACAGCAGGAAGAACAGCGGCGAGGTGAGCGTCAGCCACACCGCCGTCCACCAGACGGTGCGGATCATGTAGTTGTGGTGCGCCAGGTACACCGGGTCGCGCTCGTCCGAGCGCTTGACGTAGTGGATCACCAGCGCGACCAGCGACAGCGTCCACGCTGTGAACGGGGACACCGTGTGCATGCCGTACAGCACGTGCATCACGGTGCGGTCGGTGGAGGTCTTCGCCTCGATCGTTTCCATCGCTGCTCTCCTTATTCGCCTTTGCCTTCGCGCTCGCGCACCTTGCGCAGCGCCTTTTCCTCCAGGCCCGAGAGGCCCTCGCGCCGCTGCAGTTCGGCGACCACGTCGGCGGGCTTCAGGCCGTAGTGGGCCAGCGCGATCATGCAGTGGAACCAGAGGTCGGCGACCTCGCCGACGATCTTCGCCCGGTCGCCGCCGTGGTCGGCGTCCTTGGCGGCCATGACCACCTCGGTGGCCTCCTCGCCGATCTTCTTCAGGAAGGCGTCGGGACCCTTGTGCAGCAGGCGCGCGACGTAGCTCGCGTCGGGGTCGCCGCCGTTGGCGGGCTTGCGGCTCTCGATGACATCGGCCAGGCGGGCCAGCGGGTCTGCGCTCATGGGGCTACTTGTAGATGCTCGACGGGTCTTTCAAGACAGGTTCCACCGCCTGCCAGGCGCCGTCGCGGTAAAGGTGGAAGAAGCAGCTGTGCCGGCCGGTGTGGCAGGCGATCGAGGGGTCGTGCCCGAGCTGCGTCACCTTCAGCAGCAGCACGTCGTTGTCGCAGTCCATGCGGATCTCGTGCACCTGCTGCACGTGGCCGGACTCCTCGCCCTTGAACCACAGCTTGCCGCGCGAGCGGCTGAAATACACGGCACGCCCGAGCTCGGCGGTCCTGGCGAGCGCTTCGCGGTCCATCCAGGCGAACATCAGCACGTCGCCGGTGGACGCTTCCTGCGCGATGACGGGGACGAGCCCCTGGGGGTCCCACTTGACCTGGTCGAGCCATTCCATGGCGGTATTGTCCCCCATCGTCAGCCCCGCCCCGCGGGGCCGACCTGGTAGGTCGTGGTGAGCCCGAAGGCGAACCGCGGCACCTCAGAGCCGAACCGGAATCCCCCGCTCCGCCATCCGCTGCTTGGCCTGCCCCACGGTGTACTCGCCGTAGTGGAAGATGCTGGCCGCCAGTACCGCGTCCGCCCCGCCCTGCTGGATGCCGTCGGCCAGGTGGTCGAGGTTGCCCACGCCGCCGGAGGCGATCACCGGCACCGGCACCGCGTCGCTCACGGCGCGCGTCAGCTCCAGGTCGAAGCCGGACTTGGTGCCGTCGCGGTCCATGCTGGTCAGCAGGATCTCGCCGGCGCCGCGCCTGGCCATGTCGGCGGCCCAGGCCACCGCGTCCAGGCCGGTGTTGCGCCGGCCGCCATGGGTGTAGACGTCCCAGCCCGGCCCCCGCGCGGCCGCTTCCTCCGCGCTGCGGCGCTTGGCGTCGATCGCGACCACGATGCACTGCGCGCCGTACTTGCCGGAAGCCGCGGAGATGATGTCCGGGTTGGCCACGGCGGCCGAATTGAAGCTGGTCTTGTCGGCGCCGGCATTGAGCAGCCGCCGCACGTCTTCCACCGTGCGCACGCCCCCGCCCACCGTCAGCGGGATGAACACCTGCGAAGCGACCGCCTCGATGATGTGCAGGATCAGGTCGCGCTCGTCGCTGGTGGCGGTGATGTCCAGGAAGGTGAGTTCGTCGGCGCCCTGCTCGTTGTAGCGCGCGGCGATCTCCACCGGGTCGCCGGCATCGCGCAGCTCCACGAAATTGACGCCCTTGACGACCCGGCCGCCGGTGACGTCCAGGCAGGGAATGATGCGCTTGGCGAGCACCTAGGTGCGCCCGTTGAGTTCATCGGCCCGGGCCTGCGCCTGGGCGAAGTCGAGGTCGCCGGAATAGACGGCGCGACCGCAGATCACGCCCTCGATGCCCTCGTCCTCCACCGCGCACAGGGCCTCGATGTCCTTCATGGAGGACAGGCCGCCGGAGGCGATCACCGGGATGGTGAGCGCCTGCGCCAGCTTCACCGTGGCCTCCACGTTGATGCCGGTGAGCATGCCGTCGCGGCCGATGTCGGTGTAGATGATGGACTCGACGCCCCAGTCCTCGAACTTCTTCGCGAGGTCGGTCACTTCGTGGCCGGTCAGCTTGCTCCAGCCGTCGGTGGCCACCTTGCCGTCCTTGGCGTCGAGGCCGACGATGATGTGGCCGCCGAAGGCCGTGCAGGCGTCCCTCAGGAAACCGGGGTTCTTGACCGCGGCCGTGCCGATGATCACGTAGCGCAGGCCGCCGTCGATGTACTTCTCGATGGTGTCCAGGTCGCGGATGCCGCCTCCCAGCTGCACCGGGATGTCGTCGCCCACCGCCTTCAGGATGGAGCGCACGGCGGCGAAGTTCTGCGGCTTGCCGGCGAAGGCGCCGTTGAGGTCCACCAGGTGCAGCCGGCGCGCGCCGCGCTCCAGCCAGGTGCGGGCCATGGCGGCGGGGTCTTCGCTGAAGGTGGTGGCCTGGTCCATGTCGCCCTGCTTGAGGCGAACACAGTGGCCGTCTTTCAGGTCAATCGCGGGGATCAGCTGCATGGGAAAAGTGGAGGAATGCGGCTGGCCGCCGCGACCCGGGAACCATCAGGGTGTCCAGTGGAGGAAGTTGCGATAAAGCTGGAGACCCTGGTCGGCGCTTTTTTCGGGGTGGAACTGGGTCGCAAAAATATTATCGCGACCCACCGCGCAGGTAAAGCGCATGCCGTAATCGGATTCCCCGACGCTGTGGCGCGGGTCCGACGGCCTGGCGTAGAACGAATGGACGAAATAGAACCAGCTTTCGTCGGGCACGCCCGCCCACATCGGGTGCGGCCGCGCCTGTTGCACGCGGTTCCAGCCCATTTGCGGCACCTTGTAGCGGCTGCCATCGGGCTGGCGCTGGCCTTCCAGCTGGAAGCGCACCACCTCGCCGCGGATCAGGCCCAGGCCGTCCGTCGGGCCCTCCTCGCTGCGATCGAGAAGCATCTGCATGCCCACGCAGACGCCGAACAGCGGCTTGGTGGCCGCGGCCTCCAGCACCGGTTCCAGCAGGCCGGAGTCGCGCAGTTCGCGCATGCAGTCCGGCATGGCGCCCTGGCCCGGCAGCACCACCCGTTCGGCGGCGCGCACTTCTTCGGGGCGCGAGGTCACGACGGCCTCGACGCCGCTGCCCTGCGCGACGTGCAGCACCGCCTGCGACACCGAGCGCAGGTTGCCCATGCCGTAGTCGACCACCGCGACCATCCGAGAGGTCAAAGAGATCCCTTCGTGGAAGGAATGGTCCCGGCGGAGCGCGGGTCGAGCTCCAGCGCCGAGCGCAGCGCCCGGGCGAAGGCCTTGAACACCGTCTCGCACTGGTGGTGCGCGTTCTCGCCGCGCAGGTTGTCGATGTGCAGCGTGACGAAGGCGTGGTTGCAGAAGCCCTGGAAGAACTCGTGCGCCAGCTGGGTGTCGAAGGTGCCGATCATGCCGCTCTTGAAGGGCACGTTCATGACCAGGCCGGGGCGGCCGGAGAAGTCGATCACGACGCGCGACAGCGCCTCGTCCAGCGGCACGTAGGCGTGGCCGTAGCGGCGGATGCCCTTCTTGTCGCCCACCGCCTGGTAGACGGCCTGCCCCAGGGTGATGCCGACGTCTTCCACCGTGTGGTGGCCGTCGATGTGCAGGTCGCCCCTGGCCTGGATGTCCAGGTCGATCAGGCCGTGGCGCGCGATCTGGTCCAGCATGTGGTCGAAGAAACCGATGCCGGTGGCCAGCGTTGCCTTGCCGGTCCCGTCGAGGTCGACGCGGACGGTGATCTGGGTTTCCGCGGTATGGCGGGTGATTTCGGCGGTGCGGGTCGTCATAGGGTGGACTGCAGGGCGGCGAGCATCTGCGTGTTCTCGTCGGGGGTGCCGATGGTCAGGCGCAGGCAGCCGGCCAGCAATGGGTGCATTCTAGAAACGTTCTTGACGAGCACCTTGCGCGCCTTCATGCCCCCGAAGCTGCGCTCGGCGTCCGGAACGCGCACCAGGATCATGTTGGCGTCGCTGCGCCAGGCCTTCAGGCCCATCTCCCGCAGGGCCGCCTGCACGCGCTCGCGCTCCGACTTGATCTGCTGCGCCTGCGCGGCGAACACGTCCTCGTGCTCCAGCGCGAACAGGGCGGCCTCGCAATTGAGCACGCTCACGTTGTAGGGCGGCCGCACCTTGTCCACCTGGGCGACCAGCCGTGCCGGGCCCATCATGTAGCCGATGCGCACGCCGGCCAGGCCGAACTTGCTCAGGGTGCGCATCAGCAGCACGTGTTCGTGCTTGGTCACGCGGTCGATGTAGCTGCGGCTGGCGAAGGGCTGGTAGGCCTCGTCGATCACCACCAGGCCGGGCGCCGCCTCCACGATCTTCTCGATGGTGGCGTCGTTCCAGAGGTTGGCGGTGGGGTTGTTCGGGTACGCGAGGTAGACGATGGCCGGCTGGTGCAGCGCGATCGCGTCGAGCATCGCCTTCTCGTCCAGCTCGAACTCCGGCGTGAGGTCCACGCCGACGAACTTCAGCCCCTGCTGCTGCGCGCTCATGGCGTACATCACGAAGCCGGGCAGCGGCGCCAGGATGGTCGCACCGGGCACGTCGCAGGCCATGGCCAGCATCGTGATCAGTTCGTCGGAACCGTTCCCGAGCATCAGGTCGAAGCCCGCGGGCAGCCGGGCGTGCTTCGCGAGCGCCGAGCGCAGCTCGTTCACGCGCTCGCCCGGGTAGCGGTTCAGGGCGACGGCCGCCAGCCGCTCCCCCAGCTCCTTCTGCAGCGCCGGCGGCAGCCGGTGCGGGTTCTCCATGGCGTCGAGCTTGACCATGCCCCGGGAGTCCTGGATGGCATAGGCATGGGTGGACTGGACGTCCTGCCGGATACGGGTGGCGATCAGTCGGTCCAGGGTGGCGCTCATGGCAATACGGGAGAAGTCCGCGCGGCGGACAGGTTCGAAGACGGGTGGGGGAACCCGAATACTAACGCTTGAGCCTGAACTCCGCCGCCCGGGCGTGCGCCTGCAGGCCCTCGCCGTAGGCCAATTCGGCGGCGATGGCGCCCAGGGTCTGGGCGCCGGCCTCGCTCACCTCGATGATGCTGCTGCGCTTCTGGAAGTCGTACACCCCCAGCGGGCTGGAAAAGCGCGCCGTGGTGCTGGTGGGCAGCACGTGGTTCGGGCCCGCGCAGTAGTCGCCCAGCGATTCACTGGTGTAGGCACCAAGGAAAATGGCCCCGGCGTGGCGCAGCAGCGGCTCCCAGCGGTGCGGGTCGCTGCTGGCGATCTCCAGGTGCTCCGGCGCGATCCGGTTGCTGATCTCGCAGGCTTCTTCCATGTTCCGGGTGTGGATCAGGGCGCCGCGGCCGTTCAGGGATTTGGCGATGATCCCGGCGCGCGGCATCTCCGGCAGCAGCCGGTCGATCGCCGCCTGGACTTCCTCGATGTACTTCGCGTCCGGGCACAGCAGGATGCTCTGCGCCAGCTCGTCGTGTTCGGCCTGGGAAAACAGGTCCATGGCCACCCAGTCGGCCGGCGTGCTGCCGTCGGCCAGCACCAGGATCTCGCTGGGGCCCGCGATCATGTCGATGCCGACCTGGCCGAAGACGCGGCGCTTGGCGCTGGCCACGTAGGCGTTGCCGGGACCGGTGATCTTGTCGACCCGCGGCACCGTTTCCGTGCCGTAGGCCAGCGCGGCCACCGCCTGCGCGCCGCCGATGGTGAAGACGCGGGTGACGCCGGCGACGTACGCCGCGGCCAGCACCAGAGGGTTCTTCTCGCCCCGGGGGGTGGGCACCACCATGATGATCTCGCCGACGCCGGCGACCTGCGCCGGGATCGCGTTCATCAGCACCGAGGACGGGTACGCGGCCTTGCCGCCCGGCACGTAGATGCCGACGCGGTCCACCGGCGTGACCTTCTGCCCGAGCAGGGTGCCGTCGGCGTCGCGGTAGCTCCAGCTCTCGCCGCTGGCCTTCTTCTGGGCCTCGTGGTAGCTGCGGACCCGACTGGCCGCGCTTTCCAGCGCCGCCCGCTGCCTGGCCGGCAGCGACCCGAAAGCCGCCTTCAGTTCGGCCGGGCGCAGCTCCAGTTCGGCCATGCCGCCCGCCTTCATGTCGAAGCGGTTGGTGTACTCCAGGACCGCGGCATCGCCGCGCTTGCGCACGTCGGCGAGGATGTCCGCCACCGCCTGCTCGATGCCTGCGTCGGTGTCCGCGGACCAGTGCAGGCGCGCCGCCAGCGCGGCGTCGAAGCCGCTCGCGGTGGTGGCGAGGCGCAGGGGTCGGGCGGAGAGGCTCATTGCGCGGAGGAGGCGGCGACCGTCTTCGAGAAGACGTCGATGAGGTGGCGGATGGGTTCCTGTTTCAGCTTGAGTGCGGCCTGGTTGACCACCAGCCGCGAGCTGATTTCCATGATGCGCTCGACTTCCACCAGGTTGTTGGCCTTGAGCGTGCCGCCGGTGGACACCAGGTCCACGATGGCGTCGGCCAGCCCGGTCAGCGGCGCCAGTTCCATGGAGCCATAGAGCTTGATCAGGTCCACGTGCACGCCCTTGGCGGCGAAGAACTCGCGCGCGATGGCGACGTACTTGGTCGCCACGCGCAGGCGCGAGCCCTGGCGCACGGCACTGGCGTAGTCGAAGTCGGCCCGCACGGCCACGCTCACGCGGCATTTCGCGATCTGCAGGTCCACCGGCTGGTACAGCCCCTGGGCGCCGTGCTCGATCAGCGTGTCCTTGCCGGTCACGCCCAGGTCGGCCCCGCCGTACTGCACGTAGGTCGGCACGTCGGTGGCGCGCACCAGCACCACCTGCAGGTCGGGGTTGCTGGTCGGCAGGATCAGCTTGCGCGATTTTTCCGGGTCTTCCAGAACGGAAATCCCTGCGGCTTTCAGGAGCGGCAGGGTTTCGTCGAAGATGCGCCCTTTCGACAGGGCCAGCGTGATGGCGGGCTTTCCCGCAGCGTTCATTTCAATCTTTCGATGTCCGCGCCGAGCGCCGTCAGTTTGGCTTCCATTTGCTCGTAGCCACGGTCGAGATGGTAAATCCGATCGACGATGGTTTCACCTTCGGCCACCAGGCCGGCGATCACCAGGCTGGCGGAGGCGCGCAGGTCGGTCGCCATGACGGTGGCGCCGGACAGGCGCTCCACGCCGTGGGTGACCGCCACCTTGCCGTCCACGTCGATCCGCGCGCCCATGCGCATCAGCTCGCTGACGTGCATGAAGCGGTTCTCGAAGATGGTCTCGGTGATCTTGGCGTCGCCCTCGGAGATGCAGTTGAGCGCCATGAACTGCGCCTGCATGTCGGTGGGAAAGCCCGGGTACTCGGTGGTCTTGAAGCTCTGGGCGTCCAGGCGGCGGTCGGCGCTCACGCGGATGCCGTCGGCCAGCGGTTCGACCTTGGCGCCGGCCGCCTGCAGCAGGTCGATCACGGAGCCGAGGTGGTCGGCGCGGCCGTCCCGCAGGAAGACGCTGCCGCCGGTGGCCGCCACGGCGCACAGGAAGGTGCCGCACTCGATGCGGTCGGACACCACCTTGTGCGTGGCGCCGTGCAGCTTCTCCACGCCCTGGATGCGGATGCGGCCGGTGCCATGGCCTTCGACCTTCGCGCCCATGGCATTGAGCATGTCGCCCAGGTCGGTGATCTCCGGCTCCAGCGCCGGGTTCTCCAGGATGGTCTCGCCCTCGGCCAGCGCCGCGGCCATCATGAAGTTCTCGGTGCCGGTCACCGTGATCATGTCGGTGCGGATGTGCGCGCCCTTCAGGCGCGTCCAGCCCTTGGGCAGCTTGGCGATCATGTAGCCGTGCTCGATCACGATCTCGGCGCCCATCTTCTGCAGGCCCTTGATGTGCTGGTCCACGGGGCGCGCGCCGATGGCGCAGCCGCCGGGCAGCGACACCGTCGCCTCGCCGAAGCGCGCCAGCAGCGGCCCGAGCGCCAGCACCGAGGCGCGCATGGTCTTCACCATCTCGTACGGCGCTTCCGGGAAGTGCAGGTTGGCCGACTCGATGGTCACCGTGCCGTCGCTCGCGAATTCGGCGGTGGCACCCATGTTGCGGATGAGCTTGAGCATCGTCGCCACGTCCTGCAGGCGCGGGATGTTCTTCAGCGTCACCTTGTCGGCCGTGAGCAGCGCCGCGCACAACTCGGGCAGCGCCGCGTTCTTCGCGCCGGAAATGCGAACCTCGCCGTTCAGCGGCCGGCCGCCGCGAATCAAGAGCTTGTCCATGGGCCTTCAGTGGGGTTGGTTTGCCCATTCCGCGGGCGTCAATGTCCTCATCGACAGGGCGTGAACCTCGTCGGTGTGCATTCTCGCACCGAGCGTCTGGTACACGCGCTGGTGCCGCTGGATAGGACGCAAACCGGCGAACTCGGCTGACACGATCACCGCCGACCAGTGGCGGCCATCGCCTTCCACCTCGATGTGGTCGCAGGCCAGGCCGGAGGCGATGAGTTGGCGCAGTTCGTCGGCGGTCATGGAACTCTTTCTTACCCGCGGATCTTGTAACCGATGCGCAGGAGGTGGACGGCGATGGCGCTCACGGCCAGCATGGCGCCGCCGACGATGCCCAGGCTGAGCCAGGGCGACACGTCGCTCACGCCGAAGAAGCCGTAGCGGAAGCCGTCGATCATGTAGAAGAAGGGATTGAGGTGCGACACCCGCTGCCAGAAGTCCGGCAGCGAGTGGATCGAATAGAAGACGCCGGAGAGGAACGTCATCGGCATGATGATGAAGTTCTGGAACGCCGCCATCTGGTCGAACTTCTCCGCCCACAGGCCCGCGATCACGCCCAGCGCGCCCAGCATGCCCGCGCCCAGCACGGCGAACACCAGGATCCACAGCGGCGCCGCGAAAGTGACCTGCGTGAACCACGCGGTCACCAGGAACACGCCCAGGCCGACGCACAGCCCGCGCGCCACCGACGATCCCACGTAGGCGATGAACCAGCTCCAGTGGGACAGCGGCGTCAGCAGCACGAACACCAGGCTGCCCATGATCTTGCTCTGGATCAGGGAGGAGGAGCTGTTGGCGAACGCGTTCTGCAGCACGCTCATCATCACCAGCCCGGGCACCAGGAAGGCGGTGTAGGGGATGGTGTCGTAGACCTTCACGTGGTCGGCCAGCACGTGGCCGAAGATCAGGAGGTACAGCAGCGCGGTGAGCACGGGCGCGGCGACCGTCTGGAAGCTGACCTTCCAGAAGCGCAGCACCTCCTTGTAGAGGAGCGTTTGCCAACCGGTCATCCGGGCACCTTCTCGCGGCTGGCCGTCATGACGTCGAGAAACACGTCCTCCAGGTCCGCCTTGCGGATCTCCACGTCCTCCACGCGCAGGCCCGCCTCGCGGATCACGGCCAGGTGCTGCTCGATCTCGTGCGCGTCGTGCGCGGGCAGCTGCACGATGCGGCCGGTCACGCGCGCTTTCCCTTCGAAGGCGCGCGGCAGGGCGCCGTCGCACTTGAAGCGCAGCACGTTGCTGGAGGCGGCCTTCAGCAGTTCGCTGGTGCGCTCCAGCGCCACCACGCGGCCGGTCTTGAGCATTGCGATGCGGCTGCACAGCGCCTCGGCCTCTTCCAGGTAGTGCGTGGTGAGCAGCACGGTGTGGCCTTCGCGGTTCAGGCGGGCGATGAACTGCCACAGGGTCTGGCGCAGTTCGACGTCCACGCCGGCGGTCGGTTCATCGAGCACGATCACGGGCGGACGGTGCACCAGCGCCTGCGCCACCAGCACGCGGCGCTTCATGCCGCCGGAAAGCTGCCGCATGTTGGAGGACGCCTTGTCGGCCAGCCCCAGGTTGTGCAGCAGTTCGTCGATCCAGGCGTCGTTGTTCCTGACGCCGAAGTAGCCGGACTGGATGCGCAGCGCCTCGCGCACGGTGAAGAAGGGATCGAACACCAGTTCCTGGGGCACCACGCCCAGCTGGCGGCGCGCCTGCGCATAGTCCTTCTGCACGTCGAAGCCCCGCACGAGCACCTGGCCCGAGGTGGCGCGCACCAGGCCGGCGAGGATGCTGATGAGGGTGGTCTTGCCCGCGCCGTTGGGACCGAGCAGGCCGAAGAACTCGCCCTCCTCGATGTCGAAGCTGACGTCGTCCAGGGCCTGGAAGCTGCCGCGCGCGGTGCTGTAGGTCTTGCAGACGGACTGGAAGGAGATGGCGGGCATGGGCAACCCGCCATTTTAACGGGCGCGCCCCGCCCTTGCCCCTTGCAGGTGAACTAGGCCGCCGGCGGTTCCGGCAGGAGTTCGGCCACGCCGTAGAGCGTGGCGAGCGCGCGCAGGCGCGGATGCATGTGGCTCACGGCGAAGGTCTTGCCCTGGGCGAGCGCTTCGCGGCGCGACTCCAGCAGCACCGCCAGCGCCGAGGAATCGAAGTGGCGCAGGGCGGAGGCGTCGGCCACCGCCTGCGTGCCGGGCTCCGAACGCAGCGCCTGCGCCAGCATGCGGCAGCAGGCGGTGGCCTGGGCGTGCGTGAGTTCGGCGGGCAGGACCAGCACGGAAGCGTCAGCCCTTCTTGGCGCCGGCGGCGTTGGCCTTGTTGCGCTCGGCCATCGTGGCGATCAGGCCGTCGATGCCCCTGGCGTTGACCTGCTCCGCGAACTGGCTGCGGTAGGTTTCCACCAGCCACACGCCCAGCACGTTCAGGTTGTAGATCTTCCAGCCGGTGGGCGTCTTCTCCAGCCGGTAATCGAGCTGGATCGGCTCGCCGCGGCCGCGGATTTCGCTGCGGACCACGACGTCGGTGTCGCCGGGCTGCGCGCGCAGCGGCTTGACGTTCACCCTCTCGTCGTTCACCTGGGACAGGGCACCGGAGTAGGTGCGCACCAGCAGCAGCTTGAATTCCTCCTGCAGGCGCTGTTTCTGCTCCGGCGTGGCCTGGCGCCAGGCCGGGCCGACCGCGGAAGCCGTCATGCGCTGGAAGTTCACGTTCGGCATGATCTTGCTGTCGACCACCTGGATGACGCGGTCGATGTTGCCGTTCTGGACCAGCTTGTCGGTGCGGATGATGTTGAGCACCTCGTCGGAGAGGCGCTGCATCATCGCGTCGGGCGCTTCTTCGGCGGCCTGTGCGAGCGGCCAGGCAGCCATGGCTGCGGTGGCGAAAACGGCTGCCGCGAGGCGGCCGAGGGTACGTCGGTTCATCTTTTTCCTTTCAGCCGGGCTTGCGCCCGGGGGGTTCCCTGTTGGAACAGGCCGAGGGTGCCGGGTTTCCGGCCTCCTCAGCATTCAGTGCAACAGGGTGCAACCATCGTTCAACGCGCGGGGGCGGCCGGCGGTTGTCCTGCCGCAGGGGCGGGGACGGTTCCGGCCGGCTCCAGTGACTCATCGGGCAGCGGCGGCGGCACTTCCCGCTCGTTGTAGTCCATCACCTCGGCGCGGCGGCGCTGCAGGTGGGCGTCGCGCGTGAAGGAATACTTGTCGAGCGACACCTCTTCGAGCACGTTGCTCACGCGGATGAGGTTGGCGCGCGTGTCGATGACGCGCACCGTCTGCACGGCCGCGCGCACGCTGTCGGCGTTGATCTGGCGCACCAGGTCGAACCGGTACTCCACGGGCAGGGCCGCCGTGTCGCGCAGCGTGGACGGCCCGAGCAGGGGCAGCACGATGTAGGGGCCGGCGGGCATGCCCCAGCGACCCAGCGTCTGGCCGAAGTCCTCGCGGTGGCGGTCGATGTTCAGGTCGCTCGCCAGGTCGAAGATCCCCAGCAGGCCGAACGAGGTGTTCAGCTGGAAGCGCGCGTAGTTGTCGCTGAAGTCGTGCAGGCGGAACTGCAGCAGGCTGTTGACCGCCGACCAGCCGTCGCTGAGGTTGCCGAAGAAGTTGGAAACGCCCGTGCGCACCAGCGGCGGGACCTTCTCGCGGTACCACGTCGCCGCGGGCTTGAGCACGATGCGGTCGACCCCCTCGTTGAACTCGTAGGAGCGCCGGTTGAAGCCCTCCCACGGATCGCGCGGGTTGGGATGCGCCACCGTGGCGCATCCGCCCAGCGCCCCCAGCAGGAGCGCCACGGTCGGTACGGCGAGGATGCGCGCGGCGGGCAGGCGGTCAGGTTTCATTTCTTGGGCGTCCCGGCAGCCGGTCCTTCCGCGGCCTTGTTGTAGAGGAATTGCCCGATCAGGTTCTCGAGCACGACGGCGGACTGCGTGGTGCTGATGGTATCGCCCGCCGCCAGGTTCTTGTCGTCGGCGCCCGCCTCGATCCCCACGTATTGCTCGCCCAGCAGGCCGCTGGTGAGGATCTTGAGCGAGCTGTCCTTGGGGAATTGATAGCGCGTTTCCATCTCCAGCGACACGCGCGCCTGGAAAGACTTGTCATCGAACGTGATGGATTCCACACGGCCCACCACGACACCCGCGCTTTTCACGGCGGCGCGCGGCTTCAAGCCGCCGATGTTGTCGAACTTGCCGACCAGCCGGTAGGTGGGCTGGAAGCTCAGCGTCAGCAGGTTGGCGGCCTGCAATGCGAGGAATACCAGCGCGGCCGCGCCGATGAGGACGAACAGCCCCACCCAGACGTCGTTCTTGTTGCGCTCCATCTTTTCTCCTAGATGCTGAACATCATTGCCGTCAGCACGAAATCGAGGGCCAGCACGGCCAGCGACGCCATCACCACGGTGCGCGTGGTCGCGCGCGAAACGCCCTCCGGGGTCGCATGCGCCTCATAGCCTTGCAGCACCGCGATGAAAGTCACCGCCACGCCGAACACCAGGCTCTTGATCACGCCGTTGCCGACGTCCCGGAACACGTCCACGCCGCCCTGCATCTGGCTCCAGAAGGAGCCGGGGTCGACGCCGATCAGCAGCACGCCGACCACCCAGCCGCCGATGATGCCCACCGCGTTGAACACGGCGGCCAGCAGGGGCATGGCGATCACGCCGGCCCAGAACCGCGGCGCCAGGATGCGCTGCACCGGGTCCACCGCCATCATCTCCATGGCGGAGAGCTGCTCGCCGGCCTTCATCAGGCCGATCTCCGCGGTCAGCGAGGTGCCGGCACGGCCGGCGAACAGCAAGGCCGTCACCACGGGGCCGAGTTCGCGCACGAGGCTCAAGGCCACCATCAGGCCCAGCGCCTCGGCCGAGCCGTAGCGCTGCAGGATGTAGTGGCCCTGCAGCGCCAGCACGAAGCCGACGAACAGGCCTGACACGCCGATGATCGCCAGCGAGTAGTTGCCCAGGAAATGGACCTGGTCGCGCAGCAGGCGGCCGCGCGCGAAGGTCGGGCCGACCAGGGACAGCAGGCGCAGCAGCAGCTTCGCCGCATGGCCGTAGTCGGCCAGCGTGTTCCGGACCGCGAAGCCGACGTCGGAGGGGCGCCACCAGCTCATGGCAGTGCCCGCCCGGCCGCCCGAAGGGCACTGCCCGCCCCCTCGGGGGGCAGCAAGGGTACCTTGCGTGGGGGCCTCATTTGCCGAGGCCCTCGCTGAAGTCGTCCGCGACGCTCGGGCCGGGGTAGTGGAAGTGCACGGGGCCTTCGGGCAGCGCGTGCACGAACTGGTGCACCAGCGGGTCTTCCGAATGGCGCACTTCGTCGGGCGTGCCCTGCGCGGCCACGCGCCCGTTGGCCAGCACGATCACCTGGTCGGCGATGTGGAAGGTCTCCTCCAGGTCGTGCGAGACCACGATGCTGGTGATGCCCAGGGTGTCGTTCAGGTTGCGGATCAGGTGGGCGGCGGTGCCCAGGGAGATCGGGTCGAGGCCGGCGAAGGGCTCGTCGTACATCACCAGGTCCGGGTCGAGGGCGATCGCGCGTGCCAGCGCCACGCGCCGCGCCATGCCGCCGGACACCTCGCTGGGCATCAGGTCGCGCGCGCCGCGCAGGCCGACCGCGTTGAGCTTCATGAGGACGATGTCGCGCACCAGGTTCTCCGGCAGGCCGGAGTGCTCGCGCAGCGGGAAGGCGACGTTGTCGAACACGGACAGGTCGGTGAAGAGCGCGCCGAACTGGAACAGCATGCCCATGCGCCGGCGGATGCCATAGAGGCCGTCGCGATCCAGCGCCGGGATGCTCTGGCCGTCGAACAGCAGCTCGCCGCCCTGCGGCCGCACCTGGCCGCCGATCAGGCGCAGGACGGTGGTCTTGCCGCCGCCGGACGCACCCATGAGAGCCGTCACCTTGCCGCGCGGCACGGTGAAGCTCACGTCTTCGAGGATGCGCCGCTGGCCATAGCCGAAGCTCAGGTTGCGGCATTCGACCAGCGCGCTCGGTTCCGAATCGGTCATCCGAGGGAGAAAGGCCGCGGGGGCGGCCGGAAGCTCAAAGCCAAGGATGATAGGGGTTTTGCCGAAGGGAACCCCACCCCGAATGGGGAGGGGGGGCCGGCGTGTGGCTTTAACGCGGCAGGTCCGAGAATCCCATGAGGAATTCGTCCACGGCGCGCGCCGCCTGTCGGCCCTCGCGGATCGCCCAGACGACCAGCGATTGACCGCGGCGGATGTCGCCGGCCGCGAACACCTTGGGCACGTTGGTCACGTAACCGCCGTGGAAGTCGGTGCTCGCCTTGGCGTTGCCGCGGGCGTCCTTGTCGACGCCGAAGCCTTCCAGGATGGTCTGCACCGGGCTCACGAAGCCCATGGCCAGCAGCACGAGGTCGGCCTTGTATTCCTTCTCGGTGCCCGGGATCTCGACGAACTTGCCGTCCTTCATCTCGACGTGCACAGTCTTCAGGCCGGTGACCTTGCCCTTGTCGCCGATGAACTCCTTGGTGGCGATGGCGAACTCGCGCTTGACGCCCTCCTCGTGCGAGGAGCTGGTGCGCAGCTTGTACGGCCAGTAGGGCCACACCAGGGGCTTGTTCTCCTCCTCGGGCGGCTGCGGCATCAGCTCGAACTGCACCACGCTCTTCGCGCCATGGCGGTTGCTGGTGCCGACGCAGTCGCTGCCGGTGTCGCCGCCGCCGATCACGATGACGTGCTTGCCGGTGGCCATGATCTGGCCCTTGACCTTGTCGCCGGCGTTCACCTTGTTCTGCTGCGGCAGGAACTCCATCGCGAAGTGCACGCCGTCGAGGTCCCGGCCGGGCACCGGCAGGTCGCGCGACTGCTCGGCGCCGCCGGTGAGCAGCACGGCGTCGAAGTCCTGCTGCAGCTGCTGCGGCGAAATCGTTTCCTTGGCCCAGTTGGTGACCTTGGAACCCCTGGGAAGCTCGCCCACCATGACGCCGGTGCGGAAGGTCACGCCCTCGGCCTTCATCTGCTCCACGCGGCGGTCGATGTGGTGCTTCTCCATCTTGAAGTCGGGGATGCCGTAGCGCAGCAGGCCGCCGATGCGGTCGTTCTTCTCGAACAGCGTCACGTCGTGGCCGGCGCGCGCGAGCTGCTGCGCGGCGGCCATGCCGGCGGGGCCGGAGCCGACGATCGCGACCTTCTTGCCGGTCCTGATGCGCGGGACGCGCGGCTGCACCCAGCCGTGTTCCCAGGCGCGGTCGATGATCGCGTGCTCCAGCGACTTGATGCCCACCGGCTCGTCGTTGAAGTTCAGCGTGCAGGCCGCCTCGCAGGGCGCGGGGCAGATGCGGCCGGTGAACTCCGGGAAGTTGTTGGTGGAGTCGAGCACCGTCCAGGCGTTCTTCCAGTCCTGCTGGTAGACCAGGTCGTTGAAGTCCGGGATGACGTTGTTGACCGGGCAGCCCGAATTGCAGAAGGGCGTGCCGCAGTCCATGCAGCGCGCCGCCTGCACCTGGGCCTGCTTGTCGTCCAGGCCGACGACGAATTCCTTGTAGTGCTTCAGGCGCTCGGGCACGGGCTTGTAGCCCTCCTCGATGCGCTCGAACTCCATGAAGCCGGTGACTTTCCCCATATTCTTCCTTTCACCTGGAAATCGCCGGAGCGATTTCCAGGTGGCTTGATCAGTGTGAAGGGGCCCGGCAAAGCCGGATCCCCTTCACAAGTGAGACCAGTCTGCGCGATGCTCCGACTGGTCTACGTGCCGCTGCGCGGTGGCGCATGACGGCGGCTCTCACACTGGACCGCGCGGAATAACATGCAGCGCGGTCCCCCTTTTGGAGAGGATCCGGCTTTGCCGGTCCTCTCCAAACTGACTAGGCAACTTGGAAATCGCTTCAGCGATTTCCAAGTTAATCACTTCGCAGGCACCGGCTCGGGCTGCATGGCCACTTCCTGGTTGGTGCCGGCGCTGGCCAGCTCCACTTCGCGTTCGTACATCTCGGCCAGGGCGCGCTTGTACTCGTTCGGGAACACCTTGACGAACTTCATCCGGGCTTCCGCCCAGTTGTCCAGCAACTCGCGGGCGCGGCGGCTGCCGGTCCAGCGGTTGTGTTCCTCCAGCAGCTTCTTGAGCTGCGCCTCGTCGGTCTCGTCGCGGTGCAGCTTGGTCTTGCCGGACGCAGCCTTCTGTTCGGCGGTGGAGCCCACCCGCTCCAGCGTGACCATCGCCGTGTTGCAGCGGCTGGCGAACTTGCCGTCCTCGTCGTACACGTAGGCAATGCCGCCGGACATGCCCGCCGCGAAGTTGCGGCCGGTCTTGCCCAGCACCGCCACGGTGCCGCCGGTCATGTATTCGCAGCCGTGGTCGCCGGTGCCTTCGACGACCGCCGTCGCTCCCGACAGGCGCACCGCGAAGCGCTCGCCGGCCACGCCGCTGAAGAACGCTTCCCCGGAGGTCGCGCCATAGAGCGCGGTGTTGCCGATGATGATGTTCTTGGTCGCCTCGCCGCGGAAGTCGATGCTGGGTCGCACGATGACGCGGCCGCCGGACAGGCCCTTGCCGGTGTAGTCGTTGGCATCGCCGATCAGGTACAGCGTGATGCCCTTGGCCAGGAAGGCGCCGAAGGACTGGCCGCCGGTGCCTTCCAGCTGGATGCGCAGCGTGTCGTCGGGCAGGCCTTCCGGGTGCACCTTGGTCAGCGCGCCGGAGAGCATGGCGCCCACCGAGCGGTTGACGTTGCGCGCCACTTCCATGAACTGCACCTTCTCGCCGCGCTCGATGGCCGCGCGCGACTTCTCGATCAGCACGCGGTCCAGGCTCTTTTCCAGCTTGTGGTCCTGCTCCTCGCAGTGGAAGCGCGGCACGTCGGCCGGCACCTTGGGCTGCGCGAACAGGCGGTTGAAGTCCAGGCCGCGCGCCTTCCAGTGGGCGATGCCCTTGCGCGTGTCCAGCAGGTCGGCGCGCCCGATCAGGTCGTCGAACTTGCGGATGCCCAGCTGCGCCATGATCTGGCGCACTTCCTCGGCGACGAAGAAGAAGTAGTTGACGACGTGCTCGGGCTTGCCGGCGAACTTGCGGCGCAGCACCGGGTCCTGCGTGGCCACGCCCACCGGGCAGGTGTTCAGGTGGCACTTGCGCATCATGATGCAGCCCTCGACCACCAGCGGCGCGGTGGCGAAGCCGAATTCGTCCGCGCCCAGCAGCGCGCCGATCACGACGTCGCGGCCGGTCTTCATCTGGCCGTCGGCCTGCACGCGGATGCGGCCGCGCAGGCGGTTCAGCACCAGGGTCTGCTGGGTCTCGGCCAGGCCGATCTCCCAGGGCGAGCCGGCGTGCTTGATCGACGACCAGGGCGAGGCGCCCGTGCCGCCGTCATGGCCGGCGATCACGACGTGGTCGGCCTTGCACTTGGCGACGCCGGCGGCGATGGTGCCGACGCCGACTTCGGACACCAGCTTCACGCTGATGGAGGCGTGCGTGGCGACGTTCTTCAGGTCGTGGATCAGCTGGGCCAGGTCCTCGATCGAGTAGATGTCGTGGTGCGGCGGCGGGGAAATGAGGCCGACGCCGGGCACGGAGTGGCGCAGCTTGCCGATGTACTTGGACACCTTGCCGCCGGGCAGCTGGCCGCCTTCGCCGGGCTTGGCGCCCTGCGCCATCTTGATCTGGATCTGGTCGGAGGACGCGAGGTACTCCGCCGTCACGCCGAAGCGGCCACTGGCCACCTGCTTGATGCGCGAGCGCAGCGAGTCGCCGGCCTGCAGCGGGATGTCCACTTCGACCACGTCGCGGCCGATGATCTGCGCCATGGTCTGGCCGGTCTGGATCGGGATGCCCTTCAACTCCTGCCGGTAGCGCGCCGGGTCCTCGCCGCCCTCGCCGGTGTTGCTCTTGCCGCCGATGCGGTTCATGGCCAGCGCCAGCGTCGCGTGCGCCTCGGTGGAGATGGAACCCAGCGACATCGCGCCGGTGGCGAAGCGCTTGACGATGTCCTTGGCCGATTCGACTTCGTCCAGCGGGATCGCCTTGGCCGGATCCACCTTGAATTCGAACAGGCCGCGCAGCGTCATGTGGCGGCGGCTCTGGTCGTTGATGATCTGGGCGTACTCCTTGTACGTGTTCCAGTTGTTGGCGCGCGCGGCATGCTGGAGCTTGGCGATCGCGTCGGGCGTCCACATGTGCTCTTCGCCGCGGGAGCGCCAGGCGTATTCGCCGCCCGCGTCGAGCATGCTGGCCAGCACCGGGTCGCCGCCGAAGGCCGCGCGGTGCGACCGGATCGCCTCTTCCGCGATCTCGAACACGCCGATGCCTTCCACGCGGCTGGAGGTGCCGGTGAAGTACTTCTCGATCGTGTCGCCGTTGATGCCGATGACCTCGAACAGCTGCGCGCCGCAATAGGACATGTAGGTCGACACGCCCATCTTGGACATGATCTTCGACAGGCCCTTGCCGATCGCCTTGATGTAGTTGTAGATCGCCTTCTCGGCGTTCAGGTCGCCCGGCAGGTCCTTGTGGATGGACACCAGGGTCTCCATCGCCAGGTAGGGGTGCACGGCCTCGGCGCCGTAGCCGGCCAGCACGCCGAAGTGATGCACTTCGCGCGCGGACCCGGTCTCGACCACCAGGCCCGCGGTGGTGCGCAGGCCCTCGCGCACCAGGTGCTGGTGGATGGAGGACAGGGCCAGCAGGGCGGGAATCGCCACCTGCGTCGGGGTGACGCCGCGGTCGCTGATGATCAGGATGTTGTGGCCGCTGCGCAGCGCATCGACGGCTTCCGCGTTGAGCGAGGCCAGCTTGGCTTCCACGCCCTCGTGGCCCCATTGCAGCGGGTAGGTGATGTCCAGCGTGTAGCTGCGGAACTTGCCGTGCGTGTGCTTCTCGATCTCGCGCAGCTTCTGCATGTCCGCGAAATCGAGGATAGGCTGGCTCACTTCCAGCCGCATCGGCGGGTTGACCTGGTTGATGTCCAGCAGGTTCGGCTTGGGGCCGATGAAGGACACCAGCGACATCACGATCGCCTCGCGGATCGGGTCGATCGGCGGATTGGTCACCTGCGCGAACAGCTGCTTGAAGTAGTTGTACAGCGGCTTGTTCTTGTCCGACAGCACGGCCAGCGGGCTGTCGTTGCCCATGGAGCCGATGCCCTCTTCCCCGGCCGTGGCCATGGGCGCCATCAGGAACTTGATGTCTTCCTGCGTGTAGCCGAAGGCCTGCTGGCGGTCCAGCAGTTCCAGCGGTGCGTGCGGCGCGTCGCCCGAGGTCTCGGACAGGTCGTCGAGCTTGATGCGCAGGTTCTCGATCCACTGCTTGTAGGGCTTGGCGTTGGCGAGCGAGGACTTCAGTTCCTCGTCGTCGATCATGCGGCCCTGCTCCAGGTCGATCAGGAACATCTTGCCGGGCTGCAGGCGCCACTTGCGCACGATCCTGTTCTCCGGCACCGGCAGCACGCCGGACTCGGAGGCCATGATCACCAGGTCGTCGTCGGTCACGCAGTAGCGGGAAGGCCGCAGGCCGTTGCGGTCCAGCGTGGCGCCGATCTGGCGGCCGTCGGTGAACACGATGGAGGCCGGGCCGTCCCAGGGCTCCAGCATGGAGGCGTGGTATTCGTAGAAGGCCTTGCGCCGCTCGTCCATCAGCGTGTGCTGCTCCCAGGGCTCCGGGATCATCATCATCACGGCCTGGGCCAGCGGGTAGCCGGCCATCGTCAGCAGCTCGAGGCAGTTGTCGAAGGTGGCGGTGTCGGACTGGTCGGGGAAGCTGATCGGGTACAGCTTCTTCAGGTCGGCGGCCAGCACCGGCGAGGACATCACGCCCTCGCGCGCCTTCATCCAGTTGTAGTTGCCCTTGACCGTGTTGATCTCGCCGTTGTGGGCGACGTAGCGGTAGGGGTGGGCCAGCGGCCACTCGGGGAAGGTGTTGGTGGAAAAGCGCTGGTGCACCAGGCCCAGGGCGGACACGCAGCGCGGGTCCTGCAGGTCCTTGAAGTACACGCCGACCTGGTCGGCCAGCAGCAGGCCCTTGTAGATGATCGTCCGGCTGGAGAAGCTGGGGACGTAGTATTCCTTGCTGTGCTTCAGGCGCAGGCGCTGGATGGCGGCGCTGGCGGTCTTGCGGATCACGTAGAGCTTGCGCTCCAGCGCGTCCTGCACGATCACGTCGTTGCCGCGGCCGACGAACACCTGCTTGATGATCGGCTCCTTCTTGCGCACGGCGGGCGACATCGGCATCTCGGCGTCGACGGGGACGTCGCGCCAGCCGATCAGCACCTGGCCTTCGGCCTTGATCGCCCGCTCGAGCTCCTGCTCGCAAGCCAGGCGGGAAGCGTGCTCCTTGGGCAGGAAGATCATGCCGACGCCGTACTCGCCGGGCGGGGGCAGCTCGACACCCTTCTGCGCGAACTCCTCGCGGTAGAGCGCGTCGGGCAGCTGGATCAGGATGCCGGCGCCGTCGCCCATCAGCTTGTCCGCGCCCACCGCGCCGCGGTGGTCGAGGTTCTCCAGGATCTTGAGCGCCTGGGAGACGATGTTGTGGCTCTTCTCGCCCTTGATGTGGGCCACGAAGCCGACACCGCAGGCGTCATGCTCGTTGCTGCCCGTGTAAAGGCCGTTCTCTTGCAAATGGGCGATCTCGGCAGCCGTCGTCATGGCGCGCACCTCGGAAATTCAGGGGAAACCCGAGGATAGTCCAGCTCCTGGCTGCTGCCAAGCAGAATAATTGGGGTCAGATTCCAATTAACGGCTTCGCCGTTCTTGTCTTCTCCTAATTGGGGACAGGTTGCTCCTTCGTGGTGCGCGGACGCCCCGCATGGGCGCGCGCGACCCTCCGTTCGGTGCGCTTCTGGAGCTCGGCGACGTAGTCGGGCTCGCCCAGCGCCCAGCCTCGCAAGGCCGAGTCCGTCAGCGCCTGCTGCTCGCTTTCGCTGATCCCCGCGCGGACCAGCGCGGCATAGGCTTCGTCGCGGGCGAAGGGCGTGTTGCCCAGTTCCCAGTACAGCGGATGCGGGGTGATCAGCTTGTCCGACCGGCGCCCGGTGTAGTGCTGGTAGCTGGACCAGGGGTATTCGCCCGGATCGGCGACCATCCCGGCGCGCACCGGATTCAGGTCCATGTAGACCATGCAGGCCAGCAGGTGGCGCTCGGCCTGGATCAACGTCGACTTGTAGCGGCCCTCCCAGAGCGTGCCGGTGCGGGCGTGTCGCAGGTTGTAGTTGCGCACGTAGCGGCGGCCCACGGCCTGCATCATCTGCGGGATCCCCTCTTCCGTCTCCGGCGTGGCCAGGATGTGGAAGTGATTGCTCATCAACACGTACGCATGGACCGCGACATGCTGCTTGCGGGCGTGTTCGCCGATCAGTTCGAGCAGGAGTTCGTAGTCCGGCGTTCCCGTGAAGATCGCCTGGCGGTTGTTGCCGCGCTGGATGATGTGGTGGGGGTAACCGGGGACCGTCAGCCGGGGAAGGCGCGCCATGCCGCATCATAAATTGGAATCTGACCCCAATTCTTGAAGTCCGGGAAAGCGCCGCGGCTCCAGGTCGGCGATGCCGAACTCCGCGAGGATCGCGCGCAGCCGCTCCGCGGCGCTGCGCTTGCGCTGGCCGGTGAGGCGGGCCACGATCAGCTCGTTCTTCATCGAATGCTCCCAGCCCACCAGCTCGGTCACGGTCACCTGGTACCCCATCGCCTCCAGGTAGAGGCAGCGCAGCACGTTGGTGACCTGGCTGCCGATCTCGCGCGTGTGCAGCGGATGGCGCCAGAGCTCGGACAGCGGCGTGCGCGAGAGCGCCAGCGCCTTGGTCTGCCGCAGGCAGCCGGCCACCTCCGCCTGGCAGCACGGCACCAGCACCATGAACTTCGCGTGCTTCTTCAACCCGAACGCGATCGCGTCGTCGGTCGCCGTGTCGCAGGCATGCAGCGCCGTGACCACGTCGATCTGCTCCGGCAGTTGCGCCGCGTCGGCCGCGTCCGCCGCGCTCAGGTGCAGGAAGGACATGCGCTCGAAGCCGAGCCTGCGCGCCAGTTCGCGCGACTTCTCCACCAGTTCCGCGCGCGTCTCGATCCCGTAGATGTGGCCTACCCCGCGCGGCTGGAAGAACAGGTCGTAGAGGATGAAGCCCAGGTAGGACTTGCCCGCGCCGTGGTCGGCCAGGGTCGGGTGGCCAGCTTCGGCCGGGATCTCCAGCAGCAGCTTCTCGATGAACTGCACCAGGTGGTGCACCTGCTTGAGCTTGCGCCGCGAGTCCTGGTTGATGCGGCCCTCGCGCGTCAGGATGTGCAGCTCCTGCAGCAGCTCCAGCGACTGGCCCGGCTTCAGCCCCAGGTCCTCGCGCACGTCCTTCTTCACGGCTTCGCCCCCACGTCGAGGGCGTCCCAGCCTTCGCGGCCGAGCGCCCGCAGCCGCTCCATGTTGGCCTCGTAGATCGCCGCCGCATCCGGGAAGGCGGCCACCGCGCGATCGATGCTCGCCTCGCGCAGCAGGTGCAAGGTGGGATGCGGCGAGCGGTTGGTGTAGTTGGTGATGTCGTCCTCCTGCGCCCCCGCGAACACGAAGCGCGGATGGAAATGCGCCACCTGGATCACGCCTTCCAGCCCGCGCTTGCGCACGATGCGCTCCGCGCGCGCGGCGACGTCGAGGAAGGTGAGGAAGTCCTCCATGCCGCGCGGGATCGCCAGCAGCGTGGTGTCGCGCTCGCGCGCACCGGCGACCACCAGCGCCTTGAGTTCGGCCTCGAAGGCGGCGAGCACGCCCTGGGCGTCATCGGCCTGCGTGGCCGTGATGTGCACCTGCCGCTTCGCCACCACCGACTTCGCGAAGGGGCACAGGTTCAACCCCACGACGGCGCGCTCCAGCCAGCGCCGCGTGTCTTCCACGGCCTTGTCGGGGATGGACATCGTTCAGAGGAAACCGTTGGGCTCGCCGACGATGCGCTTGGCCAGTTCGTCGAGCAGGTCGTGGCCGATGCGCTCGGCCGGCAGGTCCGTGTGCAGGACCTCGAAGCCGCCGGTGTTGAGCAGCCTGAACTGCACCCTGCCCTTGGCGTGGTCCGCGGTCGCCAGCACGGACCCGCGCGTCTGCGCCACGTACTCATAGCGCACGGCCTGCAGCACGTTGCCGCGCTCGAAGTCGCGCACCTCGTGGCGCTCGTGGCGCACCGGCCCCAGCGCGAGCCGGTCCTCCACGCGCTTCATGTCGGTGGGGAAGTTGACGCTGACGCTGCCGCTGCCCGGGCCGCCCGGCCGCGGCACCACCAGCCAGCCCATGGCGACGTAGTCGAACACCTCGCGGTCGCGCAGCATCTTGCGGCGCGCATCCACGCGAAAGTCCACCAGCTTCATCGGCGGCCAGGGCGTCTTGCCGTCCAGGCTGAACGCCGGCCCCGGCGGCTCGATCACGCTGAGCTGCCTGGCCAGGTCCTCGAAATAGGACAGCACGAAGCGGCAGGCCTGCTCGGTCCGCGCGGTCAGCTCCCCCAGGTGCTGGTCCTGGACGGTCCGCTCCTGCTGCAGGGCGCGGGCCTGGGTCTTCAGCTGGTTCAGGAAGCTCATGGCGTGCCGGAAATTCTACGGGCAGGCGGCGCCGCGGTGGGCGCGTGCGCCGGGTGCCCGGCCAGGAAGCGCGCGATCGCCGCCGCGATCCCCATGCCCGCGAGCGCGAAGCCCGCGGTCACCCACCAGATGACGTGCCAGCCGCCGGCGCGGGCCGCGGCCCAGGCGGCCAGCGGCGGACCCGCGAACTGGCCGAAGGCGGACCACTGCTGCATCCATCCGACCGTGCTCGACACCGTGGCATCGTCCGGCGCCACGCGCACGGCCAGCGAGAACAGCGTGCCCGGCACCAGTCCGCCCACCATCGAGAACAGCAGGACGCCGCCATAGCGCGCCGCCGCGACCGCGGGCCCGCCCTCGGCCCAGGGCGCGAACGCGACGATGGCGCCGACGACCATGGCGAGGTAGCCGCATTGCAGCAGCACCGGCGCGCGCACGCCCCTTTGCAGCAGGCGGCCGGAGGCGATGTTGCCCACCATGTTCACGGCGGCCGCCAGCGCCGTGGCGACGGCGGCATAACCGGCCTGCAGCCCCGCCTGCGCATAGATGGTGGGCAGGAAGCCCACCACCGTGAGCCACTGCGCCGAGTAGGTGGCAAAGGCAAGCGAGGCAAGCCAGGGGCCGCCGGCGCGCAGCGTGCGCAGGATCCTGCCCGCGCCGCCGGCCGGCGCCTGCAGCGCGCGCTGGTCCGCACCCGCCGGAACGGCCCACCCCAAGCCGGCGGCCATCAGCAGGGACAGCCCGGCCAGCAGCCACCACCAGCCCGGCCAGCCGCTCGCGGCGATGACCGCGGGGCCGGTGAGCAGCGCGACCGCCGTGCCGACCGGCATGTAGGCGCCCCACATTCCCAGCATGGCGCTCAGCCGGGCCGGCGGCACCAGCCGCCGGATCAGGCCCGGCGCCGGCAGCGAGGCGAGCAGGAAGCCCAGGCCCTCCAGCGCGCGCAGCGCCAGCAGCGCCTCGGCCGTCGAGGCCGTGCCGCCGACGAAACTCGCCGCCGACAGGATCACCAGCCCGGCGATCATCGTGCGCCGCGGCCCGAGCGAATCCGCCGCCGCGCCCAGCGCCAGGCCCAGCGTCATGCCCGCGAGCTGCACCAGCGAGAGCAGGAAGCCCGCCTGCACCAGGCTGACCTGCAAGGCATCGCGCAGCACGGGCAGGGCGGGCGGCAGCTTGCCCACGTGCAGGGCCGCGCTGATCCCGGCCAGGATCACCACCAGCGCCGGATCCACCCTTCTCATGGCGAGCCCGCGAGCAGCTTGCGGCCGGTCAGCCGCTCGTGCTCGCGCAGGGCGAACCGGTCGGTCATGCCCGCGATGTAGTCGGCGACTGCCCGCTGCGTGTCGCCGCGGGCGGCGAAGCCCGCCTGCATCTCCGCCGGCTGCCGCGCATAGCAGGCGAACAGCTCGCGCACCACTTCCTGCGCCTGTCCCGTGGTGGCGGTCACGTGCGGATGGCGGTACAGGTTGCGGAACAGGAAGGACTTGAGTTCGGCGGCGCGCGCGCGCTGCTCCGTGCTGAAGCAGACCAGCGCCGGCATCGCGCGGGCTTCGTCCTCGTGCCGCGGGTTCGCCTCGGCGATGCGCGCCCGGGTGGCCGCGATCGCGTCGTACACCTGCGCGCTCAGCATGCGGCGCGTGGACTCGTACAGCAGGCGGCGACCCTGCAGCTGCGGATGGTCGCGCATGGCGCAGCGGTGGTGTTCGCCGAACAGGGGCACTTCCGTGACCTGTTCCAGCGTGATCAGTCCGGAGCGCACGCCGTCGTCGATGTCGTGCGCGTTGTACGCGATCTCGTCGGCCAGGTTGGTGAGCTGCGCCTCCAGGCTGGGCTGCGTGCGGTCCAGGAAGCGGCGGCCGACGCCGCCCGGCTCGTGCCGCTCCAGCCGTTCGGCGTTGACCCGCGAGCAGTGCTTCAGGATCCCTTCGCGCGTCTCGAAGCACAGGTTCAGGCCGTCGAATTCGGGGTAGCGCTCCTCCAGCGCGTCCACCACGCGCAGGCTCTGCAGGTTGTGCTCGAAGCCGCCGTGTTCGCGCATGCACTGGTCCAGCGCGTCCTGGCCGGCGTGCCCGAATGGCGTGTGCCCGAGATCGTGGGCGAGCGCGATCGCTTCCACCAGGTCCTCGTTCAGGCCCAGCGGCCGCGCGATCGAGCGCGCGAGCTGCGCCACCTCGATCGAGTGCGTCAGGCGCGTGCGGAACAGGTCGCCTTCGTGGTTCAGGAACACCTGCGTCTTGTAGACCAGGCGCCGGAAGGCGGTGCAATGCACGATGCGGTCGCGATCGCGCTGGAACTCGGTGCGCGTGGGCGCGGGTACTTCCGGGTGGCGGCGCCCGCGCGAGCGCGCCGGGTCGCAGGCGTAGGGCGCGAGGCTCATGCGCGGTCCCGCTTCAGCGGGTGCAGTCGGCCAGCACCTGGCGCACCAGGTCGTCCGGCGCGCCGCGCACCGCCGCCCGGCCGGGAGCCTCGATCACCACGAAGCGGATCTGGCCGCCTTCGGCCTTCTTGTCCACGCGCATCAGCTCCAGGTAGCGGTCCGCGCCCAGCGCGGGGCCGACGACGGGCAGGCCCGCGCGCGCGATCAGCGCGGTCACGCGCCGCGCGAACGCCTCGTCGACCAGGCCGAGCCGGCGCGAAAGCTGCAGCCCCATCACCATGCCGCAGCCCACCGCTTCGCCGTGCAGCCATTCGCCGTAGCCCAGGCCCGCCTCGATCGCGTGGCCGAAGGTGTGGCCGAAGTTCAGGATCGCGCGCAGCCCGGCCTCGCGCTCGTCCTGGCCCACCACCTCCGCCTTGATCTCGCAGCTGCGGCGCACGGCATGCGCGAGCGCCGCGCGGTCGCGCCGCATCAGCGCATCGATGCTGGCCTCGATCCAGTCGAGGAAGGCGAGGTCGGCGATCGGGCCGTACTTGATCACTTCCGCCAGGCCGGCGCTGAGCTCGCGCGCCGGCAGCGTGGCCAGCGTGTCGAGGTCGCAGACCACGCGCTCGGGCTGGTAGAAGGCGCCGATCATGTTCTTGCCCAGCGGGTGGTTGATGGCGGTCTTGCCGCCCACCGAGGAATCCACCTGCGCCAGCAGCGTCGTGGGCACCTGAACGAAGGGCACGCCGCGCATGTAGCTGGCGGCGGCGAAGCCGGCCATGTCGCCCACCACGCCGCCGCCCAGCGCGAACAGCACGGTCTTGCGATCGCAGCCATGGGACAGCAGCGCGTCGAACACCAGGTTCAGGGTCTGCCAGTCCTTGTGCGCCTCCCCGTCGGGCAGCACCACCTCGAAGATGGAGCGGTAGCGCGCGGCCAGCGCCTCGCGCAGGCGCGCCGCGTACAGCGGCGCCACCGTGGTGTTGCTGACGATCAAGGCGCTGCTCGCCGCGGGCAGGCCTGCCCAGGTGGACGGCCGCGACAGCAGGCCGTCGCCGATGAGGATGTCGTAGCTGCGGTCGCCCAGCGCGATGCGCACCTGCGGGGGTTCGGGATGCGGGGCGGTCATGCCCCGAGTTTAATGTTGTGGCCCAAGCAGCCCGGCGAGCTCCAGCTGCATCACGATCATGTTGACGAGCGTGGGCACCGACGGGCGCCCGGTCTCGATGTGGAAGTGGGCGGTTTCGCGGTAGAGCGGGTCGCGCTCCGCATACAGGGAGCGCAGCTTCGCCAGCGGGTCGGCCACCTGCAGCAGCGGCCGCTGCGTGTCGTGCCGCAGCCGTCGGAACAGCTCCTCCGGGCTGGAGCGCAGGTACACCACCTTGCCGGCTTCGCGCAGGACCTTGCGGTTGGCTTCGCGCAGCACGGCGCCGCCCCCGGTCGCCACCACGGCGTCGGGCCCGCGGGCAAGTTCCGCCAGCACCTGCTCCTCCAGGTCGCGGAAGGCGGCTTCGCCCTCGCGCGCGAAGTACTCGCGGATGCTGCAGCCCAGGCGCTGCTCGATCAGGTGGTCGGAATCGAAGAAGGGCAGGCCGATGCGCCGGGCGAGCTGGCGCCCGACAGTGGACTTGCCACTGCCGGGCATGCCGACGAGGAACAGGGCCAAGGCCGCGCGGCCGAAAGCGTCAGCGGCTCCTGCCGGTCACGCGGTCGCTCACCACGCGGGGCGTGATGAAGACCAGCATTTCCGTCTTGCGACTGCTGCGGTTGCGGTTCTTGAACAGGTTGCCGGCGATCGGGATGTCGCCCAGCACCGGCACGCGCGCCTCGTTCTCGGCATCGTCCAGCGTGAAGATGCCGCCGATCACGACGGTGCCGCCGTTTTCCACCAGGACCTGGGTCTTGATGTGCTTGGTGTCGATGGCGACGCCCGCCGCCGTCGTCTCGCCCCGGCTGTCCTTGTTGATGTCCAGGTCGAGGATGATGCTGCCCTCGGGCGTGATCTGCGGCGTCACTTCCAGCTTCAGCGTGGCGCGGCGGAAAGCCACCGAGGTCGCGCCGCTGGAGGTCGCCTGCTGGTACGGGAACTCCGTGCCCTGCTCGATCAGCGCCCGGGTCTTGTCGGCGGTCACGACCCGGGGGCTGGAGACCAGCTTGCCCTTGTTGTCGGCTTCCAGCGCGGAGAGTTCCAGGTTCAGGAAGCGCGTCGCGGCGGAGTTGAAGATCGACACGCCCAGCGTGGCTGCCGGGAAACCGCCGGCGCCGCTCGAAGGCATGTTCACGAACGGGGCGTCGCTGGGGCCGCCGCCGTCGCGTTGGTTGATGGCCGCGTTGTAGGTGCCGGCCACCACGCCGCGGGCGCCGCCGCCGATGCCGAACGAGGGGACGCCGCCGCCCAGGCGAACGCCCAGGGACTTGCCGAAGGTGTCGATGGCTTCCACGATCCGGGCCTCGATCAGCACCTGCGGCACCGCGATGTCCAGGCGCGCGATCAGGTTCTGGACCGCCTCCAGGCGCGCCGGCACGTCGGTGACGAACAGCTGGTTGGTGCGCGGCTCCGCCATCGCGCTGCCGCGGGAGCTCAGGATGCGGGAGGTACCGACGCCGGTCAGCTGCACGGCGATGTCGGCGGCCTTCGTGTAGTTCAGCTGGAAGGCCTGCGTGCGCACCGGTTCCAGCGTCTGGATGGCGGCGGCGGCCTCGAGTTCGAGCTTCTCCTTGGCGGCGATCTCGTCCTTCGGGGCGATCCACAGCACGTTGCCGCTGCGGCGCATGCCCAGGCCCTTGGCCTGCAGGATGATGTCCAGGGCCTGGTCCCACGGGACGTCCTTCAGGCGCAGCGTCACCGCGCCCGTCACGGAGTCCGAGGTGACGATGTTGAAGTTGGTGAAGTCGGCGATCACCTGCAGCAGCGAGCGCACCTCGATGTTCTGGAAGTTCAGCGACAGCTTCTCGCCGGTGTAGCCGGGCCCCTGGGACAGCTTGTTCGGGTCCTGCTTCTGCTGGCGCACTTCGACGACGAACTGGGTGTCGGACTGGTAGGCGCTGTGCTCCCACGCGCCGCGCGGCTCGATCGACATGCGCACGCGGTCGCCCACCTGGGTGGTGGTCACCGTCTGGATGGGCGTGCCGAAGTCGGACACGTCCATGCGCCGGCGCAGGCCCTCGGGCAGCGTCGACTTGAGGAAGTCGATGACCAGGGCCTGGCCCTGCTGGCGGATGTCCACGCCGACCTGGTTGGTCGGCAGGTCCACGATCACGCGGCCGGAGCCGTCGGGGCCGCGGCGGAAGTCCATGTCGCGCAGCGGCTGCGGGTCACGGTTGCGGCTTTCGGCGAAGGCCTGGGGCGACGCGACCGCGGCGGCCGTCTGGGCCACCGGGTCCAGCGTGACCAGCAGCGCCTTGCCGTCGATCGCCAGCTTGTAGTTGGTCGGGGACTTCAGGTTCAGCACCACGCGCGAGCGGTCGCCCGACTGCACCACGTTCACCGAGCGCAGGTTGCCGACGTTCATCTCCACGCCGTTGCGGCCCATCGTGTTGGTGGCGCCGGGCAAGTCCAGCGCGATGCGCGGCGGCGACTGCGTCACGAAGCCGGTCGGGAGCGCGGTCAGCGGCTCCGAGAATTCGATGCGCACCACCTCGGCGCCGCCTTGCAGCGAACCCGAGATGTTCTCGACCGCCGGGGCCCCGTGGGCCCAGCCGGACGCGAACACCGTTGCCGCGGCAAGGAGGGCTCGCAAGCTCCACTCGTTTCTTTTCATCATTTGGACTTCTCCTGCAGTTGCAGTGTCGCGACCCGCTCCACCCAGTCGCCGGCAGCGTCCTGTACGAGCTCACGCAGCACGACTTCGTTCTCTCCCACCTTCGTGATCCGGCCGTAGTTCTGCCCGAGGTAGTTGCCGGGCTTGACCTGGTAGAGCAGGTTGTCGACCTTGATCAGGGCCACCGGCTGGCCCTGCTTCAGCAGGCTGCCGACCATGCTCATCGAATCCAGCGGATAGGCCTCCAGCGCTTCCTTGCGGCGGCTCAGCTCCGGCGCCAGCAGGGCCGCCGTGGCGGAGCCCGACTGCTGCGACTCGCGCTTGAGCGCCTGCGTCAGCTTCTGGTTGCTGAAGGGTTCGATGGCCGCTTCCATCGCATAGACCTCGGGCGTGAACTTCTTGGGCTCCGGGATCGGCTTGACCTGCGGCTTGGTCGCCGCCTTCTGCTCGTTCATCCAGGCCTGGATTTCCTCGTTGTCCGAACCCTCGCAGGCGCTCAGCGTCGCGGCCGCGGCCAGGGCGAGAAGAAGCGTATGCCGCATCACTTCTTGCCTCCCTTGGTCGCCTTGCGCTGCGCCGAGACTTCGTCGGCATCCAGGTAGCGGAAGGTCTTGGCGGTCGTGTCCATCACCAGGTTGCCGTCACGGGCCTGCCCGATCTCGAGATTGTTGAGGGTGACGATGCGGGACAGGTGGGCGATGTCGGAGGCGAAGGAGCCGATGTCGTGGTAGCGGCCGGACACGCGGATCGAGATCGGCAGTTCCGCGTAGTACTCCCTGACGCTCACCGAGCCGGGGCGGAAATGGTCGAAGTTCAGGCTGCGGCCCAGGCCGGCCTGGTTGATGTCCGACAGCAGCGCGTCCATCTCCGCCTTGCTGGGAAGCTGCTTCTCGAGCTGGGTCACGTACTGCTGCACCTGTTCGCGCTGCTTGCGCAGGGCGTCGAGGTTCACGGCCTGCGCCAGCTTCTTCTTGTAGTCGGCACGCAGGCCCTCCTCCTTCTTCTGCTCCGCCTCGAGTTCCTCGGCGGAGTTCGTGAGCCACACGAACCAGAGGGCGGTGACGATCGCCGCGGCCACGGCGAAGCACATGGCCGCCTTCGGCACGGCCGGCCACGAGGCGGGGTCGTTCGGGTTCAGGCCGCGGAACTGCGACGCGATCTTCTCGGCGATCGCGGGGGTGTCCTGGCCTTTTGCATTGGTCGCCATGGTTCAGTCCGTTCTTGCGGTGTGCTGTGAAAGGGCCGGCATCATTTCCTGGCCGAGGCGGGCGCGGCGGGCGGGGTGACGGCCGCCACGGCGGCGCTCGCGGGCGCGGCGGCCG
>JALHLO010000012.1 GCA_022844525.1 Ramlibacter sp.
CCGCCCTTGCCCGCCCCCGTGGTCGCCGCCGTCGCCGTGGCTCCGGTCGCCAGCACCCCGATCAGCGCCCCGGCCGCCAGCACCCCCGCGACCGCCAGGGTGAGCACGACGGTCGCGGCCATGGTGCCGGCGAGCCCGACACTGGACGATGCGCAGCCGCTGCTCACCCAGGTGCTGCAGATGCTGGAGACGGGCAGCGGCGAGCAGGTCCTGCGCCTGCTGGACAAGGATGCGCGCCAGGGGCCCGGCGCGCAGGCCCTGTCGCGCAACTACGAGATGATGATCAAGGGCGCGCGCCCCGTGCGGCTGACGCAGGTGGAATTCAGGGGCGAGCCGCGCGATGGCGTGCTCCTCGTCACGGGCCGCATCCGGGTGCACGCCGGCGAGACCACCATCGGCTCGCACGGCGAGCGCTTCCTGCTGCGCGCGGAATTCGCGTCGCGCGGCGGCAAGGTGATGCTGACGAACCTGAGCGGCGCTCCGGACTGACCGGCATGGCACCCGCCCGCTGGATCCTTCCCGCCGTCGCGACCGCCGCGGCCGTCGGGCTGTTCCTCGCCGGCATGTCGGTCCACCTGCGCAGCGCCTGCACCGAGATGGACACCCCGTACCTCCCGCTGTGCCCGGAGCCGACCCGGGACCCGCAGGAAGTGCGCAAGGAGATGCGCCAGCGCATCGCCCGCAATCCGGGCGACTCGGTCGCCTGGACCAGGCTGCTCGTCGCCGAGCCGCGCGAGCGCAGCGGCAGCGTCCTGCCCGGTGCGACCCTGGCCGCTCCCACCAACCACATGGTCGCGCGCTGGCGGGCTGCCCAGGCCCTGGCGAACGGCAAGCTGCCCGAAGGCGTGTCGCTGCTGGTGCAGATCCTGCAAAACCGCAGTTCGCACGAGTCGGCGCGCGCGCTGGCGCAGATCGCCGCCACGCCCGACGGGCTGGCCTACCTGCGCCCGCACCTCGCGCAGGGCAACCAGTGGCTCCCGCAGGTGCTGGGTGCCGGCTACGCGATGAAGCTGCCGCCCGGCCACGTGCTTCCCCTGGTGGCCGAAGCGGTCGAGAAAGGCGCACTGGCCGACGACGCGCGCCACCTGTACATGCGCTCGCTCAAGGCAGGCGGCCACTGGCTCGACGCCTACGGCCTGTGGCTGGCGCAGCACAAGGACCCGGTGCCCCTGCTCTACAACGGGAGCTTCGACCAGGCGATGGAACAGGACGGCTTCGACTGGGAGTTCACGCGCGTGCCCCGCAGCCGCGCGGGTGTGCTGGTCGAGCAGGATGCGGTGGCGCGCCGCGGGCTGGTGCTCGGACTCGAATTCACGGGCCGCAGCTTCACGGCGCCGGTGGTGCGCCAGTACCTGTTCGCGGCCCCGGGCGCCTACCGGCTGCGCGGCGAATACATGGCGTCCAAGCTGCGGTCGGAGTCGGGGCTCACCTGGTCGGTGCTCTGCACATCCGGGCGCAAGGCCGTCCTGGCGCGCTCGCGGCCGCTGCAGGACACGGGCGGCGTGTGGAAGTCGTTCGAAGTCGACTTCAGCGTGCCGCCCGACTGTGGGGCGGTGGCCAGCCTGCAGCTCGAACCGGCCGCGCAATACGAAGTAACGGCGGGAATAAAAGGCCGCGTCGCCTTCGACGCTTTCTCCCTCGCACGGAGTACGAATTGAGGGGGAAAAGTCACCCCCGCTCAAAAAGCTGCGTGCTATAGTAATTCGCTCATTCACCTCGGGGAGCATCCAAATGGCGCTCAAGAAACTGCTGCTCGCTCTCTCCGCCCTGATCGGAGCTTCCGCGTTCGCGCAAGCCCCCCTGGGGACCGTTTCCAACGTGCAAGGCGTGGTCACCGCCACGCAGGGCGCGACCGGCGTCACCGTCGCTCCCGGCACCGCGATCCAGAACGGCATGCGCTTCGTGACCACTTCCGGTGGTTCCGTCACCTTGCGCCTGAACAACGGCTGCACGGTGACCGTGCCGCCGGCGCACGGCGTGACCGTGCTGCAAACCATGACCTGCCAGCAGCTCACCGCCGCAGTGCAGCCCGTGGTGCCGGTCGCGGCCGCCTCCCCCACCTTCGCTCCGAATCCGGGGCTGGTCAATGGTCTGGTTGCGGTGGGCGCCGCCGCCGTCGCCATCGGCGTCACCCGCGAGCTGACGGACGACGACGACGTGGTCGCAGCGCCGCCGCTCAGCGCGCAGTGAACTCGCAAGGGGTCGTCTCGGCGACCGATGAAACGGGGCCGATCGGCCCCGTCGCTGTTTCTGCGCTGCTGTTTCTGGTCGCGGCCTCCCCGCTCATGCGCGGCGGCAACCGGCACGTGGCCCTCATCGTGCTCGAAGGTGCCGCGCTCGCCATCCTGGCCGCGGCACTGGCGCGCGCGCACCGGAGCACCACCGGCGTCACGGCGCAGGGCATCCTGCTCGCGCTCCTGCTGGCCAGCCCGCTGTGGCTCGCGCTGGTGTACCTGCTGCCCGTTCCCGCATCCCTCTGGAGCGCCGCGCCCGGACGCGGCGCCTACCCGGAAGCCATGGCCGCCGCGGGCATCGCCACGCCCGCCTGGCTGCCCCTGTCCCTGGTGCCGGACGCGACCGCGGCCTCGCTGTTCGCGGGCATCCCCATCCTGGCGGCCTTCGTCGCCGGCTACTGGATGCGGCTGCGCCAGCTGAAGCTGGTCATGGGCGTGTTCGTCGGCGTCGCCATGCTGCAGGTCGTGATGGGCCTGCTGCAGGTCGCGGGCGGCGCGGGTTCCTCGCTCTACTTCGGGGGCATCGGCGGTCGTCCGTTCGGCACCTTCGCCAACCCCAACCACTTCGCCAATTACGCGGCGATGGCACTCGCCGCCTACGTCTGGCTGGCCTGGGCCAGCCTGTCCCAGCGCCGGCGGCACGCGGTGCTGCACGGCTCCTCGCATGCGCGCGTGCTGGCGCTGTGGAGCGCCGGGGGGATGCTGCTGGTGATCGGCATCCTGATGTCGCGTTCGCGCGGAGCCGCCCTCGCCGGCCTGCCTGCCGCGATGTGCGCTTTCGCGCTGGCCGCCTCCACGACCTCGCATTCACGCCGCTGGCGCACCATGCTGGTCGCCGCCGGCCTCGCCCTCCTGGTCGCGATGGCGGTGGTCGGATTCGACTCGGTGGTGACCCGTTTCCAGGTGAAGGGAATGGCGAGCGATGCCTCCTTTCGCACGCTCCTGGCCAGCAGCACGCTGCAGGGGGCCGCGGAGTTCTGGCCCCTCGGCGCGGGCTGGGGCACCTACGCAGCGGTCTATCCGCGCTTCCAGCCCGCCGCGGTCGACGGCTTCGCGGGGCACGCCCACCACGACTATGCCGAGCTCCTGTTCGACGGCGGCATCTTCGCCGTCCTCCTGATGGCGGCCTTCACCTGGCTGGCCCTTTCCCGGGCGGTGCAACTCGCGCGTGCCGGCATCCGGCGGCGGCGCCTGCGCCGCACCGAGATGGCCGCGGCCCTGTGCGGCTTCGGGCTGCTGGGCTTCCTGCTGCACTCGCTCGTCGAGTTCAACATGCACATCCCGGCCAACGCGATCGCGGCCGCGCTGCTGGCCGGTGCCTTCCTGCGGCCGCTGCGCGCCGAAGGCGACGAGGAGGCCAACGGTGATTGACCTGCATTGCCACATCCTCCCCGGCATCGACGACGGCTCGCGCAGCCTGGAGATGTCGCTGGAGATGGCCCGCATGGCGGTGGACGACGGCATCACCCTCACGGCCTGCACGCCCCACATCTACCCGGGGCTGTACATGAACGACACCGCCGGCATCGAGGCGGCGCGCGACCAGCTGCAGCGCTCGCTGGACGAGAACGACATCCCCCTGAAACTCACCATCGGTGCCGACGTCCACCTCGTTCCCGGCCTCCTGGAGGGCCTGCGCGCGGGCAAGGTGCCCTGCCTGCACCACACCCGCTACCTGCTGCTGGAGCCCTCGCACCACGTCGCGCCGCCCCATTTCCAGGACTCGGTGTTCCAGCTCGTCGCCGCCGGCTACGTGCCCGTGATCACGCACCCGGAGCGCCTCACCTGGGTGGAGGACCACTACCCCGTGTTCGCGGACCTCGTCCGGCAAGGCGCGTGGATGCAGATCACGGCCGCCTCGCTGACCGGCGTGTTCGGTGCCCGCGCGAAGTACTGGGGCGAGCGCTTCCTCGCCGACGGGCTCACGCACATCATCGCCACCGACGCGCACTCCAACGGCCGGCGCTCCCCCGTCATGTCCAGGGCGCGCGACATCGCCGAACGCATGCTGGGACGCGAGGAGGCGCAGCTGCTCGTGCGCGGACGGCAGGAGTGCATGCTGCGCAACGAGCTGCCTTCCGCGGTGCCGGCGCTGCCGGACGTGGGCCGCAAGGCCGGCGGCGGCTGGTGGAAGGGCCTGTTCGGCGCGCGCCACTAGGGAATGGCATCCCGCGGCGCGGCCCGCCCGCGCGGCTTGCGACAATGCAGGCCATGAAACGACGACAACTCCTCCTCTCCTCCCTCGGTGCGGCCGCGACGGCCGCCGCCCCCGCAGCCTGGTCGCAGGCGCGCCCGATCCGGATCATCGTGCCCTACGCCGCCGGCGGCCCCATCGACGTCACCGCGCGCGTGCTCGCCGAGCGCGTGAAGGACAGCCTGGGCACCGTGATCATCGAGAACCGCCCGGGCGGCGGCGGCAACATCGGCGCCGACGCCGTGGCCAAGGCCGCCCCCGACGGCACCACCATCGGCATCTCCGCCGTCGCCACGCACGCGATCAACCCCTGGCTGTTCGCGAAGATGCCCTACGACGCGGCGAAGGACTTCGCCCCCATCACGCAGATGGTGCGCGTGCCCAACGTGCTGGTGATGAACGCGGAGACCGCCGCCCGCCTGAAGATCAACACCCTGCGCGACCTGGTCGCCTACGGCAAGGCGAACCCCGGCCGCCTCAACTACGGCAGCGGCGGCAACGGCAGCGCGGGACACCTCGCGGGCGAGATGTTCAAGCGCGATGCCGGCCTCTTCGCCGTCCACATCCCGTACAACGGCGGCAACCCCGCGCAGCTGGCCCTCCTGTCCGGACAGGTCGACTTCAACTTCGACAACCTGGCGACGGCCGCGCCCAACATCCGCGCCGGCAAGCTCAAGGCCCTGGCGGTCACCACCCTGAAGCCCTCGCCCAGCCTGCCGGACGTGCCGCCGGTCGCCGACACCCTCCAGGGCTTCGCGATCGACACCTGGTGGGGCCTGGTGGCACCGGCCGGCACGCCCCGCGAAGTCGTGCAGAAACTCAACCACGCTTTCGTGGCCGCGCTCCATTCGCCGGAAGCGAAGACCCGCTTCGCCGGCCTCATGGCCGAACCGGTGCCCAGCTCGCCGGAGGAGTTCGGCAGCTTCATGCGCGCCGAGCTCGCCAAATACGAGAAAGTAGTGAAAGCCTCGGGCGCCAAGGTCGATTAAGGCTGAGCCGGGCCTCCTACAGGCCTCGTGAGACTTGTCCTACACGCGCCCGCTGAGCCGGGCGGGCACATTGATCCTCCAAGCACAACGGGGAGCCCGCATGTCGTCGCAGCGTCATCTCGTGGGATGGGTCATCGCACTGGCCGCCGTGGCCAGCGCCCATGCGCAGTCCAGCGGCAGCCTGCGATGGCGCGCGGGCGGCACGCCCCTGGGGCTGCAGGTGGGCCAGACGGACCTGCGCGTGCCCTGCGGCAGCTTCACCTTCACCTGCGACGCGGCCACGCTGCCCCTGTACCAGAACCTGAAGACCCCGCGCTCGCTGAGCATGCAGGTGGGCGCCGCCCCCGCAACGGCCCTGGACCCGGGCCGCGCGCAGGGGCTGAACGTGAGCCTGGTGGGCAAAGCCGGCATCGGCTGGGACCTGGGCGTGTATGGCCGCGTGGGCACCACCTTCAACCGGGCGTCGCTCACCCCTGCCGTTCCGGCCGAGGGCGGCCTGACCTACGGCGTGGGCCTCAGCTGGGACTTCTCCCGCCGCGGGTCGGCGGCCCTCGGCCTGGACAGCTACGACACCCGCGGCATCCTGGGCGACACGCGCGACGTGCGCACCAGCCTCGGGCTGCAGTGGCGCTACTGAGGGCGGCGCCGGCGCTTCACTCGCCGAGGTAGGCCGCGCGCACCTTGGGATCGTTCAGCATGTCCCTGGCGTTGCCGCTCATGCTGATCAGGCCCGACTCCATCACGTAGCCGCGGTCGGCCAGTTCCAGCGCGCGGCTGGCGTTCTGCTCCACCAGCAGGATGGTCACGCCCTGGGCGTGCACGTCGCGCACGACCTCGAAGATCTTGTCGACCATGATTGGCGACAGGCCCATCGAGGGTTCGTCCATCAGCAGCACCTTGGGCCGACTCATGAGGGCGCGGCCCATGGCCAGCATCTGCTGCTCGCCGCCCGACATGGTGCCGGCGAGCTGGTCCTTGCGTTCCTTCAGCCGCGGGAAGGTCGCGAACACGCGCTCCATGTCCTGCGCGATGCCGGCCTTGTCCCGGCGGATGTGCGCGCCCATCTGCAGGTTCTCGGTGATGGTCATGCGGGTGAACACGCCGCGGCCTTCCGGCACCATCGCCAGCCCCTGCTTGACCATGTCCCACGCGCCCCGGCCGCGGATGCTCTGCCCCAGGTACTCGATGTCGCCGTCGTTGATCGGCAGCAGCCCCGTGATGGCCTTCATCGTGGTCGTCTTGCCGGCGCCGTTGGAGCCGATCAGCGAGACCAGTTCGCCCTCGCGCACCTCGAAATCCACGCCCTTGACGGCCTGGATGCCGCCGTAGGCCACCTTCAGGCCGCTCACCTTCAGCAGCGTCTGGCTCATTCTTCGTCTCCGGTCGCGGTCGCGGCGGCCGGCGCCGTCCCCGTGGCCTTGTGGCTGTGGCCAAGATAGGCCTCGATCACCTTCTCGTCGCGCTGCACGTCGTAGGGCGAGCCCTCGGCGATCTGCTTGCCGTAGTCCAGCACCGTCACGCGGTCGCACAGGCCCATCACCAGCTTCACGTCATGCTCGATCAGCAGGATGGTGCGGTTGTCCTTGCGGATGCGGTCGATCAGTTCGCGCAGCACCACCTTCTCGGTGGAGTTCATGCCGGCCGCCGGCTCGTCCAGCGCGATCAGCTGCGGGTCGGTCGCCAGCGCCCGGGCGATCTCGAGCCGGCGCTGGTCGCCGTACGACAGCGTGCGCGCCTTGTACTCGGTGAACTTGCCGATGCCCACGTAATCGAGCAGCTCCTGCGCCCGCTGGGCGATCTCGGATTCCTCCTGCCGGAACTTCTTCGTGCGGAACATCGCGCCGAGCAGGCCCGAATGGGTGCGCACGTGCCGGCCCACCATCACGTTCTCCAGCGCCGTCATGTCGGCGAACAGGCGGATGTTCTGGAAGGTGCGCGCGATGCCCGCGCGGGCCACCTCGTGCACCGCGGTGGGCGTATAGGGCTTGCCGGCCAGCTCGAAGGTCCCGCTGTCGGGCGTGTAGAGGCCGGTGATCACGTTGAAGAACGTGGTCTTGCCGGCTCCGTTGGGGCCGATCAGGCCGTAGACCTGGCCGCGCTCGATCGTCAGGCCCACGTCCGACAGGGCCTGCAGGCCGCCGAAGCGCTTGGAAATCCCCGCGACGCGGAGGACGACTTCTGCCATCTGTCTCTCCTATCGGGCCGTCGCGGGCAGGTTCTTGCCGTGTTCCGGCGTCGGCCACAGGCCGCGCGGACGCAACAGCATCACCACGATCATGGCCAGCGCGATCAGCAGCTGGCGCAGGATCGAGGCGTCCAGCCGGCCCCCGGTGACGGACTGCAGGTCGAACACGCCGGACACCCAGCGCAGCACCTCGGGCAGGGCCGACAGCAGCACCGCGCCCAGGATCACGCCCGGCAGGTGGCCGATGCCGCCCAGCACCACCATGGCGACGATCATGATGGACTCCATCAGGCTGAAGGACTCGGGCGACACGAAGCCCTGGAAGGCGGAGAACATCACGCCGGACACGCCGCCGAAGGTCGCGCCCATGCCGAAGGCCAGCAGCTTCATGTTGCGGGTATTGATGCCCATGGCCTTGGCGGCGATCTCGTCCTCGCGGATCGCCATCCAGGCGCGCCCGATCCGCGAGAGCTCCAGGCGGTGGCAGATGATCACGCTCACCACCACCAGCGCGAGGAACAGGTAGTAGTAGAGCGTGACCGAGTTGATCGAATAGGTCTCGGTGATGTCGATCGGCCGCGCGAGGTTGATGCCCGGGATACCCAACGCATCGAACTTGAACAGCGTGATCGAGTCGATCTGGCCCAGGCCCTTGGGACCGTTGGTGATGTTGACCGGGTGGTCCAGGTTGTTCAGGAACACGCGGATGATCTCGCCGAAGCCGAGCGTCACGATCGCCAGGTAGTCGCCGCGCAGCTTCAGCGTCGGCGCGCCCAGCAGGATGCCGAAGAAGCCCGCGAGCCCCGCCCCGAGCGGGATCACCAGCCACACCGAGGTGTGCAGGCCGTTGGGGAACATCTGCGCGAACCAGGGGAAGGCTTCCGACAGGTGCGGCGAGGCCATCAGGCCGTACATGTAGGCGCCGATGGCGAAGAAGGCGACGAAGCCCAGGTCCAGCAGGCCGGCGTAGCCGACCACGATGTTGAGGCCCAGCGCCAGCAGCACGTAAAGCAGCGCGGTGTCGGCGATGCGGACCCAGAAGTTGCCCGCGGCCTGCAGCATCAGCGGCAGGATGCACAGCGCCAGCGCGCCCAGCACCCACACCACGGTCTTGTTCTGCTTGTTGATCATGCTCGTCCCCCCGTCAGGCGCGGTCGGCGACGCGTTCGCCCAGCAGGCCGGAGGGCCGCAGCGTGAGCACGACGATCAGCACGATGAAGGCGAAGATGTCGGAGTAGTGGCTGCCCAGCACGCCGCCGGTGAGCACGCCGAGGTAGCCGGAGCCGATCGCCTCGATCAGCCCGAGCAGGATGCCGCCCACCACCGCGCCCGCGAGGTTGCCGATGCCGCCGAACACCGCCGCGGTGAAGGCCTTGAGCCCCGGCAGGAAGCCCATGGTGTGCTGCACGGTGCCGTAGTTCGATGCGTACATGACGCCGGCGATGGTGGCGAGCACGGCGCCGATGATGAAGGTCGCCGAGATGACCATGTCCGGCTTCACGCCCATGAGCGCCGCCACGCGCGGGTTCTCCGCCGTCGCGCGCATCGCGCGGCCCAGGCGCGTGTAGTTCACCAGGTACATCAGCACGGCCAGCGACAGCGCGGTCATCCCCAGGATCATGATCTGCGTGGTGGTGATCACCGCGCCGGCCACCTGGATCGGCGCGGCCGGCAGCAGCGTCGGGTAGGGCTTGTAGTTCGGCTTGAAGATGATCATCGCCAGCGTCTGCAGCAGGATCGACATGCCGATGGCGGTGATCAGGGGCGCGAGCTTGGGGCTGTTGCGCAGCGGCCGGTAGGCCACCTTCTCGATCGTGAAGTTGAGGGCCGCCGCCACCACGCAGGAGACGACGAGGGCCACGAGCAGCAGCAGCCAGCCCGGAATGCCCGGCATGGCTTCCTGCACGTTGGTGATGATCGCCCAGCTGGTGAGCGCGCCCACCATCAGCACCTCGCCGTGCGCGAAGTTGATCAGGTTGATGATGCCGTACACCATGGTGTAGCCGAGGGCCACCAGTGCGTACATGCTGCCGAGGACCAGACCATTGATGATCTGCTGCAGCAGGATCTCCATAGAGGTTTTCTCCGTTTCTTTGCCGCTGGTGTGGCCGGGGTGGCGCCTTTGTGAGGCGTGCGGCCATGTAGCAAAAAACCCGCCATGCGGATCCTGGGCGGGTTGTGCGGCGGGATTGTAACGGCGCCGCCTGACGCCAAGAATGCGCGATCCTAGGGGTTTGTCCCTTGTCCGGTATTGAGCGCGCGCAACTCCCGCAGCTTCTCGGCGATGCGGATCTCCAGGCCCCGCTCGACGGGGCGGTAGAAGCGGGGCGCCTTCATGCCTTCGGGGAAATAGGTTTCCCCCGCGGCGAAACCCCCTTCCTCGTCGTGGGCGTAGCGGTAGTCGCGCCCGTAGTTCAGGTCCTTCATCAGCTTGGTGGGCGCATTGCGCAGGTGCAGCGGCACCGGCCGGGTGCCATCCTTGCGCACCAGCGCGCGCGCCTCGTTGTAGGCCACGTAGACCGCGTTGGACTTGGGCGCGATCGCCAGGTAGACCAGGCATTCGGCCAGCGCCAGCTCGCCTTCGGGGGTGCCGAGGCGCTCGTAGACGTCGGCCGCGTCCAGCGCCATGCGCAGGGCGCGCGGGTCGGCCAGGCCGATGTCCTCCACCGCCATGCGGATCATGCGCCGCGCCACGTAGCGCGGATCGACCCCGCCATCGAGCATGCGGACGAACCAGTACAGGGTGGCGTCCGGGTCGGAGCCGCGCACCGACTTGTGCAGCGCGCTGATGGTGTCGTAGAACTGCTCGCCGCCCTTGTCGTAGCGGCGCATGCGCTCGCCCAGCACCTTGAGCAGCCATTCGTCCGTGACCTCGGCGCGCTTTTCCCGGGTCGCGGCGACCGCCAGGGTCTCCAGCGTGTTGAGCAGCCGGCGGGCGTCGCCGTCGGCATAGGCGATCAGGCGGTCGAGCGCCTTGGCCTCGATGGCGGGGACGGCATCGATCGCCCGCGCCCGCAGCACGATCTGCTTGAGGTCCTCTTCGGTCAGCGGCTGCAGCACGTAGACCGCGGCCCGCGAGAGCAGCGCGGAGTTGACCTCGAAGGAAGGATTCTCGGTGGTGGCGCCAATGAAGGTGAAAAGCCCCGATTCGACGTGCGGCAGGAAGGCGTCCTGCTGGCTCTTGTTGAAGCGGTGCACCTCGTCGACGAACACGATGGTGCGCCGTCCGTGCGCCTGCGCGATCTGCGCCTGCTCCACGGCCTCGCGGATGTCCTTCACGCCGCCCAGCACCGCGCTGATGGTGATGAACTGGGCGTCGAAGGCGTCCGCCATCAGCCGCGCGATGGTGGTCTTGCCGGTGCCGGGCGGCCCCCACAGGATGCAGCTGTGGGGCTGGCCGGACTCGAAGGCAATGCGCAAGGGCATGCCTTCGCCCAGCAGGTGCTGCTGCCCGATCACCTCGCCCAGCGACTGCGGCCGCAGGCGTTCGGCCAGGGGGGCGTGGGCGGACTTGCTGCTCATCCCGGGCAGTTTATATTGCGCGGATCATGGAACCGGCCATCTGGTCCTCCCTCTCCGCCCTGCTCGGCGCCGCCGTCGGGGGCGGCATCAGCTACCTGCTGAACCGCCAGCAGTTCCGCAACCAGCTGCGCATCCTGCAGGAGCAGCACAAGGTGGAGTTCATGGCGGAGGCGACGGCGCGGCACTTCCTCGGCCACAAGAGCTTCACCGACCGCTCGTTCGACACCCTGCGCAACCACCTGGGTGGTTTCGCGGACGACGAGCTGCGCAAGATCCTGGTGCGCGCCGGCGCGATCCGGGTCTACCGCGAGGACGGGTCGGAGTGGTGGCGGCTGCTGTCGCGGATGGACGAATACATCGAGCGCAAGCAGCTGGACCAGATCGCGCGCGAGATCTAGGAGCCTGCGGGCAGACTCCTAGGGCGCCTGCACGACGTCCGCGCCCTTCGGCGGCGTGAAGCGGAACGCATCCGCGTTCACCGTCGTGTTCACCTGCATCCCGTTGAACGTCAGCAGCGAACGCTGGCCGAAGCTGTCCAGGATTTCGAGCGCCGCGAGCTGGTCGCCCCGGAAGCCCACCTTCATGTTCGTGAGCTGCCCTTCCTTCTGCCGCGGCGTCGCCTGCACCCACTGCAGCCCGTTCTGGTCCGGCAGCGCCTGCAGCTCGAAATCGCGCTTGAGCGTTTCCAGGTCGGGCGCCGACGCGATCAGGGCGGCGGGCGTGGAGCCGAGCACCTTGGCCTGCTTGCGCTGGCTCACCTGGTTCAGGTCCTTGTCATGCAGCCACAGCGTCTGGCCGTCGGCCACGATGGTCTGCTCGAAGGGCTTGCGGTATTCGAAGCGGAAGCGGTTCGGCCGCTGGAACTCGAAGGTGCCGCTGGAATTCTTGGTGCGCGCGGCCTGGCCTTCCCGGGCCGGGCCGGTGATGACCTGCGTGAAGTCCGCGCGGCCGTTCTTCGCGTTGCGGACGAAGTTCTCCAGGCTCTCCATCGCGCCGGCATGGGCGGCGACGGTGAGGGCGGACAGCGCGAACGCAGCGAACAGTTTTTTCATCGGATTCTCCCAACGCGACATTGTCGTTGGGGTGGCGCAATCGCGCTGAAGTTCGTTACCGAACGTTAGCTTTGCTATTCGGGCCGGCCGGGCACCAGGATTTCACGCTGCCCGCGCGCGTTCATGGCGCTGACCAGGCCGGCTTTCTCCATGGCCTCCAGCAGGTTGGCCGCCTTGTTGTAGCCGATGGCCAGGTGGCGCTGCACCAGCGAAATGCTCGCCTTCTGGTTCTTCAGGACCACTTCGACAGCCTTGTCGTACAAAGGGTCGGCCTCTGAGCCTTCACCGCCTCCGGGCCCGCCGAGCAGCCCGTCCTCGCCGTCGATGGTGCCGCCTTCCAGCACGCCGTCGATGTAGTTCGGCTCGCCCTGCTGCTTGAGGTAGGCGACCACGCGGTGCACTTCCTCGTCGCTCACGAAGGCACCGTGCACCCGCACCGGGAAACCGGTGCCGCTGGCCATGTACAGCATGTCGCCCATGCCCAGCAGCGCCTCGGCGCCCATCTGGTCGAGGATGGTGCGGCTGTCGATCTTGCTGGACACCTGGAAGGCGATGCGCGTGGGGATGTTCGCCTTGATCAGGCCGGTGATCACGTCCACGCTGGGCCGCTGGGTGGCCAGGACCAGGTGGATGCCGGCCGCGCGCGCCTTCTGCGCCAGGCGGGCGATCAGCTCCTCGATCTTCTTGCCCACCACCATCATCAGGTCGGCCAGTTCGTCGATCACCACCACGATGTAGGGCAGGCGCTCGAGCGGCTCGGGGCTGTCCGGCGTCAGGCTGAAGGGGTTGTAGACGAACTCGCCGCGGGCCTTCGCCTCGTCGATCTTGTGGTTGTAGCCGGCCAGGTTGCGCACGCCCAGCTTGGACATGAGCTTGTAGCGGCGCTCCATCTCGGCCACGCACCAGGTCAGGCCGTTGGCCGCCTGCTTCATGTCGGTGACCACCGGCGCCAGCAGGTGCGGGATCCCTTCGTAGACCGACATCTCCAGCATCTTGGGGTCGATCATCAGCAGGCGCACGTCGCGCGCTTCGGCCTTGTACAGCAGGCTGAGGATCATCGCGTTGATGCCCACCGACTTGCCCGAGCCGGTGGTGCCGGCCACCAGCACGTGCGGCATCTTCGCCAGGTCGGCCACCACCGGGTTGCCGACGATGTCCTTGCCCAGGCCGATGGTGAGCTGCGACTTCGCCTCGTTGTAGACGTTGGAGCCGAGGATCTCGGACAGCTTGATCGACTGCCGCTTGGCGTTGGGCAGCTCCAGCGCCATGAAGTTCTTGCCGGGGATGGTCTCGATCACGCGGATCGAGACCAGCGACAGCGAGCGTGCGAGGTCCCGGGCGAGGTTGACGATCTGGGAGCCCTTGACCCCCGTGGCCGGCTCGATTTCGTAGCGCGTGATCACCGGGCCGGGCGAGGCGAGCACGACGCGCACCTCCACGCCGAAGTCCTTGAGCTTCTTCTCGATCAGGCGCGAGGTCATCTCCAGCGTCTCGGAGGACACGCTCTCCTGGCGGACACCGGCGGTGTCCAGCAGGTCCACCTGCGGCAGCTTGCTGTCCGGCATCTCGGAGAACAGCGGCTTCTGCCTTTCCTTGGCGACCCGCTCGCTGCGCGGCACCTCGACCACCACCGGTTCGATCAGCACCGGCGTGGGATGGTGCTCCTCGATCTCGACGCGCTCGACCTGCACCGTCTCCTCGCGCTCGCGCGCGGCGCGCTGTCCCAGCGCGAGGTCCTCGGCCAGCTCGCGCTTCTCGCGCCGCGCCTCGATGAAGCCGTCGATCGCGGCGCCGATGCGCTCGGCCACGTGGCTCCACGAGAAGCGGAACACCACCGCCGCGCCGATCACCATCAGCGCGATGAACACCAGGCCGGAGCCGGTGAACCCGAGCCACTTCACGCCCAGCGGCCCGAACAGGTAGCCCAGGGCCCCGCCGGCGTGGTCCGGCAGGCGCGGCTCCAGCCGGTACAGGCGCGACCACTCCAGGGCCGAGCTCGCCACCAGCAGCACCGCCAGGCCGATCCAGAAGGCGGTGCGGCCGTGCAGCCAGCGGTTGGCCGTGGGCGCGGGCGCCGGCCCGTCGCCGCGCATCCAGCGCGCCAGCGAGGCCAGCCAGGAGCGCACGCCGGCGGCGACGCACCACCACGCGGAATAGCCAAGCAGGAAGAAACTGCCGTCCGCCAGCCAGGCGCCCAGGCGGCCGCCCCAGTTGCGGATGGCACCGCCGTCGCCGGAGGTGGAGAAGGCCGGGTCGGCCGGCGAGTGGCTCACCATCGCCAGCAGCCAGAACACGAGGGCGACGGCGCCGAGCACCAGCGCCGTCTCGTGCGCGAACCGGGCCAGCCCGGTCCGGGGAGCGGAGGCCGCGGGGGCGGCGTCCGTCAGGGTGTTGAGCGAATACGTCATGCGCAAGCGCGAGCTTAGCGCAGGGGGCGCTCACCTCCCCAGGAGGTGTTGTTTGCCGTCAACCGAGCGTCGTCAGCCGGTCCTTCACCAGCATCGAGCCGTCCTCGCGGGTCTCGATGAAGCCGCGGTCCTCCAGGTCCTTCATCACCCGGCTGACCATTTCGCGGGACGCGCCGACCATCTTGGCGATGTCCTGGCGCGAGATGCGTTCGCGGATCGTCATCAGCCCTTCGCGATCGGGCTGCGCGAATTCCAGCAGGGCCCGGGCGACCCGCCCGTAGACGTCCATCAGGGCCAGCGACTCGATCTTGCGGTCGGCCTGGCGCAGGCGCTGCACCAGCCCCTTCATGATGGCGTACGACATGGAGCTGTTTTCCGGCAGGCAGCGCGCGAACTCGGCGCGGCCCAGGGTCAGCATGTCGGTCTGCACTTCGGCGCGGCAGGTGGCCGAATGCGGCTCGTTGTCGATCAGGCTCATCTCGCCGATGTAGTCGCCGGGGTTCAGCGTCGCCAGGATCACTTCGCGCCCGCGCTTGTCGGAGGTGACGACGCGCACGCGGCCGGTCAGGATGATGAACAGCGTGTTGGTCTTCTCGCCCTGTTCGACGATGGTCTCGCCACGCTTGAAGCGGCGCTTGATCACCGCGTCGGCCACCGCCTCCGCCTGGTTGGAGGTCAGCAGGGCAAACAGCGGTACCCGGCGGATCAACTCCAGGTTGGACAGCATCGACATGTTCAAATCCCTCCTGCGTGGCGGCCGGCCTTGGGTTCTTACAATCGCCGTGATTGAGAAGACGCAAGCATTGTGGACAGCACGATGCTTGATACTTCTCGAACCGGCCAGAAATGTACACCGACCTGTGGCGTTTCCCACACAGGTTTTTCCCACCATGACCACCACCAAGCACGCCAAAGTATTGATCCTCGGCTCCGGGCCGGCCGGCTACACCGCCGCCGTCTACGCGGCACGCGCCAACCTGGACCCGGTGCTGATCACCGGCATCGCCCAGGGCGGGCAGCTGATGACCACCACGGAGGTCGACAACTGGCCGGCCGACGTGCACGGCGTGCAGGGCCCCGAGCTGATGCAGCGCTTCCTGGAGCACGCCGAGCGCTTCAAGACCGAAATCATCTTCGACCACATCAACAAGGTCGACTTCGGCAGGAGGCCCTTCACGCTGACCGGCGACAGCGGCACCTACACCTGCGACTCGCTGGTCATCGCCACCGGCGCCTCGGCGCAGTACCTCGGCCTTCCGTCCGAAACGGCGTTCATGGGCAAGGGCGTGAGCGCCTGCGCCACCTGCGACGGCTTCTTCTACCGCGACCAGGTCACCTGCGTGATCGGCGGCGGCAACACCGCGGTGGAAGAGGCGCTGTACCTGTCGAACATCGCCAAGAAGGTCTATCTCGTCCACCGGCGCGACAAGTTCCGCGCGGAGCCGATCCTGGTGGACAAGGTGATGCAGAGGGTCGCCGAGGGCAAGATCGAGCTGAAGCTGTTCAAGACGCTCGACGAGGTGCTGGGCGACCAGAGCGGCGTGACCGGCGTGCGCCTGAAGGATGCGAAGACGGGGGAGACCGAGGACCTGAGGCTGCAGGGCTGCTTCATCGCCATCGGCCACCGGCCCAACACCGAGATCTTCCAGGGCCAGCTGGAGATGAAGAACGGCTACATCCTGACCAAGGGAGGCCTCGAGGGCTTCGCCACCATGACCAGCGTCCCGGGGGTGTTCGCCGCCGGCGACGTGCAGGACCACGTGTACCGGCAGGCGATCACGAGCGCCGGGACCGGGTGCATGGCCGCCTTGGACGCGCAGCGCTTCCTGGAACAGGAAGAGTAATCGCCCCCTTCCAGTGCCACCGCGGAACCGGCTTCGCCGGGCCGCTGGTGGCGCCCCTTGAGGGGGAGGCGGCGCAGCCGCTTCGGGGGTGGGCTATAATCGCGGGCTTCGCCGGAATTCCGGCCGGTTACCGCCCCCGTCAGGGCGAGGTGAGCCCGATCCCCGGAGCGAACGCCAAGCGTTCGCGGCGAGTGACGGGCGGATGAAGGAAAAATCCAGATGGCACGCGTCTGCGACGTGACGGGCAAGGGCCCGATGGTGGGGAACAACGTGTCCCACGCCAACAACAAGACCAAGCGCCGGTTCCTGCCGAACCTGCAATACCGCCGTTTCTGGGTCGAAAGCGAGAACCGCTGGGTCCGCCTGCGCGTTTCCAACGCCGCCGTGCGCCTGATCGACAAGAATGGCATCGAAGCCGTGCTCGCAGACATGCGTGCCCGCGGCCAGGCCTAATCAAGGAGCACCACCATGGCTAGCAAAGGCGGACGCGAAAAGATCAAGCTGGAATCCACCGCGGGTACCGGCCACTTCTACACGACCAGCAAGAACAAGAAGACGATGCCCGAGAAGATGTCGATCATGAAGTTCGACCCGAAGGCTCGCAAGCACGTCGAGTACAAGGAAACGAAGCTGAAATGACGCCGGGCGCCCCGGCGCCTCCGTCACTTCCTCCCCGCGCAGCGGGGATCCAGGAAAGCCCCGCACCGCGGGGCTTTTTTCCATGGCGCTCAAGGCAATGGCCGCAGGCCTTTCCTGCTCAGCGATCCCCCAATGAAAAAGCCCCGCGATGCGGGGCTTCTTCGCGGCGCCAGCGGGCGCCTCAGGCGTGGGCGGCGCGCAGCTTCAGCGAGAACTGCCGCAGGGCTTCGATCCCGCTTTCCTCGGCGCGGCGGCACCAGGCCTGCAGGTCGACGGCCAGCTGCTCGCGCGAGTGGTTCGTGTTGAGCCACATCTGGCGCAGTTCCTCGCGCATGCTGGCCATCTTGTCCAGCACCGGGTGTTCGGCGCGGACCCGGGCGAGCTGCTGCCGGGCGGCGGCCGGCACGCGGTCCTCGTCGCGGTGCAGCCAGCGCTTGGCGGCCTTCAGCGTGGCCAGGTCGTGGCCCTTGGCCTTGAGCTGGACGATTTCCGCCTTGCAGGCGCGGCGCATCTCGCGGCCGTAGCCCGCCATCACCTCGTAGCGGTTGGCGATCACGGCTTCCAGCGTCTTTTCGTCGGCCACCGGCTTGATCGTTCCCAGGCGCAGCTTGGGCGGCACCTTCTTGACCGTGGCCAGCCCGATCTTCTGCATCACGCTGATGTAGACCCAGCCGATGTCGAATTCATAGGGCTTGACGGAGAACTTGGCCGACGTCGGGTACGTGTGGTGGTTGTTGTGCAGCTCTTCGCCGCCGATCATGATGCCCCAGGGGGAGATGTTCGTGCTGGCGTCCGGCGCCTCGAAGTTGCGGTAGCCCCAGTAGTGGCCGATGCCGTTGATGATGCCGGCGGCGGACACCGGGATCCAGGCCATCTGCACCGCCCACACGGCCGCGCCGGCGGCGCCGAACAGGGCCAGGTCGATGATCAGCATGAGGCCCACGCCCTGCCAGCTGTAGCGCGTGTACAGGTTGCGTTCGATCCAGTCGTTGGGCGTGCCATGGCCGAACTTGGCGATGGTTTCCCGGTTCTTGGCCTCGGCGCGGTACAGCTCCGAACCCTGCCAGAACACGGTGTCGATGCCGCGCGTCTGCGGGCTGTGCGGGTCGTCCGGCGTCTCGCACTTGGCGTGGTGCTTGCGGTGGATGGCGACCCACTCCTTGGTCACCATGCCGGTGCCCAGCCACAGCCAGAAGCGGAAAAAATGCGACGGGATCGCGTGCAGGTCCATGGCCCGGTGGGCCTGGGTCCGGTGCAGGAAGATGGTGACCGCGGCGATGGTGATGTGGGTGGTCACCAGCGTGTACAGCACGATCTGCCACCAGGACAGATTCCAAAGACCGTTGGCGAGCCAGTCGATCGCCGCGTTCAGCACGGCCCAGTCGGGTAGCAACATGTAGGGTGGATCTCTTTCGCGTGAGCAGGAGCACGCAGAACCTCCTGCGCGCATGTAGGACGGATTTTAGGCCGTGGGGTTCCCCCCGCGGCTGAATCTTTTGAGTTCAGGACTGGACTTTTTCCCAGGCTGCTGCGTAGAAGCCGTCCGTCCCGTGGACATGGGGCCAGAGCCGCAGGTCGGCGCCCCCTTCACTGCAGAGTCCGGCCGCCCCCGCCACCTTGGCCTGTTCCAGCAATTCCTGCACGGAAAGTCGCCGGAAAGCTGGATGGGCGGCAGTGAACGCCTGCGCGATCTCCTCGTTTTCCGCGCGCAGCAGGCTGCACGTGGCGTAGACGAGACGCCCGCCGGGCTTCAGGAGCCGGGAGGCGCTGGCCAGGATCGCGGCCTGCTTGACCGTCAGCTCGCCGACAGCTTGGGGCGACTGGCGCCACTTCAAGTCCGGATTGCGGCGCAGGGTGCCCAGGCCGGAGCACGGCGCATCGACGATCACGCGGTCGATCTTGCCGGCCAGCCGCTTGATGCGTTCGTCGCGCTCGTGGGCGATGGCGGCGGGGTGCACGTTGGACAGCTTGCTGCGGGCCAGCCGCGGCTTCAGGTTGTCCAGCCGGTGCGCCGACACGTCGAACGCATAGAGCCGCCCGGTGTTGCGCATGGCCGCGCCCAGCGCCAGCGTCTTGCCGCCCGCGCCGGCACAGAAGTCCACCACCATCTGCCCGCGCCGCGCATCCGTCAGCAGGGCCAGCAGCTGCGAGCCCTCGTCCTGCACCTCGATCGCGCCGCGCGCGAAGGCATCGAGCCTGGTGAGCGCGGGCTTGCCGTCCACGCGCAGCCCCCAGGGCGAATAGGGCGTGGGCTGCGCCGCGATGCCGGCCAGCTTCAGTTCCTGGCGCACTTCCTCGCGCTTGTCGGTCAGCGCGTTGACGCGCAGGTCCAGCGGCGCCGGCTGGTTGAGCGCTTCCACCAGGGCCCAGAACCGCTCGCCCAGCTGCGCCTTGAGCGGCTCCACCATCCACTCCGGCATGTTGTGGCGGTGCCGCTCCGACAGCGTCGCGGGATCGACGGCGTCGCACTGGTCGAGCCACGCCTTCTCCTGCTCGCTCAGCGCGCTCCTGAGGAAATCGCGCGGGCCGGCGAAGGCGAGGATCGCCAGGCGCCGCTCGCGCGCGCCGCTGCCGGAGCCGGCGAAGTGCTCGAACAGCAGCTTCCTGCGCAGCACCGCATAGGCGGTCTCGGCCAGTGTCGCGCGTTCACGCGGACCGAGCGAGCGGTGCTCGCGGAAATAGCGCGACACGATCGCGTCGGCGGGATGGTCGAATTTCAGGACCTGCGCGACCAGTTCGGCGCACGCGTCCAGCAAGGCCTTGGGATGCATGCGCGCGATTGTCCCATCCGCGTCAGCGCGCCCTCTCGTACAGGGGCGCGCCCGACTTCTTCCGCAGCTCGCCCACGCTCGGCGAGCCGCCCGGCCACAGGGCCAGCACCGATCCCGGCAGGGCCAGGGACTGCTCGAGCGCGCGGCACAGCTCCCAGCGCTCGCCGTCCTCCATGCCCGGCAGGTCGACGAAGAGCAGGTAGGCGCGGCGGCCGGGGAACTCCCGCAACTGCTTGCGCAGCAGCCAGGCGGCGGCGACCGGGGCGAAGCGCGCGAGATCGTTCTCGAGTTCGGCGCGCTCGAAGTCGTTCAGGCGCGGTTGCGTGGTGCCCTCCAGGTAGGGCGGTTCCGAGAGTTCCGCCCACGCGCGCTGTTCCGCCGCCTCGCCTTCCTTCAGCCGGCCGCGCCAGGACTGCAGGGTGCGCGTGTCGTGGTGCGGATCGGCCTCGAGCTGGGCCACCGCTTCCTGCGCAGCCCACCAGGCGTTCTCCTTGCCGCTGGCGTGCAGGCGTTCCAGGACTTCCATGCGCTGCTGCGCCTGGTCCTGCGGCAGGCAGCGGTACAGGCCGCGCAGGGCATCGGCATGGTTCGGCGACTGCGCGAGCGCCTGCTCGTAGCACTCCTGCACCGGCGCGCGCGGGTCCAGCCGGCGCTGCAGGTCGCCGAACTCCGTCCACTCCGGCGCGGCGCGGGCCGGGATCGCCGCCAGCGCCTGCACGCGCTGGCGCACCCGGCCCAGGTAGGCGTGGTGCTGCTTCCACGCGCCGGCGTTGTCCCGGCACCATTGCTGGTCGAAGTGCGCGATCGCCGCGTCGGCCCGCGCTCCCAGCAGCTGCAGCGCGGAGCCCCGCGACCAGGGCGGCAGCGCCGCCGGCACCTCGAGCGCTTCCAGGCGGTCGCGCAGCACCGGATGCGTGTCGTCCACGCCGCTGATGCGGCGCAGCGCCTGCCGCAGCGCGCCGCGCGCGAAGGCAGCGGGCAAGGGCAGCGCCAGCGCCTTGCGCATCGCGCGATACGGGCCCACGGGCACCGGGTGGTCGGCGGCGCGCAGCCAGTGGTCGCGCCAGAACTCCTGCAGCATCCAGTCGTCCTTCAGGCCGATCTCCACCAGCGCCGCGCCCGCCACTTCCGGCCCGAGCAACCGGGCGGAGATGCGGTCCGCCTCGTACTCGTCCTGGCGCGCCATGGCGAAGGTCTTGGCCACGAAGCGCGGGAAGTACCAGTCCAGGAAGCCCTGCGAGATCCAGGCGACGAAGCCGTTGCCGCCCTGCAGGCCCGCATGGAAGCGGGCCCAGCTCGCACGGGTGCGGTAGACCCAGGCGGCGAAGCGTCCGTGGTCGCCGCGCAGGTGGCCGTATTCGTGCGCCAGGACGGCGAGCAGGCGCTGCCGGTCCAGGGCCATCAGCAGCGGGATGCCCACGGTGAGGTAGTTGCGCGCGCCGCCGAACAGTCCCCAGCGCGGGCGCTGGCCGATGCTGGCGTTGAGGTCGCCGGTGAGGAAGACCCCGTGGATGGCCGGCCCCTTGACCTTGCGGCGGATGCGTTCCAGCGCCTCGAACAGGTCCGGTGCCTCGCGCGCCGTGAGCGGGAGGCCCTCGGGGGGGTCCAGCCGGATCCAGAGCGCCCGCAGGCTGGTCCAGACCAGGCCTGCCGCACCGAAGGCGACCATCACGTGGTAGCCGCGCACCCGGCCGTGCAAGGCCGTGTCGGCGGCCCACCACAACATGCCGGCGCCGCCGGCCAGGCAGGCGACCACCCAGAAATATCCGAGCATCGCGAAGGCCGCGACATTGCGTCGGTAGCGATCGCTGTCGTCCGCGCTCGCCTGCTCCGACAGGCGAACGAGATGCACGAAGTCCGCTCTTTCCATGCCCGGCTCCCCTTCTGCCGGGTCATCTTACCCAGCTCTACCGTAACAGGGTAGCGATGGCGCGCGGGTAGATCAGGTGTTCCTGGGTGAGCACGCGGGCCGCCAGCGACTGCGCCGTGTCGCCGGGGACGACGGGCACCACCGCCTGTTCCAGGATGGGGCCGAAATCGAGCTCCGCGGTCACCTGGTGCACGGTGGCACCGGCGAACCGGCAGCCGGCGTCCAGCGCGCGCTGGTGGGTATGCAGGCCGGGAAAGGCGGGCAGCAGCGATGGGTGGATGTTCAGCAGCCGCCCCTGGTAGCGCGCGACGAAGCCGGGGGTGAGGATGCGCATGAAGCCCGCCAGCACCACCAGCGCGGGTTCGTGCCGGTCGATTGCCGCCGCCAGCGCGGCGTCGAATTCTTCACGGTTCGCAAACGGCTTGTGGTCCACCACTTGCGCCGCGATCCCCTGCTCGCGCGCGAAGGCCAGGCCGCCCGCGTCCGGCCGGTTGCTGATCACCGCGCTCACCCGTGCGGAGTAGCGCTGGTCCCAGTGCTCGCGCTGGGCCGCGCGCACAATGGCGGCCATGTTGGAGCCCCCGCCGGAGATCAGAATCACGATGTTCTTCATGTCGACCGCGATTATCCCTTTCACCGACGAATGACTCCCCTGACTCTTGCGGAAGCGCGGGTGCTCGGCACGCTGATGGAAAAGGCCCGGACCGTGCCGGACAGCTACCCGATGACCCTCAACACGCTGCTGGCCGGCTGCAACCAGAAAAGCAGCCGCGACCCGATCACCAACCTGGACGAAACGCAGGTGCAGGAAGCGCTGGACGGCCTCAAGCGCCGCTCGCTGGCCTTCACCGCCCGCGGCAGCCGGGTCGACCGCTGGGAACACAACTTCCAGCGCGCGCTGGTGGTGCCCGAACAGTCGGCCGTGCTGCTGGGCCTGCTGATGCTGCGCGGGCCGCAGACGGCCGGCGAGCTGCGCATCCACAGCGAGCGCTGGTACCGCTTCGCCGACATCTCGTCGGTCGAGGCCTTCCTCGAGGAATTGCGCGACCGCACCGAGGCCAAGGGCGGTCCGCTGGTGGTGCAGTTGCCGCGTGCGCCCGGGGCCCGCGAGACGCGCTGGGCGCACCTCCTGTGCGGGCCGGTGGACGTAGGCGCCATGGCGGCCGCCGTGGAAGAGCGACCGCCCGAAGGCGGCCTGGCCGCGCGCGTGTCCGCGCTCGAATCGGAGGTTGCGCAACTGCGCGCCCTGGTTTCGGACCTCGCCACGCAACTGGGTTTGTCGCCACCTGGACACCCGGAATCGAACGACCGTGCTTAAATCCCAGATCGTCCCCGGAGACATGAGATGGACCTTGCATTCACCCCTGAAGAACTGAAATTCCGCGAGGAAATCCGCGCCTGGGTGCGCGAGAACCTGCCGCAGGAGATCGCCCACAAGGTGCACAACGCCCTGCACCTGACGCGCGAGGACATGCAGCGCTGGGCCAGGATCCTCGGCAAGAAGGGCTGGCTCGGCTACGGCTGGCCCCAGCAGTTCGGCGGCCCGGGCTGGAGCGCCGTGCAGAAGCACCTGTTCGAGGAAGAAACGGCGCTCGCCGGCGCGCCCCGCATCGTGCCCTTCGGCCCGGTGATGGTCGCGCCCGTGATCATGGCCTTCGGTTCGCCGGAGCAGCAGAAGCGCTTCCTGCCCGGCATCGCCAGCGGCGAGGTGTGGTGGAGCCAGGGCTACAGCGAGCCCGGTTCGGGCTCCGACCTCGCGTCGGTGAAGACGCGCGCCGAGCGCAAGGGCGACAAGTACATCGTCAACGGCCAGAAGACCTGGACCACGCTGGCGCAGTACGGCGACTGGATCTTCTGCCTGGTGCGCACGTCCACCGAAGGCAAGCCGCAGACCGGCATCTCCTTCCTGCTGATCGACATGAAGTCGCCCGGCGTCACCGTGCGCCCCATCATCATGCTGGACGGCGGGCACGAGGTGAACGAGGTGTTCTTCGACAACGTCGAAGTGCCCGCGGAGAACCTGATCGGCGAGGAGAACAAGGGCTGGACCTACGCCAAGCACCTGCTGTCGCACGAACGCACCAACATCGCCGACGTCAACCGCGCCAAGCGCGAGCTCGAACGGCTCAAGCGCATCGCCCGGAGCGAGGGCGTCTACAACGACCAGCGTTTCCGCGACGAGGTCGCGAAGCTGGAAGTCGACGTGGTGGCGCTGGAGATGCTGGTGCTGCGCGTGCTCTCGGCGGAGAAGTCCGGCAAGAACCCGCTGGACATCGCCGGCCTGCTGAAGATCAAGGGCAGCGAGATCCAGCAGCGCTACACGGAGCTGATGATGCTCGCCGCCGGCCCCTACGCCCTGCCCTTCGTCAGGGAGGCGATGGAAGCGGGCTACCAGGGCGAGCACGTCGGCGCCGCCTACCTGGCGCCGCTGGCCGCCAGCTACTTCAACATGCGCAAGACCACCATCTACGGCGGCTCCAACGAAGTGCAGCGCAACATCGTGGCGCAAACCGTCCTGGGCTGAGGAGACACGACATGGATTTCAATTTTTCCGACGACCAGGAACAGCTGCGCGACGCGGTGCGCAAGTGGGTGGACCGCAGCTACGGCTTCGAGCGCCGGCGCGGCATCACCAGGGCGGGCGGCTTCGACCGCGCGGCCTACCAGGAACTGGCCGAACTCGGCCTCGCGGGCCTGTACGTCTCCGAGGACCACGGCGGCATGGCCATGGGCCCGGTCGAAGCGATGGTGGTCATGGAGGAGCTGGGCCGCGGCATCGTGCTGGAGCCGCTCGGGCAGACGCTGGTCACCACCGGCCTGCTGGGCGCCTACGCGCCCGAGGCGCTCAAGTCGCAGTGGCTGCCCAAGATGGCCTCCGGCGAGGCGCTGGTCGTGCTGGCCCACCAGGAGCGCAAGGCGCGCTACCGCCTGGACCAGTGCGAGGCGACCGCCACTCCCTCCGGCGACGCCTGGAAGATTTCCGGCGACAAGGGCATCGTGCCGGCGGGCGACCAGGCCGATGCCTTCATCGTGCCGGCGAAGGCCAACGGGAAGATCGCCCTGTTCCTGGTGGAACGCCAGACGCAGGGCGTGAGCACCCGCGGCTATCCGACCATGGAAGGCGCGCGCGCCGCCGAGGTGGGCCTGCGCGATGCCACGGGGACGCTGGTCACCCAGGACGGCCTGCCGGCCCTGGAGCACGCGGTGGACATCGGCATCGCCTGCACCTGCGCCGAGGCCGTGGGGGTGATCGACCGCACCATGCAGCTCACCGCCGAATACCTCAACACGCGCAAGCAGTTCGGCGTGACGCTGGCGACCTTCCAGGCGCTGCGCCACCGCATGGCGGACATGAAGATGCAGCAGGAGCTGGCCCGTTCCATGAGCTACTACGCTTCCCTGAAGCTCAATGCGCCGGCCGACGAACGCCGCCGCGCCATGGCGCGCGCCAAGTACCAGCTGGGCGTGTCCATGCGCTTCGTGGGCCAGAACTCGGTGCAGCTGCACGGCGGCATCGGCGTGACCGACGAATACGTGGGCGCCCACTACTTCAAGAAGCTCACGCAGCTGGAAGTGGCCTTCGGCGATACGCTGCACCACCTGGGCGAGGTGTCCGAAAGGATGCAGGACACCGCGGGCGTCTTCGCCTGACAGGGACAATCCCGGTAAACGCCCGCCCGCCAGCGGGCGTTTTCATTTCTGCAGGAGACCAAGAACATGACGACCCGCCGCCACTTCCTCGCGCTCTCCGGCGCGCTCCTCACCACCGCCTGTGCCACCGGCCCTTCCATGACAGCGCACCCGCCCATCGTCTTCGTCCACGGCAACGGGGACACCGCCGCCCTGTGGCAGACCACGATCTGGCGCTTCGAGTCCAACGGCTGGCCGCGCGAGCGCCTGCACGCGATCGACGTGCCCTACCCGCTGGCGCGCGACGACGACGCGCGGCCGCAGCCGGGGCGCACGTCGGCCGCGGAGCACATGGCCTTCCTGCGCGCGGAGGTCGACAAGGTGCTGCAGGCCACCGGCGCGCAGCAGGTGGTGCTGGTGGGCAACTCGCGCGGCGGCAACGCGATCCGCAACTACATCCAGAACGGCGGCGGCGCCGCCAAGGTGAGCCACGCCATCCTGGGCGGCGTGCCCAACCACGGCGTGTGGAACGTGCCGGGCCGGGCGCCGGGCAGCGAATTCGCGGGCAACGGGCCGTTCCTGCAGGCCCTGAACGCACCCAAGAACGCGGCCGGCGACGAAGTGGCCGGTCCCGTGAAATGGCTCACGCTGCGGTCGGACAACAACGACAAGTACGCGCAGCCCACCGGCCAGTGGATCGGCGACCGCAACCTGCAGACCGGCGTCACCCACGAGGGCCCGGCGCTCAAGGGCGCGACCAACGTGGTGCTGCCGCGCGTGGACCACCGCGAGACCTCGTTCTCGCCGGCGGCCTTCGAGGCCACCTGGCGCTTCATCACCGGCCGCGCGCCGGCAACGCTGTCGGTCGTGCCCGAGGACCGCATCGTCCTCGCAGGCAAGGTGACCGGTTCCGGCGTGTCGTCGACCGATCCGGCCAGCGGCAACTTCCAGAACAACCTGCCGATCCCCGGCGCGCGCCTGATGGTGTACGCGACCGACCCGGCGACCGGCGAACGCCGCCCGGGCGCGGTCCTGGACGAGCCGATCGGCGCCGATGGCCGCTGGTCCTTCCAGGCGCAGCGCGACACGCCCTACGAATTCGTGGTGGCGGCACCGGGCTATGCCACGACGCACATCTACCGCAGTCCTTTCCCGCGTTCCAGCAGCGTGATCAACCTGCGCCCGGAGCGCATTCCGGAAACCGACCGCTCAGGGCCCTCGCTGGTCATCCTGACCCGGCCGCGCGGCTATTTCGATCCGGGCCGCGACCGCATGTCCTTCGACGGCCAGAGCCCCCCGCCCGGCGCGCTGCCGGGTGCCGGCGTCTCCATCTCGCGCATCAAGCCCACCGGGCCGCAGCGCGCGGTGGTCGCGGAGTTCAACGGGGAGAGGGTGGTGGGGCGGACCTGGCCGACGGCGAACAACGAGGTGTCGGTGCTGGAGCTGACGTACTGAGCGTCGCGGTTCGGCTGCGCGCTCACCACGACCTACCGGCTGCACCCCTGCCCGTAGGGCGTGGTGAGCGGCGCAGCCCGAACCGCGCCGTGCGACCCTACGCGTCGTGCAGGCGTGAATTCTTCGGCAAATGCGCCATCAGGAACTCCATCTGGTCCGCCAGGATGCGGCGGTTGCGCAGGATGAAGTCCTCCCACAGGCTGGGCACGTAGGGCGTGTACAGCAGCGACATCCCCGCCTGTTCCGGCGTGCGGCTGCCCTTGCGGTGGTTGCAGGCGCGGCAGGCGGTCACCACGTTCATCCAGTGGTCCTTGCCGTTCTGGGCGAAGGGGATGATGTGCTCGCGGGTGAGCTCTTCCTCGTGGAAATCGTCGCCGCAGTAGGCGCAGACGTTGCGGTCGCGGGCGAACAGCTTGCCGTTCGTCAGGCCGGGTTTCAGCTCGAAGGGGTTGATGTTCGGCACGCCCTTGGTGCCGATGATGCTGTTGACCGTGATGATCGACTGCTGGCCGCTCATGGCATTGACGCCGCCGCGGAACACGGCCACGTCCGCTCCCGCCTCCCAGCGCACCTGGTCGGCCGCATAGTGCAGCACGGCCTGCTCCAGTGAAATCCAGGACTGGGGCAGTCCCTGGGCGGACAGCTTCAAGACCTTCAAAACGCGCCTCCATTCAACGACGAACAGACCGACAGCGCCATTAGCCAGGCGTGAGAGACAATATACCGTGTTTTCGTGACCGGTTTGTAGCAGGCCATGCGTGCGTTGGCGCCGTCCAACGGACCCCGACTGCTATCAAAAAGATATCAATCCAGATGCAGATCCTGCGCGGCTTCCACCACCCCCAGATCGCCAAGGCCTGCGCCGTCACGATCGGCAACTTCGACGGCGTGCACCGCGGCCACCAGGCCATGCTGGCGCTGCTGAACAACGAGGCGCGCCACCGGGGCGTGCCCAGCTGCGTGCTGACCTTCGAGCCGCACCCGCGCGACTACTTCGCTGGAGTGCACCGCAAGCCCGAACTGGCCCCGGCCCGCATCGCCACCCTGCGCGACAAGCTCACCGAACTGGACAAGTGCGGCGTCGATCAGTGCGTGATCCTCAAGTTCGATGCGCGCCTGTCCAGCCAGCAGCCCGAGGCCTTCATCTCCGACGTGCTGGTCAAGGGCCTGGGTGCGAAGTACGTGCTGGTGGGCGACGACTTCCGCTTCGGCGCCAGGCGCGCCGGCGACTACGCCATGCTCGACTCGGCCGGCAGCCGCCTGGGATTCGACGTGGCGCGGATGAACAGTTACGAGGTCCATGGCCTGCGCGTGTCGAGCTCTGCGGTGCGCGAAGCGCTGGCCCGCGGCGACATGGCCGGCACGGCCGCCCTGCTCGGCCGGCCCTATTCCATCAGCGGGCACGTGGTCCATGGCCGCAAGCTCGGGCGCGACCTGGGCTTCAAGACCCTCAACCTGCGCTTTTCCCACTGGAAACCGGCGGCCAGCGGCATCTTCGCGGTGATGGTGCACGGGCTGGACGGCGGGCCCCTGGAAGGCGTGGCCAACCTGGGCATCCGGCCCTCGCTGGACCCGAAGGACGTCAACGGCGGCCGCGTGCTGCTGGAGACCCATTGCCTGCAATGGCCCACGAGCCTGGGCGCGGAGGGGGGCTACGGTAAAATCATCCGCGTGGAACTGCTGCACAAACTGCACGACGAACTGCGCTACGACGGCCTCGATGCCCTGAAGGCGGGCATCGCGCGCGACTGCGACGCGGCCCGGGCGTTCTTCGCTTCCACGCACGCCGAAACCCGGCGGCAGACCACGCGCGACCGAATTTAACGGTCCATGTCGTTGCGGCCCTGGCGCCGCGATCCACCCCACGTGTGCGCTTCACCGTGGTTGCCGGGACAGGCCCGGCATGACATGTACTGTTGCCGAGGCTTCCATGACCGACAAGACCGACTACCGCGCCACCCTCAACCTGCCCGACACGCCCTTCCCCATGCGCGGCGACCTGCCCAGGCGCGAGCCGGGCTGGGTCAAGGAGTGGGAAGACCAGGGCCTCTACAAGCGGCTGCGCATGGCGCGCGCCGGCCGGCAGAAGTTCATCCTGCACGACGGCCCGCCCTATGCCAACGGCCAGATCCACATGGGGCACGCGGTCAACAAGATCCTCAAGGACATGATCGTCAAGTCGCGCCAGCTCAAGGGGCTGGACGCGGCCTACATCCCCGGCTGGGACTGCCACGGCCTGCCGATCGAGAACGCGATCGAGAAGAAGTTCGGCCGCAACCTGCCGCGCGACGAGATGCAGGCGAAAAGCCGCGCCTTCGCCACCGAGCAGATCGGCATCCAGATGGCCGACTTCAAGCGCCTGGGCGTGCTGGGCGACTGGGACCATCCCTACAAGACGATGGACTTCTCCAATGAAGCCGACGAGATCCGCGCGTTCAAGCGCGTGATCGAACGCGGCTTCGTGTACCGCGGCCTGAAGCCCGTGTACTGGTGCTTCGACTGCGGGTCGTCGCTGGCCGAGTTCGAGATCGAATACGCCGACAAGAAGTCGCAGACGCTGGACGTGGGGTTCAAGGCCGACGATGCGGCGAAGGTGCTGAAGGCCTTCGGCCTGCCCGCCGATGGCAAGGACATCTTCGCCGTCATCTGGACCACCACCGCCTGGACCATCCCCGCCAACCAGGCGCTGAACCTCAACCCCGAGATCGTCTACGCCCTGGTCGACACGCCGCGCGGCAAGCTGATCCTGGCCGAGGTGCTGGTGGAGAAGGCTCTCGCGCGCTACAAGCTCGAAGGCAAGGTGCTCGCCACCACCGAGGGCAGGAACCTGGGCGGCCTCGAATTCCGCCACCCGCTGTACGACGTGGATGCCGGCTACCGGCGCCTGTCCCCCATCTACCTGGCCGACTACGCCACTGCCGAGGACGGCACCGGCATCGTCCACTCCTCGCCGGCCTACGGCCTGGACGACTTCAACAGCTGCGTCGCGCACGGGGTGAAGTACGACGACATCCTGAACCCGGTGCAGGGCAACGGTTCCTACGCGAGCGACTTCGCCCTCTTCGGCGGCGAGAACATCTGGAAGGCGGTGCCGCACATCATCGCCACGCTGGATGCGGCCGGCCGCCTGTTCGCCACCGAGAACATCACCCACAGCTACCCGCACTGCTGGCGCCACAAGACGCCGGTGATCTACCGCGCCGCCGCCCAGTGGTTCATCCGCATGGACGAGGGCGAAGGCGTCTTCACCAGGGACAAGGCGCCCGAGACCCTGCGCAACATGGCGCTGCGCGCCATCGAGGAAACCAGCTTCTATCCGGAAAACGGCAAGGCGCGCCTGCGCGACATGATCGCGGGCCGGCCCGACTGGTGCATCAGCCGCCAGCGCAGCTGGGGCGTGCCCCTGCCCTTCTTCCTGCACAAGGACTCGGGCGATCTGCATCCGAAGACCATGGAGATCCTCGACGTCGCCGCCGCCATGGTGCAGGCGGGCGGCATCGAAGCCTGGAGCAAGGCCTCCACCGAGGAGATCCTCGCCAAGGTGGGTGCCGCCGGCGACGCGCCGCAGTACACCAAGAGCCAGGACATCCTGGAGGTCTGGTTCGACTCGGGCACCACGCACACCACGGTGCTCAAGGGTTCGCACGCCGGCGCCGCGCACGAAAACGGGCCGGAAGCCGACCTGTACCTGGAAGGCCACGACCAGCACCGCGGCTGGTTCCACTCCTCGCTGCTGACCGCCGCGGCCATGTACGGCCGCGCGCCCTACCGCGGCCTGCTCACGCACGGCTTCACGGTGGACAGCCAGGGCCGCAAGATGAGCAAGTCGCTGGGCAACGGCATCGAGCCGCAGCAGGTGAGCGGCAAGCTGGGCGCCGAGATCATCCGCCTGTGGGTGGCCGCCTCCGACTACTCGGGCGACATCGCCGGCGACGACAAGATCCTGGCGCGCGTGGTGGACGCCTATCGCCGCATCCGCAACACGCTGCGCTTCCTGCTGGCCAACGTGAGCGACTTCGACCCCGCCAGGGACGCCGTGCCGCGGGCCGAGCTGCTGGAGATCGACCGCTACGCGCTCACCCGCGCCGCCGAATTCCAGGCCGAGGTGCTGGCGCACTACGAGGTCTACGAGTTCCACCCGGTGGTCGCCAAGCTGCAGGTCTATTGCTCCGAGGACCTCGGCGCCTTCTACCTCGACGTGCTCAAGGACCGTCTCTACACGACGGCGCCGAAGTCGCATGCCCGCCGCAGCGCCCAGACGGTGCTGTGGAACATCACCCACGCGATGCTGCGCTGGATGGCGCCCTTCCTCAGCTTCACGGCGGAGGAAGCCTGGAAGGTGTTCGGCAGTTCCGACTCGATCTTCCTGGAGGAGTATGCGGAGATCGGCGGACCCGACCCCGCGCTGCTGGCGAAGTGGAACCGCATCCGCGAGATCCGCGACGCGGCCAACAAGGAGATCGAGGCGCTGCGCGAAAAGGGCCAGGTCGGCTCCTCGCTGCAAGCCAACCTGGTGATCACGGCCGGGCCCGACGACCACCGCCTGCTCTCCGGCCTCGGCGACGACCTCAAGTTCGTCTTCATCGCCTCGGCGGTCAAGCTGCAGCAGGGCGATGCGCTCGCCATCCAGGCCACGCCCAGCGCCGACACCAAGTGCGAGCGCTGCTGGCACTGGCGCACGGACGTAGGCCAGGACGCGGCGCACCCGACCCTGTGCGGCCGCTGCGTCACCAACCTGTTCGGGGCCGGCGAAGTCCGGGTGCACGCCTGATGGCCCGCGGCGACACCTTCATGATGCGCGGCTCCACCCTGGGCAGCATGCTGCCCTGGCTGGCCCTGGCGCTGATCATCCTGATCGCGGACCAGTTCACCAAGGTGCTGATCCTCGGCTACTACAGGCACGGGGACTCGACCACCATCACCTCGTTCTTCAACCTCGTGCGGGCGCACAACACCGGCGCGGCCTTCTCCTTCCTGGCGGCGGCCTCCGGCTGGCAGCGCTGGCTGTTCACCGGCATCGGCGTGGCCGCGACGCTGTTCATCCTCTACCTGCTGCGCACCCACCCGGGCCAGAAGCTGTTCTCCTTCGCCCTGGCCTGCATCCTGGGCGGCGCGGTCGGCAACGTGATCGACCGCCTGCTGCACGGCTACGTGGTGGACTTCCTGCAGTTCCACTGGGCGGGCTGGTACTTCCCCGCCTTCAACGTGGCCGACGCCGCCATCACGATCGGCGCGGTCTGCCTGGTGCTCGACGAGCTGTTGCGCGTGCGCCGCACAAAGTGAGCGTCACCCCCGCCCCCCCTGCGCGGGGGCGGGCCGAGGGCGCGCACTGCGCGTCAAAGTGCCGTAAAGCCCTGGATTCCGGCCTCCGCGGGAATGACGGGCTGGCCGGGTGCGGCGTATCATTGTTTCAAACATGAAGCATCTGCTGAACCTGCTGGCAGCCGTGGCACTGCTGGTCTGGGGCACGTATCTCGTTCGCACCGGCATCCTCCGGGTCTTCGGCGGCAACCTGCGCCAGGTGCTGGCACGCAGCATCGACACCCGCCCGGCCGCGGCCATGGCCGGCCTGGGCGTCACCGCGCTGGTGCAGTCCAGCACGGCCACGGCGCTGATCGTCTCCTCCTTCGTCGGCCAGGGCCTGGTGGCCCTGCCCACGGCGCTGGCCGTGATGCTCGGGGCCGACATCGGCACCAGCCTGATGTCGGTGGTGTTCTCCTTCGACCTGTCCTGGCTGTCGCCGCTGTTCATCTTCGTCGGCGTCGTGCTGTTCATCACGCGCCAGGCCACGCCGCTCGGGCGCTTCGGCCGCGTGCTGATCGGCCTCGGCCTGATGCTGCTGGCGCTGCGCCTGGTGTCCGAATCGACCGCCATCATGGTGAAGTCGCCGGCGGTGCAGGCGCTGCTGCTGACCCTCTCCAGCGACATCCTGCTGGAGATCACGGTCGGCGCCGTGCTGTCCGTGATCGCCTATTCCAGCCTGGCGATCGTGCTGCTCACGGCCACGCTGGCCGCTTCCGGTGCCATTCCGCTGGAAGTGGCGCTGGGCCTCACGCTGGGCGCCAACCTGGGCAGCGGCCTGCTGGGCGTGCTGGCGACCGCCAAGTCCGCGGTGGAAGTGCGCCACGTGCCCATGGGCAACCTGGTGTTCAAGATCGTCGGCGTGATCCTGGCGGCGCCCTTCGCCGCCTTCTGGATCCGCACGCTCAAGCCCTACCTGCCCGAGCCGGCGACGGTGGTGGTGCTGTACCACCTGGTGTTCAACGTGCTGATCGCCCTGATCTTCCTGGCCTTCACCCACATCGTGGCGCGCTGGGTCGAACAGTGGCTGCCCAAGCCGGACCGCAGCATGGTGGCCGGCCGGCCGCACCACCTGGATCCGTCCGCGCTGGCGACGCCCTCGCTCGCGATCTCCAACGCGGCGCGCGAGGCGCTGCACCAGGCCGACATCGTGGAGACCATGCTGCTGGGCATGCTGCGCGTGATCAAGGACAACGACCTGCGCCTGGCCGAGGAGCTGCGGCGCATGGACGACACGGTGGACCAGCTCTATTCGGCCATCAAGTACTACCTCACCAAGATCTCGCGCGAGGCGCTGGGCGAGGAGGAAAGCAGGCGCTGGACCGACATCATCAGCTTCACGATCAACATGGAGCAGATCGGCGACATCATCGAGCGCGTGCTGCTGGACATCGAGGACAAGAAGATCAAGAAGGGCCGCAACTTCTCCGACGCCGGCATGGCGGAGATCTGCGAGCTGCATGCGCGGCTGGTGGACAACCTGCGCCTGGGCATGAGCGTGTTCCTCAACGGCTCGGTGCGCGACGCGCAGAAGCTGCTGGAGGAGAAGGCGCGCTTCCGCGACCTGGAGCGCGCCTACGCCGGCACCCACCTCACGCGCCTGACCGAGAACACCGTGCAGAGCATCGAGACGAGTTCGCTGCACCTGGACCTGATCAGCGACCTGAAGCGCATCAACTCGCACATCTGCTCGATCGCCTACCCGATCCTCGATTCGGCCGGCGCGCTGTCGCCGACGCGCTTCCGCGTGCCGGGCAGCTCCGAAGGCGCCCTGCAGTAGGCGGCCAGGGACGCAAGCGGGCGCGCTACAGCGCGGGCTGCGCGGCGGACTCGGGCGTGGCCGGATCCGCGGACGCGGCGGCCGCGGCCCGGTGCGCCTGGCGCCGCGCGCAGAAGTCCACCAGCGCCTCGAGCTCGGTCGACTTGTCGAACACGGCGTCGGCGCCCAGCTGCATGCAGCGCCAGCGCACGTCGCGCGAGGAATGGTTGCTGAGCACCACCACCTTCTGGTCCGCGCGCCGCCTGCGGCAGGCGTCCAGCACGTTCATGCCGCTGCCCTCGCGCAGGAACAGGTCGATGATGGCCAGGTCCCAGTCGTTCTGTTCGAGCCACCGCTTGGCCTCGTGCTCGGATTCGGTGGTGCCGACCGGCTCGATCCGCGCAAGCTCCCTGAGGGCCTCGATGAGATTGTCCCGGATCGTCGAGCTGTCCTCGACGATGTAGGCGCGAAACGTCATTTGCTTGATCTCCAGGCGGCCGCCCTCCGGGGCGCCGCATGGGTCAGGACTTTAGGAGCGGCCGCCCGGACACGCTGAAAGCGGCCAAGCCATGGCGTTGTAGGAGAGGACAACTCAACGGCAGCTCAAGGCCCGCCGTAGGCAGCCAGCAGGACCAGCGCGGCGTCGATGGTGACCTCGCCGTGCTCCAGGCGCCGGGTCACGTCATCCGGGCGCATGCGGCGAAAGGCGGCCACTTCGCCGTCCTGGTTGGCCGGCAGCACGCCCTCGGGCAGCGTGCACGCATACCAGTCGAGGACTTCCACCACGTAACCGTGCGCCAGGTCGGGGAAGGGCCGCCGCGTCGCGACCCGGCCGCCGTACCGCAGGCCCTGCACCTGCGGCAGCCGCAGCCCCGCCTCCTCCCAGGTCTCGCGCGCCAGCGCCTGCTCCAGCGTGTCGCTGGCCGGCACCAGGCCGCCCACCAGCGTGTCCCAGAGGCCCGGATCGGTGGGCTTGTCGAAGGCGCGCTGCTGCAGCCAGACCTGCCCGGAAGGGTCGGTGGCGGTGAGGTGTACCGCGTGCGTCGCGATGCCCAGCGGCCGCACCACCGCGCGCTCCACCGTCGCCAGCACGCGGTCGCCGTCGCCGCGCACTGCCAGCTGCTAGTTGCGCCAGGCGTGGGCCAGCCCGGCATCGCGCAGGACTTGCGCGATGCGCGCGAGCGAGGCCGTGGGATCGCCGGCGATGCGCCAGCCGCCGGCGGCGGCGTCGGCGTC
>JALHLO010000013.1 GCA_022844525.1 Ramlibacter sp.
GCACGCCGTCGCCGCGCGCGGGCCGCGCCGGCTTCGGCGCGGCCTCGCCACTGGCGGCGCGCTCCAGCAGCGCCGGGTCCGCGAGCTCCCAGTAGCTGGTGCGAACGCCGGGCGCGCCGCGCACGCGGATCTCGCCGTCGACGACTTCCAGGTCCTCGGGCGCGACCTCGAGGCGCTGCGCCGCGGCGCGCAGGTAGCTGGCGCGCGCTTCGGCACAGACCTGGCGCAGCGCGCTGCCGGAATCCTGCACGGACAGGCTGCCGGACGTGAAGCCTTCGTTGGGCGAGCCCTCGGTGCTGGCGCGGACCATGGCGATGCGACCGGGCGCCACGTCGAGTTCGTCGGCCACGACCTGCGCCAGCGCGGTGGTGATGCCCTGCCCCAGTTCGACCTTGCCGCTGCGCACTTCCACGCGGCCGTCCGGCCGGATGGACAGCCACTGCCCGAGCCGCGGATTGGCCTTCAGGCTGGCGGGCAGCCCGCTCACGTCCGCGCTCCGGCGGCGGCGCGCAGCACCGCGCGCACGATGCGGTTGTGCGCGCCGCAACGGCACAGGTGGCCGTCCAGCGCCGCGCGCACCTGCGCCTCGGTGGGATCGGGCGTGCGCGCCAGCAAGGCGGTGGCGGTGACCAGGATGCCGGACAGGCAATAGCCGCACTGGCCGGCCTGCTCCTCGAGGAAGGCCTGCTGCAGGGCGGCCGGCTGTCCCTGCCGCGCCAGGCCCTCCACCGTGACGACTTCCTTGCCGTCCACCGCCCACACGGGCGTGTCGCACGCAGCGACGGACACGCCGTCGACCAGCACGTGGCAGGCGCCGCACTCGCCCGCGCCGCAGCCGAAGCGCGCGCCCTTCAGGCCGCAGGCGTTGCGCAGCACGTCCAGCAAGGGCGTGTTCCCGTCCGCCTGCACCGCGCGTTCGCTGCCGTTGATGCGCAAGCGGTGGTTCGCCGTCGCCATGGATGCGTCTCCTGTCCCCTGCGGGGCGCGCGGGCAGTCTAAGCCACGCCAGCGCCGGGGTGGGCCCGGGGCTATACTGGCGGCTCGCTCCGGGGTGCGGGCGGCAGGGGCCGCTCGCTGAGATGGAACTTTCCAAACCCGAGAACTTGAACCGGTTCGTACCGGCGTAAGGAGAGCTGCATGCCCCCTCCCACCCCCCTCCCGTTCCGCCCGTGCCGCCCGCGATGAAGATCGCCGTCGCCGGCGCCGGCCTGCTCGGACGCCTGCTCGCCTTCCAGCTTTCGCGCAGCGGGCACGAGGTGCATGTGTTCGATCCCGCACCGCACGCGGACGCGCGCGGCGCGGCCGGCTGGACGGCCGCCGGCATGCTGAGCCCGGTGGCCGAGCTCGAGTGCGCGGATGATTTCGTGTTCCGGCTGGGGCTGCGTTCGGTGGAGCTGTGGCCGCAGTTGCTTGGGCAACTGCAGGTGCCGGTGGAGTGCCGGTTCGATGGCAGCCTGCTGCTGGCGCATCGGGGGGATGAAGGGGCGGCGCGGCGGGTGCTGGATGTGCTGGAAACGAAGCTGGCGTCCGCAGGCGGGAGTGAAGCGAAGAACCCCGGCGATGCGCTCGCCGGGGTTCGCTTCGCTGACCACCAGCCTACGAAGCTCACCGCGGAACGGCTAGGCGAACTCGAACCCTCCGTGCGCGGCCCCGCGCACGCCTGGCTGCTGCCCAACGAAGGCCGCATTCACACGGTACAAGCCATGCAGGCCCTGGTGGCTTCCGCGCCGCAGGTGCAGTGGCACTGGGACCGCACCGTCGACGCCCTGGGGCCGGGCGAGCTGCGCAGCGGCGGCACGCGGCGCTTCGACTGGGTCTTCGACGTCCGCGGCACCGGCGCACGGCCCGAACTGCCGGTGCGCGGCGTGCGCGGCGAGATCTTCTGGCTGCGGGCGCCCGGCCTGCAGCTCACGCGGCCGCTGCGCCTGCTGCATCCGCGCCACCGGGTCTACCTGGTGCCGCGCGCGCCCGACCTGGTGGTGGTGGGCGCCAGCGAGATCGAGAGCGAGGACCGCTCGCCGGTGTCGCTGCGCAGCACGGTGGAGCTGCTCGCGGCCGCGCACAGCGTGGTGCCGGAGCTGGCCGAAGCGCGCATCGTGCACAGCGAAACCAACCTGCGCCCGGCGCTGCCCGACAACCTGCCGCGGCTGGACACGCAGCGCGGCATCACACGCATCAACGGCCTGTTCCGCCACGGGTGGCTGATCGCCCCCGCGCTGGTGGAGCGCGCCCTGCAGGAAATGAAGCCATGACACTGCGCATCACCCTCAACGGCGAGCCGCGCGAGCTGGACGGACACGAGACGCTGGCCGACCTGGTCGCCGCGCTCGGCCAGCCGCCGGCATCGCTGGCGACCGCCGTCAACGGCGAGTTCGTTCCGCGCTCCGCGCGCGCCGCCGTGCCGCTGCGCGACGGCGACGCCGTCTTCACATTCCAGCCCATCACAGGAGGTTGAACACCATGGGACTTCGCATCGGCGAGATCGAACTCGCAAGCCGCTTCTTCCAGGGGACCGCGGGGTACCCGTCGCCGCAGGTGCTGCAGGACGCGATCGCCGCGTCGGGCACCGAGGTGGTCACCGTGAGCCTCAAGCGCCAGCTGGCCGCCGCCGGCACGCCCAACGACTTCTACGGGATCATCCGCAAGGCCGGCGCGCGCATGCTGCCCAACACCGCCGGCTGCAAGACGGCCAAGGAAGCGATCACGCTGTCGCACATGGCGCGCGAGCTGTTCGACACCAACTGGATCAAGCTGGAGGTGATCGGCGACGACTACACGCTGCAGCCCGATCCCTTCGAGTTGCTGGAGGCCACGCGCGTGCTGGTCAGGGACGGCTTCGAGGTGTTCCCCTACTGCACCGACGACCTGGTGAGCTGCCGGCGCCTGCTCGACGCGGGCTGCCGCATCCTCATGCCCTGGGGCGCGCCGATCGGCTCCGGCCAGGGCCTGCTCAACCCCACGGCGCTGCGCACGCTGCGCGCCCGGCTGCCGGACGCGGTGCTGGTGGTCGATGCCGGCATCGGCTCGCCGCAGCACGCGGTGCACGCGATGGAACTGGGCTTCGACGCGGTGCTGGTGAACACGGCGGTGTCGCAGGCGCACGACCCGGTGAAGATGGCGCGCGCCTTCAAGCTGGCGGTGGAAGCCGGGCGCCTGGGCTACGAAGCGGGGATCATGGCCAAGCAGGAGATGGCGGTGCCCAGCACCCCCGTCACCGGCCAGCCCTTCGTCCTCTGATCGGCGGGCGCTCGCGCCCTAGCGTGGGCCTTCGCGGCCGGCGACCGGGCGCCCGGGCACGTCGAGCGCCGCGACCATCCGCCGCACTTCGGCGGTGGACTTGGCCAGCAGCTGCCGGGCGCGTTCGCGCTTGCGTTCGGCGTCCTCGCGCAGCGGCTGCAGCGGCTCGCCCGAGGCGCCGCGCGCGTGTTCCAGCGTGGCCTGGTACAGGCGGCTCTCGGCGAGGCGGGCCGCCTGTTCGGCCTGCTGCCATCGTTCGAAGGAGGAAGGTTCGTCTGGATGCATGCGCACTCCTTTGCGGGGTGCACTGACGACAGGAGCGGCCCAGCGTTGCGGCTGCTGGCTAAGGGCACGAAGGATAGCCAGGCGAGGACGAATGAGTGCACTATACGCGGCGACCGCGGGAGCCGCAAACGGAATCTGCACAGCCTTGTGCATCATATGTGCGCATGACGCACATGCCCTTCGTGTTGGAAATGTGAAGATCGCCACTTTCAACGTCAACGGCGTCAAGGGCCGGCTGCCCCGCCTGCTGGAGTGGCTGGAAGAAGCGCGCCCCGATGTCGCCTGCCTGCAGGAGATCAAGACCGGCGATGCGACCTTCCCGGCGAAAGCCTTCGAGGACGCGGGCTACGGCGCCGTGTGGCACGGGCAGCGCTCGCACCACGGCGTGGCGATCCTGGCGCGCGGCACCACGCCGGTGGAAGTGCGGCGCGGGCTGCCGGGCGACGACGCCGACCTGTCGTCGCGCTGGCTGGAGGCGGACGTGCACGGGCTGCGGGTCGTGTCCGTGTACCTGCCCAACGGCAATCCGGTGCCCAGCCCCAATTTCGACTACAAGCAGCGCTGGATGGAGCGGCTGCTCGCGCACGCCCGCACGCTGATGGACTCGGGCCGCGACGTGGTGCTGGCCGGCGACTTCAACGTGGTGCCCACCAACTTCGACATCTACAACGCCGGCAGCTGGCGCTTCGACGCCGTGCTGCAACCCGAGACGCGCGAGAAGTACGCGCGCCTGCTGGCCCAAGGCTGGGTGGACGCCACGCGCCACCTGCACCCGCGGGACCGCATCTACACCTTCTGGGTCAACGAGCAGGCGTTCCGGCGCAACGCCGGCTTTCGCATGGACTTCCTGCTGCTGACGCCTTCGCTGGTGCCGCGGCTGCGGGCGGCGCAGGTCGACGCGGAACAGCGCGGGCGCGACAAGCCCAGCGACCATGCGCCGGCATGGATCAGCCTGCAGGCGCCTTGAGCTGCGCGTCGGTGGCGTCGCGGCCGGTCGCGTAGACGCCGGCCACCCGGCCCTGCGCGTCCTTCAGCAGCGCGAAGCTGAAGTCCACGTAGAGCTTGCGGCCGTCCTTGTGGATCGCGCGGGTGCGCATCACGCGGCCGCCCACCCGCAGCTCGCCGGTCTGCACCGCGCGCGCGAAGCCGGCGTCGTGCGCGGCCTTGAAGCGCTCCGGCATCAGCAGGTCCAGGCCGGCCCCCAGCACTTCGCCGCGCGCATGCCCGAACAGGCGCTCGGCGGCGTCGTTCCAGTAACGGATGAGGCCCTGCGGGTCGGTGACGATGAGGGCCTCCGGGAGGCCGGCGAGCAGCGCGCGCTGCGGGGCGGGGTCGTCGAGCAAGCTCATCGTGCCAGTCTCGCACAGCGCATTGCCGCCCGGGCGGAAGCCCGGCACCGCCACCGTCCGACAAGGGGCATCGGGGGTCGCTTGCTAGGATGCCCGGAGAGCGGACAACAACAGAAAGAGGAACTCCATGGAAGAGGACATCGAGGCCCTCAAGCGGGAGGTGCAGCACCTCATCGCGATGCACACGGCTTCCTACGTGACCATCACCTCCCTGGTGGCCACGCACCCGCATCCCGAGCACCTGCAGCTGCACCTGGTCAGCGCGCTGGAAGGCGTGCTGGGCTCGGAGCGGCTGGCGAACTGGACGGACGAGCAGAAGCAGATCGTGCGGCGGGTGGTGGAGACCTTCCAGAACGTGAAGCCGGCGGCGCCGATCGATCCCTTGAAGGCGGCGTTGGGGGATCGGGATCCCCGGCAGTTGCCCTAGGTCGCGGTGAGCCCGCAGGCGAACCGCCACACCGCTACAGCGGCGCCGCGGTCCGCGCGGCGGACCACGACCTACAGGAACAAGCCCTGCAGGTCCGACAGGAAATCGAAGCCCCGCTCCGTCGGCCGCACCCGCGCGAAGTCGCGCTCGATCAATCCCCTGGCCTGCGCTTCCTGCAGCTGCTTTTCGATCGCCGACAAGGGCAGGCCGGTGCGCTGGGTGAAGTCCTGCAGCGCGAAGCCTTCCCGCAGGCGCAGCGCGTTGAGCATGAACTCGAAGGGCAGGTCGGCGCGCGCGACGTCCTCGTCCTGCGCCAGCGCGTTGCCCGCCAGCGCGTTGTCCATGTAGAGCTTCGGTTCGCGGTTGCGCACCTGCCGCACCACGCGGTTCGGGAAGCTGATCTTGCTGTGCGCGCCGGCGCCTATGCCCAGGTAGTCGCCGAACTGCCAGTAGTTCCAGTTGTGCCAGCAGCGGTGGCCCGGCTTCGCGTACGCCGAGACCTCGTAGCGCTCCAGGCCGGTGGCGGCGGTCATCTCCGTGATGCGGTCCAGCATCGCGTAGGCCAGGTCATCCGCCGGAACGACCGGCGGGAACTTGGCGAAATAGGTGTTGGGCTCGATCGTGAGGTGGTAGATCGATAGGTGCGGCGGCATCAGCGCCAGCGCCTGCGTGACGTCCTGTTCCAGCTGCTCCAGGCTCTGGCCCGGCAGCGCGTACATCAGGTCGATGTTGAAGGTCTCGAAGCTGGCGGCGGCTTCCTCCACCGCGGCGATCGCCTGGCCTGCGTCGTGCACCCGCCCGAGCGCGCGCAGGAAGCCGTCGTTGAAGCTTTGCACGCCGACGGACAGGCGGGTGACGCCGGCGGCGCGGAAGGCCTTGAAGCGGTCCTTCTCGAAGGTGCCGGGGTTCGCCTCCAGCGTGATCTCGGCATCGGCGGCCAGCTTCACGCGCGCCCGCACGTCGGACAGCAGGCGGTCGATGCCTTCCGGCGAGAACAGGCTGGGCGTGCCGCCGCCGATGAAGATGCTGTGCACCTCGCGGCCCCACACCAGCGGCAGCGCGGCTTCCAGGTCGGCGCGCAGCGCATCGAGGTAGCGCTGCTCGGGCATCCCCGACGGGTTCATCTCGTGCGAGTTGAAGTCGCAGTAAGGGCACTTCTTCAGGCACCACGGCAGGTGCACGTACAGCGACAGCGGCGGCAGCGCCGCCAGCTGCAGCGTGCCGGGCCGCAGGTAGTGCTGGATGTCCTTCACAGCCATCTCTCCCGGATCAGCTCCACCATCTGGCGCGCCGCCTTGCCGCGGTGGCTGTGGGCGTTCTTCACGTCCGGCGGCAGTTCGGCGAAGGTCTTGCCGAACTCGGGGATGAACATCACCGGGTCGAAGCCGAAGCCATGGCTGCCCGACGGCCTGCGGGCGATCTCGCCGACGGCGCGGCCGACCGCGATCAGCGGCTCGGGATCGTCCGGCGAGCGCACGGCCACCAGCGTGCTGACCAGCGCGGCGCGGCGGTTGCTGACCTCGCGCATCTGCTCCAGCAGCGCCATCACGTTGTTGTCGTCGCCCTTGGCGTAGCCGAACTGGGTGGCGTAGTAGGCCGTGTCGACGCCCGGCAGCCCGCCGAAGGCGTCCACGCACAGGCCGGCGTCGTCGGCGATCGCCGGCAGCCCCGTGTGCTGCGCGGCGTTGCGTGCCTTGGCCAGCGCGTTCTCGACGAAGGTGCGGTGCGGCTCCTCGGCTTCCGGCACGCGCAGCGTGCCCTGGCGCACCAGCTCGATGCCCAGCGGCGCGAACATCGCCTGCAGCTCGGCGAGCTTGCCCTGGTTGTTGGAGGCGAGCACGATGCGGTCGATCACGATGCCAGCGCCTGTTCCTGCAGCACGACCAGCTCGGCGATGCCCTTCTCGGCCAGCCGCAGCAGTTCGTCCATCTCCTTACGCGTGAAGGCCGCGCCCTCGGCCGTGCCCTGCACTTCCACGTAGTGGCCGGCGCCGGTCATCACCACGTTCATGTCGGTGTCGCAGGCGACGTCCTCGACGTATTCCAGGTCCAGCAGTTCGGTGCCCTCGACGATGCCCACGGACACGGCGGCCACGTGGCCGATCACGGGCGACGCCGCCAGCTTGCCGTCGCGCACCAGCTTGCGCACCGCATCCTGCGCGGCGACGAAGGCGCCGGTGATGGCGGCGGTGCGCGTGCCGCCGTCGGCCTGCAGCACGTCGCAGTCCAGCGTGATGGTGCGCTCGCCCAGCTTCTTCAGGTCGAACACGGCGCGCAGCGAGCGGCCGATCAGGCGCTGGATCTCCTGCGTGCGGCCGCTCTGCTTGCCGCGCGCGGCCTCGCGGTCGCCGCGCGTGTGCGTGGCGCGCGGCAGCATGCCGTATTCGGCGGTGACCCAGCCTTCGCCGCTGCCGCGCTTGTGCGGCGGCACCTTCTCCTCGACCGAGGCGGTGCACAGCACGCGGGTGTCGCCGAACTCGATCAGCACCGAGCCCTCGGCGTGGATGGTGAAGTTGCGCGTGATGCGCACGGGACGCAGCTGGTCGGCGGCGCGGCCGCGGGGACGGGAATAGGTCGACATCCGCGGATCATAGGCAAGCCGCGAAGGGCCCGCCCGCGAAAGGTCAGGCCTTCTTGGCGGCGGACCTGCGGATCGCCTCGTTGATCTCCGCGATCGAGCGTTCGATCGCCGCGTCGTCGAGGTCGTCCACCAGCGTGTCGAGCACGCCGGCCTGGATGGTCGAGGCGAACACGCCGTCGGAGATGCTGTCGGTGGAAATGCCGCGGGTGGACTCGAAGCTGTCCGGCGTTTCCCACTCCATGGCGATCACCGTGACGTTGTCCGAGTGCTCGCCGCCGTTGCGCAGCGCGCCTTCCACCAGGTCGGGAACGGCTTCGGCGACCGGCTTGGTGGCCAGTTCGCGCACGATGTCCTCGTCGCCCAGGCTGCCCCACAGGCCGTCGGAGCACAGCAGGATCTTGTCGCCCTGCTGCAGCTGGACCGGGCCGGTGACGTCGAACACCGGCTTGGTGGGCGACCCCAGGCAGGTGAACAGGATGTTGCGGTTGATGCGGTCCATGCGGATCACGCCCGCGTTCTGCTGTTCCAGGTACGAATGGTCGCGCGTGCGCGTGAGCATCTCGCCGCCGCGCACGACGTACAGCCGCGAGTCGCCGCAGTGCACCCAGGTCGCGTGCGTGCCCTGGACGATGGCCGCCACCAGCGTGGTGCGCGGCGTGTCGAGCATGCCCTTTTCGCTGGCGTAGCGGATGATCTGGTGGTGCGCCGCCATCAGCGCGATCGACAGGAACTCGGTCACGTCCTTCACGACCGGCCGGGCTTCCTTCTGGTAGAGCGCGGAGATGGTCTGCAGCGCCAGCTGGGCGGCCACTTCGCCTTCCGGATGGCCGCCCATGCCGTCGGCGAGCAGGAACAGGCCGGACTCGCGGGTGTAGCAGTAGCCCATCCGGTCTTCGTTCTTCTCGCGACCGCCCTTGCGGCTGATCTGGAAGACGGAGAATTTCACTTGGCCTTGGCTCCGAAGCCCGTCTTCTTCATGCTCTTCTTGGTGTCGCTCACCATGTTGTCGAACTGGAGGCGCATCTTCTCACCGACGGAGAGCTTGGTGTAGCGCCGCTCCCCCTCGCGGCTGAGTTCCTTCTGCAGCGCGAACACCGACTGCGGGCGGGACAGCGGATCGAGCGACATGCACCATTCGACCACCTCGATCAGGTTGTCGGAGTAGACGCCGCGCAGGCGGGACAGGGCGAGCGACAGGCGGTCCTTCTCCAGTCGCTGCGGCGCATCGTTCGGGGGATAACCCTGCATGCACGCGTAGATGCAGGCGCCGATGGCGTAGATGTCCGTCCAGGGGCCCATGGAGGAGTCCCGGCGGTACATCTCCGGCGCCGCGAAACCCGGCGTGTACATGGGGCGGATGAAATTCCCTTCCTTGGACAGCACTTCGCGCGCCGCGCCGAAATCGATCATCACGGCGCGGTTGTCGTCCGTTATGAAGATGTTGGCAGGCTTGATGTCCAGGTGCAACATCTTGTGCTGGTGCACGATGCGCAGCCCGCGCAGGATCTCGTCGAACAGCGACCGGATGGTCGATTCGCGGAACACCTTCTGCTTCTTCAGCTCGCGCGCGGTGATGATGAAGTCCTGCAGGGTCGCGCCCTCCAGGTAGTTCATCACCATGTAGACGGTCTCGTTCTCGCGGAAGAAGTTCAGCACGCTCACCACCGAGCTGTGCGAGATCTGCGCGAGCGAACGGCCCTCCTCGAAGAAGCTTTTCAGGCCCAGTCGGTAGAGGGACAGCTTCTCGGGCGCCACCTGCGGCAGCAACTCCCCCGGGGGGCGCGTGGCGAGCGAGGACGGCAGGTATTCCTTGATCGCGACCTGCTGGCCTTCGTTGTCGACGGCCAGGTAGACGACGCCAAAGCCACCGGAGGACAGCTTGCGCACCACACGGTAGCCTCCGATCACGGTATCCGGCGGTAAGGGTGCCGGTTTGAGCTTTGACATAATTTGAAGATTGTGGGGGCGCTGGCGCGCCCCTGCGATTACCGCATTCCCCTCAACGACTTCTTCAAAAGACCCCTCTGCATGCCAGTTTACAGTATGACCGGTTACGCCTCGGCACAAACGAGCCCGGGGACCGCGCCGGCCGGTCACGATGGCAGCAAGCCCGCAACAGCGATGCGGCTTGGACTGGAGATCCGGTCGGTCAACAGCCGCTTCCTGGACCTGTCCTTCCGCCTCGGCGAGGAACTGCGCGCCCATGAACCGGCCCTGCGCGAGCTGATCGCCGGGCGCATCAAGCGCGGCAAGGTCGAAGTGCGCGCCGGGGTGGAGGGGGCCGCCGCGGAGATCGCGCGCGAGCCGTCCATGGGCACCCTGCAGCGGCTGGCCGCCCTGCAGGACACCGTCAAGACCTGGATGCCCACCGCCGCGGCCCTGTCGGTCGCCGAGATCCTGCGCCTGTCCGCGTCCGAGGGCGACACCTCGGTGGACTGGGGCGAGAGCCTGCAGCAGCTGGCCGCCAGGACCCTGGAGGACCTGGTCGCCGCCCGCGAGCGCGAAGGCGCGCGGCTGGCCACCATGTTGATCGGCCACCTGGAGCAGTTGCGCACCCTGGCGGCCCAGGCCAGGCCGCTGGTGCCGCAGCTGGTGGAGCAGCAGCGCCAGAAGTTCCTGGAGCGCTGGAAGGACGCGATGGCGCTGGGCGAAGGCACCGCCACGCCGGAAGCCGCGCAGGACCGCGCGCTGAGCGAAGCCACGGCGTTCGCGATCCGGATCGACGTGGCCGAGGAACTGACCCGGCTGGCCGCCCACGTGGACGAGATCGAGCGCCTGATCAGGAAGGGCGGCGAGATCGGCAAGCGGCTCGATTTCCTGATCCAGGAGCTGCACCGGGAGGCCAACACCCTGGGCTCGAAGTCCGCGGCGCTGGAGCTGACCAAGATCTCGGTGGACATGAAGGTCCTCATCGAGCAGATGCGCGAACAGGTCCAGAACATCGAGTAGCGCACGGCCTCTTACAATCGCCCATGGACTACCCCGGCAACCTCTTCGTCGTCGCAGCCCCTTCCGGCGCCGGCAAGTCCAGCCTGGTCAAGGCCTTGCTGGAGCTCGATTCGCACGTCCAGCCCTCCGTTTCGCACACCACCCGGCCGCCGCGCGGCCAGGAAAAGCACGGGCGCGAATACTTCTTCGTCTCCGAAGGCGAGTTCGACCAGATGGTGCTGGGCGACGCCTTCGTGGAATGGGCGCACGTGCACGGCCGGCGCTACGGCACCTCCAAGAAGATGATCGAGGACCGCATCGCCCACGGCTCCGACGTGATCCTGGAGATCGACTGGCAGGGCGCGCTGCAGATCAAGCGCATCTTCACCAACGCGATCCTGGTCTTCATCCTGCCCCCCAGCTGGGAGGAACTGCGCTCGCGGCTGGAACGCCGGGGCGAGGACTCCCCCGAAGTGATCGAAACCCGACTCGCCAACGCGGCCGCCGAACTGGCGCAGGCGAAAGAATTCGATTTCGTTATAATCAACGAGTTATTTGAGCGCGCGCTTTTCGACCTGAAAGCGATCGTGCACTCCCAGCGCCTGAAGTACGTGTCCCAGCGCCGGCTGCGCGCGGACACCTTCAAGGCCCTCGGCATCTGAGACCCATTCCCGGAGAGATTCATCCATGGCCCGTATCACCGTCGAAGACTGCCTTGCCAAGATCCCCAACCGCTTCCAGCTGGTGCTCGCCGCGACCTACCGCGCCCGCATGCTGAGCCAGGGCCACGCGCCCAAGATCGAGAGCAAGAACAAGCCGGGCGTGACCGCCCTGCGCGAGATCGCCGAAGGCAAGATCGGCCTGGAGATGCTGAAGAAGGTGCCGGGTTAAGCGAAGCGTTCGCCCGGCATCCCCGCGCAGGCGGGGATCCAAGAAAAGCACCGCCCCGCGGTGCTTTTTCATTTCCGTTTCCCTCTGCCGTAGCCCGCGCGCTACATTAGGGCCATGAGCGCGGTGCTCCCACCGGTTTCGGGCAGCGGCAAGCGGCCCAGCAGCCCCATCCTCCCCTCCCCCGCCGCGGCCAATGCCGCAGCGGCGAGCTTTGCCGCGCTGACCGCCCGCCTGGACTACCTGGACCCGGGCGAAGTGGACCTGGTCCGCAAGGCCTACCGGTTCGCCGACGAGTCGCACCTGGGGCAGATGCGCGCCAGCGGCGAGCCCTACATCACCCACCCGATCGCCGTCGCCGCGCAATGCGCCGAGTGGAAGCTGGACGCCCAGGCCCTGATGGCCGCCCTGCTGCACGACGCCATCGAGGACTGCGGCGTCACCAAGCCGCAGCTGATCGAGCGCTTCGGCGCCCCCGTCGCCGAACTGGTCGACGGCCTCACCAAGCTGGACAAGCTGCAGTTCAACACGCGGGAAGAGAACCAGGCCGAGAGCTTCCGCAAGATGCTGCTGGCGATGGCGCGCGACGTGCGCGTGATCCTGGTGAAGCTGGCCGACCGCACGCACAACATGCGCACGCTGGAAGACGTGCCGCGCGAGAAGTGGCACCGCATCGCCAGCGAGACCCTGGACATCTACGCGCCGATCGCGCACCGCCTGGGCCTGAACACCACCTACCGCGAGCTGCAGGAGCTGTCCTTCCGCTACCTCAAGCCCTGGCGCTACGCGGTGCTGTCCAAGGCGGTGTCGCGCGCGCGCAGCCGCCGCCGCGACCTGATCCAGAAGGTGCACCGCGACGTGGAGAACGCCTTCGACGCCGCCGCCATGAAGGTGCGCATCGCCGGGCGCGAGAAGACGCTGTTCTCCATCTACAAGAAGATGGACGAGAAGCACCTGAGCTTCGCCCAGGTGACCGACATCTACGGCTTCCGCATCATCGTGCCGACGGTGACCGACTGCTATACGGCCATGGGCCTGCTGCACCAGCTGTACAAGCCGGTGCCGGGCAAGTTCAAGGACCACATCGCCATCCCCAAGATCAACGGCTACCAGTCGCTGCACACCACGCTGGTCGGGCCCTCGGGCGTGAACGTGGAATTCCAGCTGCGCACCGAAGCCATGCACCTGGTGGCCGAATCCGGCGTGGCGGCGCACTGGCTGTACAAGGCCAGCACCCCGCAGGAAGAGAACACCGAGCGGCTGGGCACCAAGTGGCTGCAGTCGCTGCTGGACATCCAGAACGAGACGCGCGACGCCGCGGAGTTCTGGGACCACGTCAAGATCGACCTGTTCCCCGACGCGGTGTACGTGTTCACGCCCAAGAGCCAGATCCTGGCGCTGCCGCGCGGCGCCACGGTAGTGGACTTCGCCTACGCCATCCACTCCGACGTCGGCGACCACACGGTGGCGGCGCGCATCAACGGCGCGCAGGTGCCGCTGCGCACCGAGCTGAAGAACGGCGACGTGGTGGAAGTGGTGACCGCGCCCGTGTCCACGCCCAACCCGGCCTGGCTCGGCTTCGTGCGCACGGGCCGCGCGCGCTCCAAGATCCGCCATCACCTGAAGACGCTGGCGCAGGCGGAGTCGCAGCAGCTCGGGGAAAAGCTCCTGACCCAGGCGCTGCGCGCCGAGGGCATGGAGAAGCTGCCGCCGGACAACGACACCTATCACGCGCTGTGGGAAAAGCTGCTGCGCTTCACCGGCAACAAGAGCCGGCCCGAGCTGCTCACCGACCTGGGGCTGGGCAAGCGCATCGCCGGCATCGTGGCCAAGCGGCTGATGACGCTGCTGGCGGAGATGGGCGAGAAGCCCGATGCCGTGTTGCTCAGCCGCGAGCGCTTCACCGCGCACGAGAACGTCTCGCAAGGCGGCCTCACGCTGGACGGCAGCGAGAACGCCTCCGTGCAGTTCGCCAGCTGCTGCCGCCCGGTGCCGGGCGACCCCATCCTGGGCTATCTCGGCCGCGGCGAGGGCCTGGTGGTGCACACCGCCGATTGCACGGTCGCCAAGCGCCTGCAGCACAAGGACGCCGAGCGCTTCATCGGCGTGGAATGGGCGGAGGAGCCGGTGCGCTCCTTCGAGACCGGCATCCTGGTGACCGTGGCCAACGGCAAGGGCGCGCTGGCGCGCGTGGCCGCCGCGCTGGCCACCGCCGAGGCGGACATCACGCACGTGGACATGGACGACGAGCGCGCGCAGGACGCCACGGACCTGCGCTTCGTGGTGGCGGTGCGGGACCGCACGCACCTGGAGTCGGTGCTGCGCAACCTGAAACGCACGCCGAGCGTGATGAACGCGGTGCGGATCCGGCCGGGGGGCTGAGGCGTCGCGGTTCGCCTGCGGGCTCACCGCGACCTACGACGCCCGATGTAGGTCGTGGTGAGCCCGCAGGCGAACCGCGACACTCAGGGTGCCACCGGCGCCGGATACTCCACCTTCAGGATCTCCACTTCCTTCACCCCCAGCGGCGTCACCAGCTTCACCACGTCCCCTTCGCGCGCCTTCAGCAGCGCCCGCGCGATCGGCGAGACCCAGCTCACCTGCCCCTGGGCGCTGTCCGCCTCGTCGATGCCCAGGATGGTCACCGTGCGCTCCACGCCCGTGTCCACCTCGGCGTAGGTCACGGTGGCGCCGAAGAACACCTGGTCGTGCCCGTGGTGCAGCGAGGGGTCGGTCACCTCCGCGATCTCCAGGCGCTTGGTCAGGAAGCGGATGCGGCGGTCGATCTCGCGCAGCCGCTTCTTGCCGTACAGGTAGTCGCCGTTCTCCGACCGGTCGCCGTTGCTGGCGGCCCAGTGCACCACCTCCACCACCTTGGGCCGCTCGTCGTCGATCAACTGCAGCAGTTCGGCGCGCAGGCGCGCGTAGCCCTGCGGGGTGATGTAGTTCTTGCCACCGGGCGGCAGGGGCGGCAATGCGCCGCCGTCCTCGTCTTCCTCGGTGTCGGTCTCGCGCGTGAACGCCTTGCTCATGCGGCCAAGCATACCCAGTGCGGCGGCCGCGCGACAGCGCCGGCGTCCTACAGCGGGAAGGGCCGCCGGCCGGTGCGGCAGAGCCGCCCTGGCGCCGCACCATGCGGCCATCGAGGAGCCGCGTGATGACCATCGAACTTGCCGCCCCGCCCGCCATCAACCCCACCGCCGAGGAGGCCTACTGGCGCGAGGCCTTCCGCAGCGAGCCCTACTACCGCAGCGACCTCACCTACGAGGACTACGGGCCGGCCTACCGCGTGGGCTACACCGGCCCGGTGCGCCGCAACGGCGAGTTCGAACAGCTCGAAGGCGAACTGAAGAGCGACTTCGAAAGCGTGCGCGGCAAGTCCCGCCTGCGCTGGGAGGAAGCCCGCGAGGCCACGCGGGCGGCGTGGAAGCGCGTGACGCACAGCGAACCTGGGCACTGAGTCACAGCTTTGCGCGGGATTTTCCCCTGCGATCGCAGGAGGCAGGCGTAAACGGGGTCCCTAGAATGGTCAGCACGCAGCTTCGACCGCGGCTCGCGCCCGGGCCATCGCTTGAACTCCACTCACGGCACCGCCCTGGATTTCCCGCCCGCCACGGTGCTGCCGGGCCGGCCGCTGGTGGCCGTCCTGCCCTTCACGCCCTGTGGTGACGACCCCCGGCTGGCCCTGCTCGGCACCGAGATCGCCGACCGGCTGCGCGAGCGGCTGGCCAGTGACCCGGCCACGCGGGCCATCCTGATCAGCTCCGACTTCCTGGCCAAGGCCCCGCCGCACGCGCTGGAACTGATCTGCCGCGAGCTGCGCGTGGGCCACCTCATTTCCGGCAAGTGCCATGCCACGGGCCCGGAACCATCGCTGTACGTCGAACTGACGGACACACGCGAGTGGCACATCCGCTGGGCCGACTTCCAGCGTTTCGGCGCGCGCCGCATGCTCGCCGAGGACGGCGAGGCGATGGACCGGCTGGTGGCGCAGCTGCGCACCACGCTGGCCGAACACCGCCTCCGTTGACCGGGGGAACCCGGTCAGCCGAATGGTGGATGTCGCTCGCGCGCGCATCTCCCTAGCATGGCCTTTCCAGAGAGGGAAGAACAACATGGCCAGCTACTTTGTCGCGTGCGAGGCGCAGCCGGACGGAGCCCACGCCGTCCATGACCGCAGCCGCTGCCCGCCCGCCTGCTTTCCCTACGATGCCGAGAAGGAGTATCTAGGCGAGTTCGACGAGGCGGGGCAGGCCCTCGCGGTGGCGCGGCTGCGCTATGCGCACGCCCGCGGCTGCGCCTGCTGCGACGGCCTGATCCCGGTGACCCGCGTGGTCGCCGGCGAACCGCTCCCCGACCTCTTTCCCCTGCGCACCTGAAGGCGAAGCGGCCGTCCATCGGCCGCGTCCGTGGACAAGCGTCAACGCTGTCCGACGTCAGCAGTTCGCGGCCCGCTTCCATACTGGCGCCGCATGCAGTTCAACCCCCTCGACCTGTTCCTGATCGCGATCGTGCTGGCGGGCGCCTGGGCGGGCTGGGCGCGGGGTTTCCTGTTCGCCGGGCTGGACCTGCTGACGCTCGTCGCGAGCCTCGCGGCCGCCTTCCTCGGGTACCACCACGTCACCCGCTGGGTGGCCTCGCTGGCACCCGCGCTGGGCGTATGGATCGCCCCGCTGTCCTTCGTGGCGGTCTTCCTGCTGGTGCACTTCGTGCTGGCCACGCTGGTCCTGAAGTTCACGCTGAAGCTGCCCAGGCAGGTGCACGGCAACTTGCTGAACCGGGTGCTGGGGATCGTGCCCGGCACGGTGAACGGCGCCATGTACGCCGTGGTGGCCGCCGTGCTGCTGCTCACGCTGCCCCTGGGCGCGCGCATCACCACCTGGGCGCACGACAGCGCCCTGGCCGGGCGCTTCTCCGCGCCGGCGGAATGGGTGGAGGTGCGGCTCGGCCCGGTGTTCGAGCCGGCGGTGCAGAAGCTGGCCGACATGTTGACGGTCCAGCCCGAATCGCACGACCGCATCGCGCTGCGCTTTCGCGTGCAGAAGGCCGAGCCGCGGCCGGACCTGGAGTCGCAGATGCTGGAACTGGTGAACGCGGAACGGCGCGCCGCCGGCCTCAAGCCGGTCAAGCCCGACCCGGTGCTGTCGCAGGTGGCGCGCGCGCACAGCCGCGACATGTTCTCGCGCGGCTATTTCTCGCACTTCACGCCCGAGGGCAAGGACCTGGGCGACCGCCTGCAGCAGGCGCGCATCGGCTACCTCAGCGCCGGCGAGAACCTGGCGCTGGCGCCGACGCTGTTCACCGCGCACAACGGGCTGATGCACTCGCCGGGCCACCGCGCCAACATCCTGCGGCCGCAGTTCGGCCGGCTGGGCATCGGCATCCTCGACGGCGGCAACCACGGCCTGATGGTCACGCAGGCCTTCCGCAACTGAGATGAAGGACCTCGAAGCGCTCACCCCGACACCGGCCGACCCGCGCGAGGCGGCCGTATCCGCCGGGCTGGTCTACGTGAGCGACGAGGACAAGGGCATCCGCCGCGAGCGCGAAGGCGAGCTGTTCGTGTACTTCAAGCCCAACGGCCTGCCGGTCACCGACGAGGCGACGCTGGAGCGCATCCGCAAGCTGGCGATCCCGCCGGCCTACGTCGACGTCTGGATCTGCCCGAAGGCCAACGGCCACCTGCAGGCCACCGGGCGCGACGCGCGCGGCCGCAAGCAGTACCGCTACCACCCGCAGTTCCGCGAGCTGCGCGAGAGCACCAAGTACGAGCACATGATGGAGTTCGCGCGCGCCCTGCCGGCCGTGCGCGCGCAGCTGGCCGCGCACATGGCGCTGCGCGGGCTGCCGCGCGAGAAGGTGCTGGCGACCGTGGTGCACCTGCTGGAGACCACGCTGATCCGCGTCGGCAACGACGACTACGCCCGGGAGAACAAGAGCTACGGCCTCACCACCCTGCGCAACCCGCACGTGAAGGTGGCAGGCTCCGAGCTGCGCTTCCAGTTCAAGGGCAAGAGCGGCAAGACCTGGCGGCTGCAGGTCAGGGACCGCCGCATCGCGAAGATCGTGCGTGCCTGCCAGGACCTGCCGGGCCAGCGCCTGTTCCAGTACAAGGACGAGGACGGCGAGATCCGCGACGTGACCTCGGCGGACGTGAACGCCTACCTCAAGGAGATCACCGGCGCGGAGATCACCGCCAAGGACTTCCGCACCTGGGCCGGCACCGTGATGGCGGCGCTGGCGCTGCGGGAGTTCGAGGCCTTCGACAGCCAGGCCGCGCAGAAGAAGAACCTGAAGGCGGCGATCGAGCGCGTCGCCGCGCGCCTGGGCAACACGCCCACCATCTGCCGCAAGTGCTACATCCACCCGGAGGTGCTCAACGCGTACACCGAGGGACAGCTGCTGCTGCAGGTGAAGGAGGAGGTGGAGGAGGAACTGCGCGAGGACCTCGCGCGGCTGCGGCCGGAGGAAGCGGCGGTGCTGGCGATGCTGGAGGCGCGCTTGAAGCGGACGCTGGAGGGGGCGTTGAAGGAGAGCCTGAAGGCGGCGAGGAAGGGGAAGGGGAAGGGGAAGGCGATGGCGTGAGCAAGGGTGTCGCGGTTCGGGCTGCGCCGCTCACCACGACCTACACGCCCCGTATCCCCGTAGGTCGTGGTGAGCGCGCGCAGCGCCGAACCGCGACACCATCACTTCGCCCAACCGCGACACCGACCCCTTCGCCGAATCGCGACACCGATCACTTCGCCGGCACCGCCGCCGACGACCACGACGCTTCGCTGGACGCACTCCCCGCGCCCGCCTGCTGCTGCCGCACCGCATGCCGGCACTTCACCAGGATGCGCAGCACCTCCGCGACGCTCCACGCCTGCGCGACGCAGCCGCGCGGCGTGAAGGGTTCCTGCGCGTCGAAGATCTCGCTGATGGAGCCGATGCAGGCCTCGCCCAGGTGGTTGGCGAAACCTTCGATCAGCCGCGCGATGCCCTCGTTGTCGTCCGGGTGCACCTTGAGCCAGGCATCCGCGAAGGGCCCCGCCAGCCAGCCCCACACCGTGCCCTGGTGGTAGGCGGCGTCGCGCGCGCGCAGGTCGCCGTCGTAATAGGGCTTGTAGTCGGGATGGCCCGGTGCCAGCGAACGCAGCCCCACCGGCGTCACCAGCAGGCGCTGCGCGACGTCGAGCACGCTGCGCCAGCGCTCCCGGCCCAGCACCGGGTTGGGCAGCGCGATCGAGAAGATCATGTTGGGCCGGATGGCCGGATCGTCGCCGCCCTCGCCGTCCACCACGTCGTACAGGCAGCCGGTCTGCGGATTCCAGAAGCGCTGGTTGAAGCTCTCGGACAGGCGCCGCGCGTGCCGCGCCATCTCCTGCGCCCGCTGCTCCTGGCCTTCCTCGCGCAGCCAGCGCTCCATCAGCCGCAGCGCGTTGTAGAACAGCGCGTTCAGCTCCACCGCCTTGCCGCGCCGCGGCGTCACCACCCAGCCGTCCACCTTGGCGTCCATCCAGGTGAGCTGGTAGCCCTCGGCGCCCTGCCGCAGCAGGCCGTCGCGCGGATCGACGCCGATGTTGAAGCGCGTGCCGCGCAGGTGGTGCTCGACGATGTCGGCGAAGGTGGGGATCGCGTGCCTGAGCGTCAGGCGGTCGCCGGTGACCGTGACGTAGCGGTCCATCGCGTGGAAGAACCACAGCGTGGCGTCGGCCGTGTGGTACAGGCCTTCGTTGTGCCCTTCCGGGAACATGTTGGGGATCAGGCCGTCCTTCACGTAGTGCAGGAAGGTGCGCAGGATGTAGCCGGCTTCCGCATGGCGGCCGGTGGCGAGCGTCAGCCCCTCCAGGCTGATCATGGTGTCGCGGCCCCAGTCGGTGAACCAGTGGTAGCCGGCGATCACCGTGCGCGCCTGGTCGCCCTCGGCCAGCGCGCGGGCCGCGTCGGCCTGGCGGCTGAAGGGCGCGATGATGAACTGGTCGGCCGCCAGCACCAGTTCGGCGGCGCGGCCGCTGCGCGCGGACGGATCGGCCTGCTCGATCAGCCGCTCGCGCCGCGCGTGCTCCGCCTGCTGCGCCTGCTGCGGCGTCATCGCCTGGATGGTGTCCCAGCTCTCGGTGGAGGCGACCAGGGTGCAGTCCTCGCCCGGCGAAAGCTCCGCGCGGAAGCGGCCCGGCGTCCACACGCGGCCGCGCGAGGCATAGCCGCGCGAGGCTTCGAGCCGGTAGAAGAACTCCTCGAAGCCGCCGCCTTCCAGCACCAGCTGCGCGTCGCGCCCGAGCATGGTCATGCGCAGCGGCGGCAGCTGCGGGTTGCTTTCCGAATGCACCTCGAAGCGGCGCGCCAGCACGTGCAGGCGGCAGGGCTCGTCGTAGCCTTCCTCCACCGGCAGCTCGTGGCCGCGAAAATGCAGGCGCGGCCGCAGGATCAGGCGCACCGCGGAGTGGCCGGAGACGATGCGGTAGTTCAGGTGCACGGTGTTCTGGCCGTAGGGCAGCAGGATGCGCTTCTCGATCACCGTGTCGCCCACGTGGTAGGTCCACACCGGCAGCCCCATCTCGAGCCGGAACTCGGTCAGCACCTCCGGCAGCTCCAGCGGATGGCCGGGCCGCTCCTCGCCGGCCAGGCGGATCACGCGCCGGTCCGGCAGCCGCACCCACTCGCCCAGGTGGCTGAGCATGACGGTGCGGCCGATCGGCGTGGGCAGCGCCGCGATCAGCAGGCCGTGGTAGCGGCGGGTGGCGACGCCGGCGATCGAGCCCGAGGCGTAGCCGCCCAGGCCGTTGGTCACCAGCCATTCGCGCGTCAGCAGGCTCTCGGGGCTTTCGTTGCGGCCGGCCCAGGGCATCTTGTTCAGGATGGCTTCAGCCATCGGCATCCTCCAGGGGGTGGGGTTCCAGCACGGCCAGCGCGTGCGCGGGCAGCCGCCAGCTGTGCTCGCCGTCGATCTCGCTCATTCCGTTGCCGCCGTAGCGCGGGTCCTCGCTGTGCCACAGCAGCTGCCAGCGCATGCCCGCCGGCGGCGCCAGCAGCGGCTCCGGCATCGGCAGCAACGGCAGTGTCGCGCCCAGGTTGACCAGCAGCAGGCGGTCGCCGCCATCCGCGCCGAAAAAGCGCAGCAGGAAGGCCTCGGCGCCCAGCACCGCGCCGTGCATCCGGCGGCTGTCCTGCGCGGCGAACACCGGGTCCTCGCGCCGCAGCCGCAGCAGGTCGCGGTGCAGCCGCACGACGTGGGCGTTGCGTTCGCGTTCGGCGTGGTCCAGCTTGCATAGAAGGAAGGTCTGCCCGTCGTCGGGTTTCGCCAGCAGCTTGCCACCATCCTTGCTCGCGATGTTGGGAAACTGGGCCATGAATTCGTGGCGGCCCTTGCGGATGAGGACGTTGAGCTCGGGCTCGTGGTGCGCGAAGTAGAGGAAGGGCGCGCTGGCCGCGAACTCCTGCCCCTGGAACAGCAGCGGGGTGCAGGGCGCCAGCAGCATCAGCGCCGTCAGCGCCCGCAGCCGCCCCGGCGTGGTGAGCTCGTGCAGCCGCTGGCCGCGCGCGCTGTTGGCCACCTGGTCGTGGTTCTGCAGGAACTGGACGAAGTGATGCGCCGGCAGGTCCAGCGCCGGATGGCCGCGCCGCTTCTTCTGCCAGGCGTAGAACTGGCCCTGGTACAGGAAGCCCCACTTGAGCGCGGAGATCAGCTCCTGCGGCGTGCCGCGCGTCTCGGTGTAGTAGGCCTCGCAGGCGCCCGTGGCCGCGACGGTGGCGCTGTGGTGGAAGTCGTCGTTCCACAGCGCGTCGAGGCCGTGGCCGCCCTGCTCCACCGGCCGCACGAGCTCCGCGTGCTGCGGCTCGTTCTCCGCCGTGATGTAGAGGCCGCGGCCCGGCGCGGCGGCGCGCGTGCGCTGCGCGATCTCGGCCACGATGTGCGTCGGGCCGGCGTCGAACAGGCACTGCGTCGCATCGATGCGCAAGCCGTCGAAGTGGAATTCGTCCACCCAGTAGGCGCCGTTGCAGGCGAAGAACTCGCGCACCGGAGCGCTGTGCTCGCCGTCGAAGTTGATCGCGTCGCCCCACTCGTTCCCGTAGCGGCTGCTGGCGTAGTGCGGCGAGAAGCGCGACAGGTAGTTGCCGCTGGGCCCGAAGTGGTTGTAGACCACGTCGAGGATCACGCCCAGGCCCAGGCCATGCGCGGCGTCGACGAAATGGCGCAGTTCGTCCGGCGTGCCGTACAGGCGCGTCGGCGCGAACAGGTTGACGCCGTCGTAGCCCCAGCCGAAGGGGCCGTTGAACTCGTTCAGCGGCATCAGCTCCAGCACCGTGATGCCCAGGTCCTGCAGGAAGGCGAGGTGCCGCTCCGCCGCCGCATACGTGCCTTCCTGCGTGAAGGTGCCGATGTGCATCTCGTACAGCACCTGGCCGCGCGGGGCGAGGCCGCGCCAGCCGCTGTCTTTCCAGTCGTAGGCGGCCAGCGCCACGACTTCTGACGGACCGTGCGGCCCCTCGGGCTGCCAGCGCGACGCGGGATCGGGGAAGGCCTCCTGGCCGTCGAGACGGAAGCGGTAGCGCGTGCCCGGCCTGGCCTGCGCGGCCCACCCCGAGAAGTAGCCGTCGCCTTCGTGCTGCAGGGGCGCGGGCGCGCCCGCGCCTTCGAACACCACGTCCACCGCGCGCGCGGCCGGAGCCCAGACGCGGAAATGCGTTCCCGCGCCCTCGCGGTATTCCGCTCCGATCGGAAGCCGCCTCGTCGTGCTTGCCATGCGCCACTGCCCTTCGCGCGGATTGTGCAATGCAACAGCGCGACCATGGCGCAACGGCCGTGTCCGCGCGCGTGCCCTCAACGTGCAGGACAGGTCGCGCAGCACCATGCGCGGGAAAGCACGCTGTCGTGGTGCGAGCCCGCTGCCGCAAGATGGGGCATGCAGGAACACGATGGGAGACGGTCAGTGAAGCTTCGCCTTGGGACCTGCGGCCGCCGCGCCGCGCTTGCCGCCGCATTGGCATTGGCCGCGCCGCTGGCCGCCGCGCAGGCCTTCCCGAACAAGCCGGTGCGCGTGATGGTGGGCTATGCGGCCGGCGGCGGCGTGGACGCGATGGCGCGCATGCTGGCGCAGCGCCTGTCCACCGTGCTGGGCCAGCAGGTGGTCGTGGAGAACCGCGCCGGTGCCTCGGGGATGATCGCGGCCGAAGCGGTCGCGCGGGCCGCACCGGACGGCTACACCCTGCTGATGGGCGAAAGCGGCATGCTGATCACCTCGCACCTGCAGCCGCGCGCCAACCTGGACCCGCTGAAGTCGTTCACGCCGGTGGCCGGCACCTTCATCGCGCCGCTGATGATCGTCGCCAACCCCGGCGTCGCGGCGAGCGACCCGAAGCAGCTGGTCGCGCTGCTCAAGGCCAGCCCGGGCAAGTATTCCTATGCGACCTCGGGCGTGGGCACCGTGCACCACCTGGGCTTCGAGATGCTCAAGGCGCGCACCGGCGCCTTCATCGTGCACATCCCTTACCGCGGCGCCGCGCAGATCCTGCCGGACGTGATCAGCGGCCAGGTGCCCCTCGGCGTGGTGAGCGCGGCCGCCGGCCTGGCGCAGGCGCGCGCGGGCAAGGTGCGGCCCATCGCGCTGATGAACACCGGCAAGCTGCCCGGCGCGGAGAACGTGCCGGCCATGGCCGATGCCCTGCCCGGCTTCAACGTGGCGCCGCGCCTGATGCTGCTGGCGCCGGCGGGAACGCCGGCCGCGGTGGTGGAGCGGCTCGACGAAGCGGTGCGCGGCGTGCTGGAGAGCGCGGAGCTGGCGCAGGCCGCGGCGCAGCAGGGCGCGATCCCGGCCTACCTGCCGCCCGCGCAGCTGGCGGGCACGCTCGCGCAGGAGTCGGCCGACTGGGCCGGCCTCATGAAGACGCAGAAGATCGCGGCGCAGTGAGGGGCGCGGCCTCGGCGGCCCGCGAAGCCGCCATGCGGCGCTCGTTGCCCACGTCGCGCAGCGAGCTGAACAGGAAGGTGCCCTGGTGCCGGTCGACGCCGGCGTACCACTGGCAATAAGCCGTGCCGCCGCTGACCGCCCGCACCACCATGGGCGGCCCGCCGGCCTTCAACCGGACGATGTCGCCTGCTTCGAACTGCTCGCTCTGGATCACGTGCGAATTATGGTGGCCCGGTGCCGGCCTCGCACAGGCGCGAATGCGCCGCGCTTCGTAGGACCGATCCCACAGCCGGCCGGAATGGCCAAGGAAAAGGGGCCATGTCTTGCGACATGGCCCCTTCTTGTAGTGGCGCGGGTGGCAGGATTCGAACCCACGACCCCTTGGTTCGTAGCCAAGTACTCTATCCAACTGAGCTACACCCGCGAAGCCTCAAATTATAGCAGCACTTTCCGGGGCCCCTTTTCGCCCTCCCGGCCCAGGTGCGGGCGCGCCGCCTTCAGAAGCTGCGCGGCAGCCCCAGCAGGTGCTCGGCGACGTACGAGTAGATCAGGTTGGTGGAGATCGGCGCCACCTGGTACAGGCGCGTCTCGCGGAACTTGCGCTCCACGTCGTATTCGTGCGCGAAGCCGAAGCCGCCGTGCGTCTGCAGGCAGGTATTGGCAGCTTCCCATGAAGCCTTGGCGGCCAGGTACTTGGCCATGTTGGCTTCGCCGCCGCAGGGCTTGCCGGCGTCGAACAGCGCGCACGCCTTGAAGCGCATCAGGTTGGCCGCCTCGGTCTCGATGTAGGCATCGGCGATCGGGAACTGCACCCCCTGGTTCTGGCCGATGGGCCGGTTGAACACGACGCGCTCGCTGGCGTAGCGGCGCGCGCGCTCGACGAACCAGTAGGCGTCGCCGATGCACTCCGCCGCGATCAGCGTGCGCTCGGCGTTCAGGCCGTCCAGGATGTACCTGAACCCCTGGCCCTCGGTGCCGATCAGGTTCTCCGCCGGGATCTCGAGGTTGTCGAAGAACACCTCGTTGGTCTCGTGGTTCACCATGTTCTGGATCGGGCGGACCGTCATCCCGCGGCCGATGGCCTGGTGCAGGTCGACGAGGAAGATGCTCATGCCCTCGCTCTTCTTCTTCACCTCCGCCAGCGGCGTGGTGCGGGCCAGCAGGATCATGAGATCCGAATGCTGGATGCGCGAGATCCAGACCTTCTGGCCGTTGACGACGTAGCGGTCGCCCTTCTTCACCGCGGTGGTCTTGAGCTGCGTGGTGTCGGTGCCGGTGGTGGGCTCGGTCACGGCCATGGTCTGCAGGCGCAGTTTGCCGCTGGCGATGCCGGGCAGGTACTGCTGCTTCTGCTGCGGCGAGCCATGCCGCAGCAGCGTGCCCATGTTGTACATCTGGCCGTGGCAGGAGCCGGCGTTGCCGCCGGAGAAGTTGATCTCCTCCATGATGACCGAGGCCTCGGCCAGGCCCAGGCCCGAGCCGCCGAATTCGGACGGGATCAGGGCGGCGAGCCAGCCCGCCTCGGTGAGCGCGTCGACGAAGGCTTCCGGGTAGCCGCGGTCGGTGTCCACCTTCTGCCAGTAGGCGGAGTCGAAGCGGCCGCACAGGTCGCGCATCGCCTCGCGAATCTCCTGGTACGCATCGGGGGTGGGGATCTGCGTCTTCATGCGAACTGTGCCTCGGCCTGCATCGTGAGCCAGCCTTCGTGGTCCTGCGCCCAGAGCTGCGCGCCGCGGCCGTCGGCCGAAGGGATGCCGTTGACGCGGAAGGGGTGCAGGTCGAAGGTGGGACGCACCGCCTTGAAGCTGAAGCTGCGCAGGCGGGCCTGCGGTTTCTGCCGGCGCGCGAGGTCGGCCAGCAGCGTGGCGATCAGCGGGCCGTGCACGATCAGGCCCGGGTAGCCCTCGACCTCGGTCACGTACTTGCGGTCGTAGTGGATGCGATGGCCGTTGAAGGTGAGCGCCGAATAGCGGAACAGCAGCACGTCGTCGGGCACGATCTCGCGCGACCACACGGCGCCGCCGGGCGCGGCCTGCGGCGGCGGCACCGGGTCGCCGGGTTGCGCGGCGGCGCGGTAGACGATGTCGTGCTCCTCGGTGAGCGCCAGGCCCTGCGCATTGTGCACCTCGTGCTTCACCAGCACGAACACGAGGTCGCCGGTGCGGCCGGACTTGTGCGAGACCGAGGCGATGCGCGAGGTGCGTTCAACCTTTTCACCTACCTTGAGCGGCGCGTGCCACTGCAGCCGGCCGCCCGCCCACATGCGGCGCGGCAGCGGCACCGGCGGCAGGAAGCCGCCGCGCTTCGGGTGGCCGTCCGGGCCGATCTCGCTTTGCCGCGCGCTGGGCAGGAAGTACAGCCAGTGCCACAGGGGCGGCAGCTCGGTGCCCGCGGCCGGCAGCGGATCGTCGCGATCCAGCGTGGCGGCGAGGTTGCGCACGGGCGCGGCCGTGATTTCGTCGTGCAGCGTCTCGCTGCGACCTTCCCAGGCGCGCAGCTGCGCGAGCAGTTCGGGGCTGAGGGTGGTGGCTTGTTCCATGGGGCCAATTAGACCAGCCCCGCGCGACCGGCCCGCCGCATCCCTATGATGCGCGGATGGCTGCTCCTCGCTGGTACTTCGGATGGAACATCGTCGCGGCGGCCGCCGTGCTCACCCTGCTGTCCACCGGCATGCGGCTGAGCTTCGGCCCCTTCTTCCTGCCGATCGCGCGTGACCTCGGTTTCAGCCGCAGCCTGCTGGCCACCATCGTCGCGGTCGGCATGATCATCTACGGCCTGGCCATGCCGGTGGCGGGCATGCTGATCGCGCGCTACGGGACGCGGCCGGTGCTGCTGGCCGGCACCGCGCTGGTGGTCGCGTCGGTCCTGTGGAGCGTGACGGCCACCGGCGCCGTTCCCTTCCTGCTCGCGTTCGGCGTGCTGCTGTCGGTGGGGCTGGCCTTCGTCAGCCCGGTGTCGCTCACGCCGGTGATCAGCCACTGGTTCACGCGCGAGCGCGGCAAGGCGCTGTTCTACCTGTCGACCGGTTCGATGGCCGGCATGGCGCTGATGACGCCGGTGCTCACCGCGTCCATCGAAGCCTTCGGCTGGCGGCCCACGCTGGTGGGCTTCGCGGTGGTGTTCACGCTCTTCACGCTGCCGGCGGCGCTGCTGGTGATCCGCGAAGGCGCGCCCGAGCACACCGACGTGGGCGCGGAGGAATTCGCGCTTCAGCGCGCGCGCAGCGGCACGCCGCCGGCCAGCCTGAAGGCGGCGGAAGCGATGCGCACGGCGCCGTTCTGGAAGGTGGTGTTCGGCCTGTTCGCCTGCGGCTTCAGCATGAACCTGCTGGGCACGCACGGCATGCCGATGCTGATGGACCACGGCTTCGACGCGTACAGCAGCTCCATGGGCATCGGCCTGATCGGCGTGGTCGCCATCGGCGGCACGCTGGTGCTGGGGCGGGTGGCCGACCGGCTGCAGCGGCGCAACATCCTGGCCACCATCTATTTCATCCGCGGCCTGGGCTTCTTCGCGCTGGTGGCCGTGGGCACGCACTGGGAGCTGTACATCGCCGCGGCCATCGGCGGGCTGGTGTGGGCCGGCAGCATCGCGATGTCGTCGGCGATCCTGGCGGACGTCTACGGCGTGCGGCTGGTCGGCGTGCTGTACGGCATGGCCTTCGTCGGCCACCAGGTCGGCGGCATGCTCAGCTCCTGGCTGGGCGGCTGGGGCTACGAGACCTTCCACACGCACTGGGTGGCCTTCGGCCTGGCCGGCGCGCTGCTGATCACGGGCGGCGTGGTGGCGCTGCAGCTGCCGCGCAAGGGCTTCACGCTGATGGCGCGGGCGGCGGCATGAAGCGCGTGCTGGCCGCGTGGCTGCTGGGCGCCGTGGCCGCCGCGCAGGCGCAGGTCGTCGAAGAAGTGCCCTTCATCACCTCGCCGGACAACGTCACGCTGGAGATGCTGCGGCTGGCGAACGTCGGCCCCGGCGACCACGTGATCGACCTGGGCTCCGGCGACGGCCGCATCGTGATCCTGGCGGCCAGGCGCTTCGGCGCCACGGGGCTGGGCGTGGAGATCGATCCGCGGCTGGTGCGCGAAAGCCAGCGGAATGCGAGCGAGGCGGGCGTGGCCAGCCGCGTGCAGTTCCGCGAGCAGGACCTGTTCCAGACCGACCTGTCGCCAGCCAGCGTGATCACGATGTACCTGCTGCCGGAGGTGAACCTGCAGCTGCGCCCATCGGTGCTGGCGCTGAAGCCCGGCACGCGCATCGTGTCGCACGACTGGGACATGGGCGACTGGAAGCCGGACGTGACCACCGTGGTGCCGGTGCCGGACAAGCAGGTGGGGCTGGACAAGTTCAGCCGGGTGCACCTGTGGGTGGTGCCGGCCAGGGTGGACGGCTTGTGGTGCGGCGCGGCCGGGCCGCTGCAGCTGGTGCAGCGCTACCAGGAGGTCGAGGTGGGCGGGCCGGCGGGCGCCGGCGCGAAGGGGCGCGTGCACGGCCAGGTGCTGCGTTTCGAGGCCGAGGTCGCGGGGGCGCGGCAGCTCGACGTGGCGGGCGACACGCTGCGGGGCGCGGGCGCGTCCCAGGTCTTCACGCGGGCGCGCGGGGCCGCCTGCTGACGCCGGGAATTAAGCGAACGCCCTAAGGGCGTCTATCGCAAGCCCTCGTTGCGAAATGGTCCAGCTGCGACAACACTTGCACCCATGGACCACGAGCATCAGCTCGGGCAAGAGTCGGAGGGGACCCCATGCTCACGCAACACGCACGGCCGCACCACCAGGGGAGCGCATGATCGCCCTCCGCTTCCACCTGCACGCACCGGACTCCGGCTTTGCCGACACGCAGCCGCTGTCGGACGCCGCGCATGCGCGCAGGAACACCCTGAAGTTCTTCCACTGCGATTGCAGCGCGGCGCCCCTGGTGCGGATCGTCCGTCCTGCCTGGATGCGCCTGCTGCCGCTGTTCCGCCTGTACCGGTGCCTGGACTGCGGCGCGCGCGTCCTGCGCGTGCGGCGGCCAACGCAAACGGTTTACGGGGCGAGGTACCTGCCGGCCCGGCCCCTGCGCGTCGCCGCGACACCGGACCGTTGCAGTGCTTCGGTGCTCCACGGTGTCTACAAGCGGACGCTGTCAGCCGCGGCGTCGGAAGAACACCCGCAGGAAGGGCGCCGACGCCTTCGCTGACAGGCCGGCGACGTGGCAGACGAGGACGTCCACGCGCTCCTGCCGCCCATCGCGATTTGCCGGACCCCGAGCCGCGCGGTCAAGACTCCGGGGTCCCGAACGGGCCGCATGCAACGTTGGGTTTAAGGCAACGACCTCTAGGCGACAGCTCATCAGTTCGCGAGACTGAGACCAAAGCGACGGAGAAAAGTATGGATGAGTTGGGTGATCGTGCGCCGAAGAACTCCGCGCTGGCCGACTTGGGGCCGCTGCCAGACGTCGTCATCAGCGACACCGAGACGACCTGGAACATGTTCGTGGAGCTTCAAACGCGGCAGTCATCGGGTTTCGTGAAGACGCAGCCTTCGTCCCTTGGGCCGCTCCTGGAGGACCACCCGCTCAGCGGAAGGGGCCAGACGGTCGATGACGTCATGCTCGAGGCCCGCCGCCATAACCGCGTTTGCCCGCGGGAGCTGCCTTGGCAGCAACTTCACGCGATCCTGAAAGATGTGAGTCCTGACGCGCCGGCATCCTTGGTCGGTGCCGAATATCGACGCACCTCGCCACTGGCGAAGCGCCTCCGTGTTCGCGAGCAGGTGGAGTGGGCCGCCCACCGCGGGCTGCTTGGGGAGGTGTTTGCATTCTTGTCTGCGCTGCCGGAGACGGACTGGATCCACATGGGAGAGTAGGCGCGGCAGCACCGGGTGCGGGCAGCCAAGCGAGTTCGCAGTGTCCGATCACGAAGCGTTGGCGCACCTGGCCACCAGGACGCTCTTCATCCAGGCTGCGTTTGCTGCGCGGCCGATTCAGCCGCTGTGCGCGCCTAGGGGTAGGCCGTGCTGGACTTGAACCAGCGACCAAGGGATTATGAGTCCCCTGCTCTGACCAACTGAGCTAACGGCCCGCCTGCCGGGGATTGTAGGTCGCGACCCGTCACGCGGGGATGCCGCGGTCTACGGCTTGTGGCTCAACGCATTGCTCACCAGCCGCGACGTGATGTCCACGATCTGGATCATGCGGTCGTAGGCCATCCGCGTCGGCCCGATCACGCCCAGCGTGCCCACCACCTGGCCGTCGACCTCGTACGGCGCGCTCACCACCGACAGTTCCTCGAAGGGCACGATCTGGCTTTCGCCGCCGATGTAGATCCGCACGCCCTCCGCCTGGCTGGACACGTCCAGCAGCCGCATCAGCTGCGTCTTCTGCTCGAACAGCTCGAAGGCATGCCGCAGGTGCGTCATGTCGCTGGCGAAGTCGCTCACCGACAGCAGGTTGCGCTCGCCGGAGATCACCACTTCTTCCTGGTCCTGCTGCATGGCCTCGGAGCTCGCCTCCACCGCCGTCTGCATCAGCGTCACGATCTCGCCGCGCAGCTGCTCCACCTCGCCCTTCAGGCGCTCGCGCACTTCCTCGATCGCCAGGCCGGCGTAGTTGGCGTTGAGGTAGTTGGCCGCCTCGGCCAGCTGCGACTGCGTGTAGTCGGCCGCCGTGTGCACCACGCGGTTCTGCACGTCGCCTTCGGGCGAGACGATGATCACCAGGAAGCGGCGCTCCGACAGGCGCAGGAATTCGATGTGGCGAAACACCGAGCTGCGCCGCGGCGCCACCACCACGCCGACGAACTGCGACATGTTCGACAGCATGTGCGCCGCATTGGCGATCACCTTCTGCGGCTGGTCGGGCGGCAGCGACACCGGCGCGGCCAGGTCGGTCCTGCGCGCCGTCAGCATGGTGTCGACGAACAGGCGGTAGCCGCGGGCGGTGGGGATGCGGCCAGCCGAGGTGTGCGGGCTGGCCACCAGGCCCAGCTCCTCCAGGTCCGACATGACGTTGCGGATGGTCGCGGGCGACAGTTCGAGGCCCGACGCACGCGAAAGCGTGCGCGAGCCTACCGGCTGCCCTTCGGCGATGTAGCGCTCGATCAGGGCTTTGAGCAACACCTTGGCGCGGTCGTCGAGCTTCATGGCACTTCCTGCGGCGATTCTAGTGATCTTGCCCTCTTGCGCCTGCCGAACGGAAGAGAAATGACCCTAGGCCGCGCCCTGGCGGCGCATTACAGTCACGCCATGACCTCGGACGCGAGCATCCGTTTCTTCGAGTCGCAGTTCCAGCGCCAGGTGCAGGCCAGCGACCTGAAGCTGAACCCCTTCGAGCAGCGGGCCCTGCCCTACCTGCGCGGGCGCGTGCTGGACTACGGCTGCGGGCTGGGCAACCTGGCCCTGGCGGCGGCCCGCCAGGGCTGCTCGGTGGTGGCGCTGGACGCCAGCCCCACGGCCATCGCCCACCTGCGCGAGGCGGCGGGCGCGGCCAGCCTGCCGGTCGAGGCGGGCGAGGCCGACCTGCGCGCCTTCGCCATCCAGGGCGAGTTCGACTCGGTGGTGTCCATCGGCCTGCTGATGTTCTTCGACTGCCCCACCGCCTTCGCGCGGCTGCAGGAGCTGCAGGCGCACCTGCGCCCCGGCGGCGTGGCCGTCGTCAACGTGCTGGAGGAAGGCACCACCTACCTCGACATGTTCGACCCCTCGGGACACTGCCTGTTCGCCCCCGGCGAGATGGAAAGGCGCTTCGGCGGCTGGGAGATCCTGTCGGCCGCGCACGAGGACTTTCCCGCACCCGGCGGGCAAGTCAAGCGCTTTGCCACACTCATCGCGAAGAAGCCGACGGAGACCGCGCATTCCGATGGTGCTGTGATGTAATTTGCCGATGAAATCGATCTTCCGGCAGGTCGCCCTGATCGGCAAGTACCACGCCTCGGTGGCGCCTGCCCTGGCCGCCTCGATGCGCGCGGCGCTGGAGGACATCGCGCAGTTCCTCGCCTCCCAGGGCTGCGAGGTGGTGGTGGAACGCGACACCGCGGCCGTCGCCGGCATGACCGGCCACGCCACGGCGGACGTCCCCACCATCGGCACCCGGTGCGACCTGGGCCTGGTGGTGGGCGGCGACGGCACCATGCTGGGCATCGGCCGCCAGCTGGCGCGCCACGGCGTGCCGCTGATCGGCATCAACCAGGGGCGCCTGGGCTTCATCACCGACATCCCGCTGGACGCCTACCGCACCGTGCTGCCGCCCATGCTGGCCGGCGAGTACGAGGAGGACCACCGCACCCTGATGCACGCGCGCGTGGTGCGCGACGGCGACACCGTGTTCGACGCACTGGCGATGAACGACGTGGTGGTCAACCGCGGCGCCACTTCCGGCATGGTGGAACTGAAAATCGAGATCGACGGCCACTTCGTGGCCAAGCAGCGGGCCGACGGCCTGATCGTGGCCACGCCCACCGGGTCCACGGCCTATTCGCTGTCGGCGGGGGGGCCGCTGCTGCACCCGTCCACCCCGGGCTGGGTGCTGGTGCCGATCGCGCCCCACACGCTGTCGAACCGGCCGATCGTGCTGCCCGACGCGGTGGAGATCGCCATCGAGCTGGTCTCGGGGCGCGACGCCAGCGCGAACTTCGACATGCAGTCGCTCGCGTCGCTGCTGCACGGTGACCGGATCACCGTGCGCCGCTCGCAGCACAAGGTACGATTCCTGCATCCCCGCGGCTGGACCTACTTCGACACGCTGCGCAAGAAACTGCACTGGAACGAGGGGAACGTGTGAGCCTGAAACGACTGGCCCTGCGCGATTTCGTGATCGTCCGCGAGCTCGAGCTGGAGCTGGCGGAGGGATTTTCCGTGCTGACCGGCGAGACGGGCGCCGGCAAGTCCATCCTGGTCGATGCGCTGCAGCTGGTGCTGGGCGCGCGCGCCGAGGCCTCGGTGGTGCGCGAAGGCGCGGCCCGCACCGAGATCAGCGCCGAATTCGATCTGCCGCCCGCGCTGGTGCCCTGGCTGCAGGAAGCCGGCTTCGACGGCGGCGACACGCTGCTGCTGCGCCGCACCGTCGACAGCCAGGGCAAGAGCCGGGCCTGGATCAACGGCAGCGCCGCCACCGCCACCCAGCTGCGCGAGATGGGCGACCACCTCGTCGACATCCACGGCCAGCACGCGTGGCAAAGCCTCACGCGGCCCGCCTCCGTGCGCACCCTGCTCGATGGCTATGCGGGCATCACCACCGACCGGCTGCAGCAGCTGTGGACCGGCTGGCGCGGCGCGCAGAAGATGCTGGCCGACGCCCGCACGGCGCAGGACACGCTGCAGCGCGAACGCGAGCGCCTGGCCTGGCAGATCGGCGAAGTCGACAAGCTGGGCCCCGGCGCCCACGAGTGGGACGAACTGAACGCCAACCACACGCGGCTGTCGCACGCGCAGGCGCTGATGGACGCCGCCAACGGCGCGCAGGAACTGCTCGATGGCGAGGAAGCCAGCGCCCGCCGCGGCCTCGCGCAGGCGCTCGACGTCCTGCGCGACCAGGAACACCTGGAGCCGCAGTTCCGCGACATCGCAGAGGTGCTCGCCTCCAGCCTGGCGCAGGTGGAGGACGCCGCGCACTCCCTGCAGGGCTACCTGCGCAAGACCGACCTGGATCCGCAGCGCCTGGCGGAGCTGGACGAGCGCATGGCCTCCTGGCTGTCGCTCGCGCGCCGCTACAAGCGCCCGCCCGCGGAGCTGCCGGCGCTGCTGGCCGGCTGGAAGGACGAACTGAAGAAGCTCGATGCCGCGGCCGACCTCGCTGGCCTGGAGGCGGCGGAGAAGAAGGAACAAGAGGCCTTCCTGGCGGAAGCGCGCGTGCTGGCCAAGGCGCGCGCCAAGGCAGCGCCGCAGCTGTCCAAGGCGGTGACGCAGGCCATGCAGGGCCTGGGCATGCAGGGCGGCCGCTTCGAGGTGGCACTGGAGAAGGTCGACACGCCTTCCGCCCATGGGCTGGAAGAAGTCAGCTTCCTGGTCGCGGGGCACGCGGGCAGCACGCCGCGGCCGGTGGGCAAGGTCGCTTCCGGCGGCGAGCTGTCGCGCATCGCGCTGGCGATCGCGGTCACCACCAGCCGGCTGGGCGAAGCGCAGACGCTGATCTTCGACGAGGTCGATTCCGGCGTCGGCGGCGCGGTGGCCGAGACCGTGGGCCGGCTGATGAAGCAGCTCGGCCGCGACCGCCAGGTGCTGGCCGTCACGCACCTGCCGCAGGTGGCGGCCTGCGCGGACCATCACCTGGTCGTGGCCAAGCAGTCGCAGGCCGGCGGCGTCAGCAGCACGGTCGCGCCGGCGGAAGGCGAAAAACGCGTGGCCGAGATCGCGCGCATGCTCGGTGGCGAGCGCCTGTCCGGCACCACGCTCGCGCATGCGAAGGAAATGCTGGGCGACGCCGCGGCGGCGCCGGGAAGCTGAAGGCCGCGCGATGTCGCTGGAACTCGTCCTCATCACCGGCATGGCCGGCTCCGGCAAGTCGGTGGCGCTGCGCGCGCTGGAGGACGCCGGCTACTTCTGCGTCGACAACCTGCCGCCCGAGCTGCTGCTGGACTTCGTCGCGCTGGAAGACCGCAACCAGCGCCGCCGCGTCGCGATCGCGATGGACGTGCGCACGGCCAACTCGCTGCCGCAGGTGCCCGCGCACCTGCAGGAGCTGATGCGGCAGGGCCATGCGGTGCGGCCGCTGTTCCTGGACGCGGCCACCGACACGCTGGTGCGGCGCTTCTCCGAAACGCGCCGGCGCCACCCGCTGTCCGCGAGCGACCTCGACGGCGACCAGCACCGCGCCGTGGTGGAAGCCATCGAGCTCGAACGCACACTGCTGGCCGACCTGCGCGAGCACGCGCACGTGATCGACACCAGCGTGCTGCGCGCCGCGCAGCTGCAGGAGTACGTGAAGTCCCTGCTGTCGGCGCCGCTGGCGCAGATGACGCTGGTGTTCCAGTCCTTCTCGTACAAGCGCGGGATCCCGGTGGACGCCGACTACGTGTTCGACGTGCGCATGCTGCCCAACCCGCACTACGAGCCGGAACTGCGCGATCTCACCGGGCGGGACGAAGCCGTGGTCGCGTACCTGCAGAACAACCAGGAAGCCGAGGACATGTACGGCGACATCTGCGCCTTCCTCGACCACTGGCTGGAGCCGCTGGCGCGCAACCACCGCAGCTACGTGACGGTGGCGATCGGCTGCACCGGCGGGCAGCACCGCTCGGTCTACCTGGTGGAGCGGCTGGCGGAGGAGTTCGGGCAGCGCTGGGTGACGCTGAAGCGGCACCGGGAGATCGAGAGCTGGTGAGCGAGGGGTGTTGGCCGCCTGTCGCGGTGCGGCTTCGCGCGCACCACGACCTACACGGCCACCTGTAGGTCGTGGTGCGCGCGAAGCCGCACCGCG
>JALHLO010000014.1 GCA_022844525.1 Ramlibacter sp.
CAGGGGGCTTCCGCCGGCGGCTTCGCGGAGGCGCGCTTCGCGCACGCCCAGGCGCTGGCGCGTGCCGGCCGCTACGAGGAGGCGCTGGCCGCGCACAAGGCGCTGGTGCAAGGCGAGCGCGGGCCGCTGCGCACGGCCGCTCTGTACAACCTGGGCAACCTGCACCTGCGGCAGGCGCTGCGCAACGGCCCCGCGCGGGCGGCGGAAGCCTTGCCGCTGGTGGAACTGGCCAAGCAGTCCCTGCGCGATGCGCTGCGGGCCGACCCCGGCGACTGGGACGCCCGCTACAACCTCGAACGCGCCCTGTGGCTCGCGCCCGAGATCGACGCGCTGGCGGGCGAGGACAACGAGCCGCCGGTGGGACGCGAGCTCGCCGTGACCACCGCGCCGGCGATGCGCACCGACCTGCCATGAAGCGACCCGCCCTGCCCGTGCCGCTGCGCGGCGCCGGCGCCCTGGCGGCGGCGGCGCTGCTGCTCGCGCTGGCGCTCGCCATGCCGGCCGTGACGCTGCCGCTGCCACGCAGCGAGACCATCGTCGTGTTCGACATCACCCAGAGCATGGACGTGGAGGACGCGCAGCTCGATGGCGTGCCGGTCAGCCGCCTGGCCTTCGCGCGCGAGTCGGCGCGGCGCGCGTTGCGCGAGCTGCCCTGCGGCTCGCGCGTGGGCTGGGCGGCCTTCACGGAATACCGCACCCTGCTGCTGCTGGCGCCGATCGAGGTCTGCGAGAACTACAACGACCTGCTGGCCACGCTGGCGGAGATCGACGGCCGCATCCGCTGGGGCAATGCGAGCGAGGTGGCCAAGGGCGTCTTCTGGGCGGTGCGCGCGGCCCGCGACCTGGGCACGCAGCCGGCGGTGGTGTTCCTCACCGACGGCCACGAGGCGCCGCCGCTGGGCGCCTTGCCGCGGTTCGACGACGTGCGCACGGGGCAGGTGCGCGGCTGGCTGCTGGGCATCGGCGGGCCCGTGCCGCAGCCCATCCCGCGCACCGGTGCGCAGGGCGATCGCATCGGCTACTGGCGGGCGTCCGACGTCCAGCAGCGCACCGCGGCCGACGGCCAGCCGCGCTCGCACGAGCACCTGTCGGAGCTGCGCGAGGCGCACCTGCGCATGCTGGCCGGCCGCACCGGGCTGGTCTACGCCGGGCTGCGCGATCCGGCGGCCCTGGCCGGCCTGATGCGCGACCCGCGGATCGCCAAGCCGGTCCGCGTGCCCACGGACCTGTACCACGTGCCGGCCGTACTGGCCCTGCTGCTGCTGGCGCTGCATTACCGTCCGGCTGCGCCGCGATGGCGGCGCTGGTTCAGTCGTACTTGAGGTACTTGAAGCGCGGGTCGTCCGGCGTGCCTTCCAGCGCGGAGCCGGGCTGCGCGCCCGGTTGCCACAGCACCACCTCCTCGATCTTGCGGGCCAGCTCGAAGTCCTTGTCGGTGATGCCCTTGGCGGCGTGGTTCACCAGCTTGACCACGACGAAGGCATAGGACACCGTCAGGTCGGGGTGGTGCCAGGCCGCCTCGGCCAGGTGCCCCACGGTGTTCACCACCATCAGCGTGGCCTTCCAGCCCGAGGTCTTGTACTTGCGGCGGATCCAGCCGTCCTCGAAGTACCAGGCGGGCAACTCGGCCCGCAGCCGTTCATCGATCTCTTCCGGGGAGTAGACCTCCCCCGGGGAGCCCTTTCGCCATTGAGCCATGGGGACCTCCTTGCACCGTCGCAGGACGGCAAGGCCCTGCATTTTCCGTGCGCGGTGCGGCGTGGAGTGGCGGCCCCATGTCAGCTCGTCCCCGCCGGAAAGCCGAGCCGCAGCAGGACAAGCCGGTCGGCCAGGTCGGCCGTCACGCGCGGCAGCGTGACGGTTTCATCCCCCTGCCGGTACCCGGCGACGGGCGTGAACGCGATGGCAGGCGCCGCCGTGCCGCGGACATCGTAGTACCCGATCGTGCCGACGCGCAGTTGCGCGGCCGCCATCCAATAGGGCAGCAGCTCGGGTTTCAAGGCCAGTGTCATCGCTCCGTTGCCGCCGGCCGAAGCCGCCCATTCCGTCGGGAAATCCGACCGGCCGCTCAGCAGGACATTGAGCGGTTTTCCCTGGCGCTCCGGGATGGCCCTGATCGCCGCCGTGGCCTGGTCCCGCAAACCGTCGCCCCCGTCGCGCGCGGTGTAGCGGATGGTCAGCACCACATCCGAAATCGTCGCGTAGTCGAACTGCCTGAACTCGCCCGGCAGCTCCAGCCGCCAGCGGCTGATCACGCCGCTGCCCTCGAACGGCAGGAACCGGTCGTCCCGCAGCTGCGTCTCGAACAGCCCGCTGTCCGATCCCGCGCTACTGGTGACGATGGCGTCCGACGCCCCGTAGTAGTCGGTGAAGCGGGGATCCTCCTCGCCGCGCGCGTAACCCCCACCCGCCAGCTTGTCGTGCCGGATGTGGCTGCTCAACTGGGTCAGCTTGCAATGCACGCTGGCATAGGGCCCCGCCACGCAGGGGATGCTCACGCTGACCGACTTGATGCGGCGCAGGTAGTGCCCGGGGGTGTCCAGGTCGAACAGCCACTCGGGAATCTCGAATTCGCATTGGTTGGTGCCGCGCCCGCCGTCCCTTTGCGTCAGCCGGAGCCGGACCAGTGCCTCCGGGTCCAGCCGCCGCAAGGAGACGTGCCGGGTCAGTTCGAACTCGCGACGGTTCTGGTCGAGATAAGCCACTTCCAGCTGCTTGAGTTCCTGGTGCAGCTTCTCCCCCGCAAGCAGCCCTTGCCGCAGCGAATTCCAGTGCTCGTTCCCGATCACGTTCAACGACCTGGTGCCCAGCTCCCGGGCCGCCGCCCGCTCGGCGCGGCGCGCCATGTCCAGCGCGAGGCGGTAGGTTCGGTCGTGGAGGCTGCAAAGCTCCTTGGACATCCACTCGTAGAGCTGGACGTTGGTGAACTTGCTGCGCATCACCTCGTCCACGGCCTGCGCCTGCTCCACCTGTTCGACGTGGTGGTCGAACTCCTTCTGGCTGATCCTGATGCGGATCTCGCTGGCGAGGATCTGCTTGTCGATCTGCCGCAGTTCCCTGAGCGCCTGGTTGCTCTGGAACGCCCATTCGTCGCGCCGGCGCAGGTGGCCGCCCAGCATGCTCTGCCTGTCCGCCATGACGCGCAACTTCTGCGATTCCAGCGACAGGCCGTCGCCGGCCGCCGAAGCCGCATGCCCCAGTCCGGAAAACGCGCGATGCGCGATCCCCGGAGGATCCGAGATGCTCGATGCCGCATGGAACGCCCCCGACGCGACCTTGGTCACGCCCGCGAACTCCGACCGGATGCTGGAGTCCTGCAGGCTCCCGTACTGCAGGTTTTCTTCCTGGATCAAGCCAAGGTCCGAACGACCGCTGGCCAGGCCCTTGCTGACGTTCCCCAGCATCGACTCTTCGCCGACCGTGCTTCCCTCCGTCGGGGTGGGCCCGTTCCTGCCCAGCAAGCGCTGGTACTGTCCATAGCGCGCTTCAGCGGACTTGCGGGTCACGCGCAAGGCGACCAGCTGGCTTTCCGCCTCCGATACCTGGAGCTTGCGAACGTCGCCGGCGAGCTTGAGCAGGCTGATTTCGTTGCTGGAGCGCAGTTGGACGAGTTGTTCCGAATCGCGCTTCTCCATGGCGGCCAGCATGGCCGCACCCAAGGCCCTGACCTCCGCCGCCAGCTCGGTCGCGCGCGATGCGAGATGGATGTAGCGATAGTGCGGCGCCGGCGCGTACAGCCCGCTGACCACGGAGCCCAGGTCGAGCCCTGCCGCCACGGCGCGAACCAGCAGCGCCGGGTCGATCGGCGCGTCCACGAACGGCGGGTTCCTCTGGACACCTTCGATATTGCGGCAATGACGCAGGTTGAAAAGCCGGTCGTCCACGGTCGCCCAGTAGCCCGCGATCTTGTCGTTGGCAGGCATGCAGAAGAGCAGCATGCCGGCGGAGCTCGCCGGGGGCCTGGAGACCAGTCTGCCGCCGCGATACCTGGGAGCGCGCCCACGGCTGCCCACGTCGATCCAGAAGTTGGAGAAGGCGTCCAGCTTCCCCTGAAGGCCTGCATAGGTCAGGGCAGGCCGCGCCGACGTTCCCGGGTGGCGCACAGGCCGGTGTCCCAGGATCTTCTGCGCCAGCACGTACAGCATCATCGCTTCGTTGTTCGACTCGCGGGTGTCCCGGCGGTACAGGCTGTCGGCCCAGGCAACCAGGTTGTCCAGGTAGGCGAACAGCGTTCGCCAGAGGAAGGCCAGCTGGCGGCCCCTGGCGACCACGAACGGCCGGAACGGCGCTTCCCGCCAGCGAAGGATGATGGTTTCGACAGCCTCCACATCCGCTTCGGTGTAGTGCCCCGACGCGGTCTGGGCCAGCGCCTTCAGGTCATCGACCACCTTGCGCCTCAGGTCGAGATTCCTGAACCCGCGGAACTTCAGGAAACGCGTGGCATCGCTGCCATCCGTTGCCGAGGTCGGGTCGAAGATGCAGCGCAGCCAGCGCTCCGCCTCCTCGAACTTGTGCTGCTTGGAAAGCTGGTCGGCCACCATCAGCGGCGCGTGCAGGAAGACCTCCCAGTTGTAGCAACCGTAAGGCGCACGCGCGTCCCACGCCCACTTCCCGGCGAGCTGCTCCTGCCAGCTGGCCGTCACGTACGCGGGATCGAGGTCCGGCAAGCCGTCGGCGCCGAAGGTCGGATCGCGCTCGCTGAGCGCATCGAGGCTGCGCCCCGCGCCCCAGCGTTCCGGATACTGGGACGCGTCGTTGAAACTGGCCGCATAGGCCGTGACGGCCCGGTAGCGGGACACGCCATCGCCCGACACGTCCAGGAAGCAGCCGTCGCTTTCGTCGCGAAAGTACCAGGTGTCGGGGGCCGCCGCGGGAGGACGCGAGGAGGACGCCCCGAGCACCCGGTAGAGGCCGTCGATCCGGTGGGGCGGGACCGGCGAGAAAGGCGAGATGGCGGGGACGTTGTCCGCCCCCCGCAGGTACAAGGGCATCGCCGTTCCCACCTGGCTGTTCTGCAGGACGCTGCATCGGTCGAGCAGGGCCAGGTTGTCGCGGTGGTCGCTTGCGTGCAGCCAGCTGCCAAGCTGGTTGGAGCGGATGCGGAACTGGTTGAAGGGGACGAACTCCGACCGGGCGTTGATGCCCAGCGCGTCCAGGAAAGGCATGTCCGGGCTGTTCGCGTCGAAGTCGCAGACCAGCGTGAGGTGGACGCTGGCCTGCTTGCCCGCCGGCACCCCGCCCACCTGGAGGTCCGCGCAGGTCCCTGTCCCGGAGTTCGTCCGCAGTCGGAAGCGCAGGTCGGGGATGGATTGCCCGCCGGCGTCCGCCACCCATGCGCCGAGGGCGTCTTCGATGCCTTGCGAGAAGAACGGGACGCCATCCGCGGTTTCCGCAAGAATGCGCAGCTTGACCTGCGACAGGCGATCCGAGTTCAGCCGGACATAGCCGGAACCCGACTCTCGCGATCTCGCCTTGATCCACACCTCCCAGGTCACGATCAGCACCGCCCCGATGAGGTGCGCGCCGCGCGGCTGCCCGTCCGAGCCGCCGCGCACCTGCGTCGGCGACGCATCGTGGGCGGGGATGACGATCTGGCCGAACGAATGATGCTGCTCCCTCATGCATCTCGCGTTGAACTCGTCTCGCTTGCGGTCATCCAGGTCGACGGTCGAGGTGGAGACTATCCCCTGGCTCGCTTGCGCCTCGGTGCCCGCGAGTTCGGACCGCAGGTAGAGGGTGAGATTGGCGGCCTGGTCCGTCACCTGGCAACGCATCACCAGGCTCGACTCCAGCATCTGGAATGCATAGGTCGGTATGTCGACCTGTTCCCGGCACACTTGCGGCTTGCGCCACTGGAGCCCCTCGAGACATGACCATGCAACCGTCACGGCGGATTTCTTCTGCTCGGAAGCCGCTTGCCTGAACACCAGCCACGCGACATACAGCTTCCCGGCGAAGAAGAAAGGGTGGACATGGTCCCCCTGGAGATCGAGCTCGATCTGCTGCCAGGCCGACCACTCCATGAAGCGGCTGCCGAAGTCGGCGCATTTCCTCCAGTAGTACGAGTAAGGGGGATTGGACGTTCGACCGACGACGAACAAGGCCCGCCTGCCGTCGCGCGCGTCTTCGTACAGTCCCAACACCTCGAGCTGCGCCATCTGCGCGACGTCGTCGAGGAAGGCCCCGAACGCCTCGTCGGCCAGGTCCGCGTCCAGCGCGCCCTGGCCCAGCCTTGACTCGAGCCGCCTGAAACTCGACGACTTGTCGTCGCGCAACTCCGGATACAGCCAGTTCTCCGGGAACAGGTAGACCTTGCGGTTGGCTTCCCACACGCGGTAGTTGCGCATCCAGGTCCATTGCTGCTGCAGCGCCTGGCTGGCCTTGACGCCGGCCTCCAGCCCGAACAGCACGCGCTGCGCGAACAGCTGCGTGGCCGAGATCGCCTCCAGCATCGGGGTGGTCGTCAGGCACGGGCCGACCAATGGGTCGATGAGGTAGTGCTCGTACAGGTCGTTGGCATTGCGCCAGGCCGGGCGCATGTGCACCAGGTAGGCGACCAGGGCGTCGCGGCGCTGCTGGCGGACCGGGTCTTCGATCTGCCGGCGCACCGGCGGCCACGCGGCGGCGTCGAGCCCGAGCGCCGTCTGCGCCAGGGCCTTCATGGCCTCCAGGGAGGAAGCATTGCTGTCGTCCGCCAGCCGCCCGAGGCGATCCGCGTCGGCACCGAGCGTCTTCGCCAGCACCAGCAACTCGTACAGGCGCACGAGGGTCCCCGCTTCGCGCAGGCCCGCGGGATCCGACAACCCCGCCACGAGGGCGATGGCCTGGGTCTGCGCATCCGGCAGCTCGAACCTTCGCGCGACCGGCGCAAGGGCCTGCGCCAGGGTCGCCGCGGGCCGGTCCAGGACTTCCAGCGTGGCCCCGAGTGCCGGTATCGCAAGGCGCTCATCCCCGCCCAGCCAGAGCCAGTCGAGCAGGCGCTGCTGCTCCGCGTTCAACCCGGTCGACGGGTCCGCCGCGAGAACACGCCGCCATTCCATTCGCGACGCGACGATGTCGAAGCGGGCCGCGCCGATCGTGGCCTTGAATGACAGCAGGCGATGCAGCCGGTCGGCCCACTTCCACAGCGACGGGGCCACGCTGCCTCCCGTCCCCCAGAAGTCCTGGTGCAGGAACAGCTGCTGCGCCTGTTCCGGCTGGTTCGCGGCCGGGTCGAGCAGCAGGCGATCCGTCAACAGGGCGACCGCTTCGGACTGCGTGATCTCCATCGACTCGCTCACGGCGGCCACCAGCGCGCGTTCGCGCCGCACGGGCCATGCCGCGGTCAGGAGCGCCGTGAACCTGTCGCCGGCAGATGGATGGCCGCCTGCGTTGCTGGATCCGGCCAGCAACGCACCGGCATCGGCCTGCGAAAGCAAGGGCCGCCACTGGCCCAGGCCGCGCGGACCCGCCGGCGCATCGCTCAGCAGGGCGACGGCGCGGTCCCTGCGCCCGGCCTCCAGCGGTACTGCCGGTACCGCAGCGGCGTCTTCCATCGCATGCACCACGAATGCGGCGGCGTCCGCACCGACCACCTCGCTCAGAAGCTGGTGGACCTGCCTCGCGAGCGGCACGTCGGGCGCAATGGCCGCCACCTCACGCAGGCGGCTCCGGATGCCGGCAAGGACACGGTCGATCTGCTCGCGCCGGCCGAACTGGCGCGGCAAGGGCTGCAGCAATGCCTCGATGTCCGCCCGGGGCAGGAAGGCGCAGGCCAGGTCCTCGACGGCCAGCCCGATCTGGTCGATCCGCGTGCGCACGGCCAGCAGGCGATCGAGACCCTCCCAGTCCACCGGCGTCGCAGTGCCGGTCCACCCCGTCATGCGCTGGAGGAGGCCGGCGTGGACCGGTCGCAGGCCCACCGCGGAATACAGCGCGCCCAGCGAACCAGGCAATGCCAGCAGCGTGGCGACGGGAACGTGGTGGCGATCGGCCATCCGGTTCAGCGTCGCCACCCGCATGACCAGTTCCTTGTCGCCGAGCGGATTGGCACCCTGGCCGATGGTGAAGGCGCCATCGAGTTCGGCGAAGGACCACCCGGGCAGCTTCCTGGACAGGCGCACCATCCGGTAGATGCGATGGAGGCAGGTCTCCAGCGCATTCGTCCCGGTGCCCAGGCTCATCTCGCTGGTCTTGCACTGGGCGCGGTTGACGATCGTCCAGCGGCCCACGTACTGCGTCGCCAGCAAGCTTTCGAACGCTTCGAGTTCCAGGCCGGTGCGATCCAGCAGCACCGAGATCCGCCTGGCCACCTCCTCGACCCGCTTGCCGCGCAGATCCTCCCCCGAGACGGGGTCGTGCACGGCCACATTGCCCAGGCCGTCCACCAGGCCGTAAAGCTCCCACAGCTCATGGCCGCGGCGGCCGCCCGTGGGGCGATCGGCCGTGAGCCGATCCCATTCCACGGAGCGCCCGGAGTCGTAGGCGACGTCCAGGAGTTCCGCCGCCCATCGCTCGGGCTCCACCCACCCCCGGAGGAGCCGCAGCAGGGCGGCGCGCTCGACGCCCAGCCTGGCGAGATAGGCATTGGCGGTGGCCCGGCTCCGGTTGAACGGCAGCCCCCATGGGAAGCATTGGACCGCCAGGCTTTCGTAGATCTCCCGGCCCGCCATGCCGCGTCCCGCCTCCTCCAGGATCTCCAGCACCAGGTCGATGTGCTGCACCGGCGTTTCGGCGTTCTCGCAATCCAGCTCCATGGTGAAGATGTGCGGACGGCGTTCCTGCAGGACGTCCAGTGGCGCCCGTGCCGCCGGCGACGGCTTCTTGCGCAGCAGCTCCAGCAGGTCGACCAGGTAGGCCGGCTGTCCCAGCATGGACTCGCAGGACCGGCAGGCGCAGTCGTCCAGATTGCCAAAGAGGCCCGGGATGGTCGGCAGATTTTCGCGCGCCTCGGGTGGCAGGGGATCCGGCAACTCGTACATGCCGGCCGGCACGAAGTAGGAGTTGCCGGTCCTGATGGTGAGCTCCCGCCCGCCCTCGACGTATTCCTCGATGCGCTCGCGAAAAGCGTCGACCGTCGCGACGACATCCTCGTCCGCATCCTGCTCGTGGAGGATCTCGCGCAGGTGTTCGCGCCCGTACTGCATGGCGACGGCGGGCGTCCCGATGCCCGCCTTGATCAGGCGGGCGCCCAGTTCCATGCCCACGCCGAGCCGCCCGAAGGTGCCGAGGTTCTTCAGCACCTGCTCGCCCTCACCGAGCGCCTGCTTGTCGACGATGCGGGTCTTGCCCTGGAACAGCGATTCCACCTTGCCCGCGTCGTCCTTCATGAGGGTGGCCACCGCCTCGCGGGTCTCGTCCGGCAAGGCCAGGCGGCCCTGTTCCATGCGCGCCTGCAGCGCCACCAGCGGGTGCTGCGCCTCCATCCTGATCTGCATGGGCAGGACCTGTTCCACGCCCACGCCGGCGAGCCGGGCCGCCTCGGTCCACTCGCCCACCGCCAGGCGGGCCAGCGGAGCGATCGAGTCCGAATCGCCATCGAGCCTGGCATTGAGCTCGCGCAGCAGGCCGGCATGCCCGCCCACCAGCCGATGCACGCGCACACCGCGCACCAGGGCGTTGATGGCCGCTCCCTGCGCGGGGTACTGCTCGTGCAGCTGCAGCAGGGCGTCCGGGTTCTCCGTGCCTTGCTGCTGCAGGATGGGCAGGGCCGTCAGCGCCACGTCCTGCGGAACCGGAACTTTCGTGGAAGCCAGCACCTGGGCCAGCGGGCTCGCAGCCGGCCTGCCCGGGTCCAGCAGGCGCAGCTTGTGCACCCATTCCAGGGCCTCCGCCACGCCGGCAACGACCTTTTCATCGAGGTCGGGCACCTGCCTCGCGGCCAGCGCCGCGGACCATGCGAGCGACCAGGCTTCCGGCTTCTTCTGCAGCACCGCGTCGAGGTGGTCCCCCAGGTGCTGGCGCACCAGCGCATGGGTGTAGGGCCAACCCCCTTGGCGCAAGACTTCCAGCCGCTCGGGCGCGGCTGGCTGCAGCACCGAGAACATCTCCTGCACGATGCGGCTGGCGGCGGCCCACGCATCCAGCGCCGCGCGGCTCAACCCGGTCTCCGCCTCGATGAAGTCCAGGTCGCTTGCGTTGAGTTCGGCCGGGAACAGGTCGCGCACCGCTTCATGCGTGCCCACGACCGGGCCCGCGGCCCCGCCCTGGCCCGCGAGCAAGGGCAGCACGGCGTCTCCTACTCTCTGCCACTCGCTGGGTCCTGCTCCGGCGCCGGCAAGGGTGAGGTGGACGGTCTGCACAGCTTGCGCCTGGGCGGAGGGGATCTCGACCCGCACCGCCTCCGCCGCATCGTCGGCCGGCTTCGCCTCGACGATCAACCAGGGGGCCTTGCGGGTGCTGGCGTCCGCGCGCGCGAAGTGGGAGCGGTCGTAGGCAATGGCATAGGCACCGGCCTCGTCCGTCCTGGCTTGTCCGAGAAGCTGCAGCTTGCGCAGGTCACGATCCCACGCCGTCACGAGGGCGCCGGCGATCGCGTTGCGGTCCGCATCGCGAACGGTGCCGCTGATGCGGTAACCCTCCTCCAGCGGCGCACCGTGTTTCTTCAGCAAGGCATTCAGGCAGTCGGCCGTCGCGGCATCCACCTGGCCGCGCAGGTGATCTCCCAGGCCCTGCTGCAGCTGGAGGTCGAAAACCAGGCGCTGCGCGGCCTCGCCGAACCACTGGTCCGCGCCTTCCTGGCGCGCCTTCCCGGCAAGCTCCTTGAGTTCTTCCGGGCTGGGCCGCGGCGCGAACGGAATGGTCCTGACGACGCCTTGGTCGATGAGAAAGAGCAGGCACTCGATCAGGTTGCCGGCGAGCGGACCGCGGTCGTTGTGTTTGATGGGGGCGGTGATCGGGTGCATGCTTCTCTTTCGAAGTAACTTGTCGAACCTTGACATCGCTGCTCGCCACGGTGCCGGCGTCGCGTGGCGCGCCCCTCGATATCCCATCCATCGCATGACCGCCGGCGATCAGTGGAACAAATTGAAGATGAAGAGTTCATCGGAAATGAACCTTGAATTCACTCCATGAATTCGCCCATTGGGATACGGCGCAGGTTTGTCGATGTCGAACGGGTCTCCCGGATCTATCGCATGGAGAATATCTGGCGAGTTGTAGGCAGCCGTTATGAGATTGGCCAGCCGCCGCTCCTTGTCCTTTTGCTGCTTGCTGCCGCCCGCATCGACTCGGTCATAGATGTTGGTGACCCCTGGAGGGGGCGGATCGAACAGGAACTCCCGCGAGAACTTGCCCGGGCTGTTCACCGCTTTGGACAGCAGCTGCTCGACCCTCCGGGCCGCCGCCTCGATCGCGATCTCCGGCTTCTTCAGCTTGTCGGCGATAAGGGCTCGGACTGCAGCATCGCGACTGGGCCGAACCACCATGTCCTCCTCGGATCCTTCGCGTTCCAGCTTCCCGTGAACGGCGTTTTCTTCACGGTACTTTTCAACCTCGTCCTCTTTGACATCAACCAAACCAAAGTCAACCGCGGTCTGGACCTGTATCTGGGCAATGCCAATCGAGCCGTTCTGGACGGGGAGCATCTCCTGAAGCAAGTCCTTCATACCTATATCCGCCAGTTCATTCAGGATGACCGTAGCCACCAATTGAGGCGGAACGTTATGCCGCTGCGCAGAACTATTGAGAGCCGACTGGTAAGGCGCAAGCGTCTTGATGTACCAGGACTTCCTCTCTTCCGGAGTCATGTCCGACAACTTCTCAGGACTCATCAGCGAAAGGCTGAATTCCGGCTCCTCCTGTTGGCCGCTTTCCTTCTTCGGCTGGCTCGTGTGCGAGAGGTAGAACTCCTCGACGAACATCCCCGTAGGATCGACGACCTGGATCGGGTTTGCCTGGGCATACAGATACCCGTTGACCGAGTCGGCAATCCCCAAGGGGTCAGAAGCGATCCATCTTCCGATCGCAAGGTGGCAATACCTCGCCGAGTGGTAACTCAGCCCACTCTCCTCATCCCTCTCCATCCCCGTATACCGATACCGCTTCCGCTTGACCTCCGCCTCGCTGCGCCCCGCCCGATAGGCGCTGGTGCCGTACGGGTGGTAGTCCTCGCAGGAGATCAGCCGCGCCTGCTCGTCCAGTTCCAGCGTCGACGAACCCAGGTGGTTGCCCAGCGTGTAGCGCAGCAGGGTGGTGTCGCCCGAGACGGCGTCATGGACCTGGTCGACCATCAGCAGCCGCTGCCCGCCGTCGAACAGGTGCAGGGTCTCGATCTCCTGCTTCACGACGCCGTTCACCCGCTGGCGGTAGATCTCCAGCCCGCCCAGGTAGATGCGCTCCTGCGTGATGTCCTGCGTGTTGCCGCCGGTCGACTGCACGCGGCGGTCTATCCACTTGCGGGTGCGCTGCTTGTCGGAGCCGTACTGGTAATGGGCAAAACCGTTGCCCAGGTTGATCGACGCGATCATGTCGCGGTGATCCCAGCGCAGCCGGAATTCCTGCGGCACGCTTCCCAGGTTGAGCATGCTGCCGTGCGCGTCGTGCCGGTAGGCGACTTTCTGCGACGCGTTGCCATCGTTCCAGTGGTCGCTGCCCTGCCAGGTGCGCCACAGCCGATTGCTCGCGGGCTGGCTGGCAAGGTCGTCGAAGGCGTATCGATAGTGGCGCGTCCAGTTGCCGTCCCGCGCGCGATGCTGCATGCGCACGATGTTGCCGACCGCGTCGTAGCGGTAGCTTTGCGCGTAGGTGCGAAAGGTGTTGTCCGCCACGCAAGGCAGTGATTCGACCTGGGGCGCCTGCTCCTGCCCGCCCGCTGCCGCATGCTCTCGCCCGCTGGCTTCGACCAGGCGATAGAGCGCGTCGTACGCGTAGCGGCTGACGGGATCGATCCGCTCGTTGCCCGCATACGCCGTTGCGATGGCGTCGTCCCGGACTTCGCAGATGTTGCCCACGGGGTCGTAGCTGTAGTGCAGGTCCTGCAGCACCCCGTTGTCCCGGAACAGCGAGGTCCTGCCCTGCCCGCACGTCTCGCTCACGCCGCGCGTGGACCGCAGGCGCACCAGGCGATAGGTCTCGGGGTCGTGGTCGTAGACCGTGCGCACGCCGTTGCCCAACTCGAGGTATTCGCGCTGGCCCTTGGCGTCGTGGCGAATGGCAACGATCGCCGGCTGGTCGATCCCCCCGTCATGCCCTTCGCCCTGATCCCGCTTGACCGCCCCGACGATCAGGCGCTCGCTGCTCAGGACGCCACGCTTGCCATACGCGGGCAGGTACACCGCCACCCGGCTGCCGGCGCCGCGGTGCCAGCCATGGAGCCTCGTCATGCGCGCCAGCGCGTCGTAGCGGGTCATCTGGTGAAAAGTCTCGGCCTCCAGCGCCGTCGTGCGGTCGCCGCTCCAGTCCACCAGTCCGGTCGCCCGGTTGGCGTCCGGGCGAACCAGCGTGCGCGTGACATGGCCGGGCTTGCCGCACAGGTCGATGCGTTCGACCGTGGCCAGGCCGCCGGCGTCGTAGTGCCGCACGGCCTGGCCGACCAGGTTGCGGACCCGCGCATCGTCCAGGTCCGCGGCGCCCCGGGGCCGCACCGTGTCGCAATGCTCGAAGGCCTCGATCTGGACGGGGGCGCCGCCGTCGATCGTGAGCCACTGGGCCACCGGCCGATGCAGCGCGTCATAGTCCGTCCGGTAGGCGCGCTGCTCCAGCGCCGTCCCCGGCCCCTGGTCGTTCGCGTCCCACGCCAGCATGGGCTTGCCCGCGGCGTCCATGAGCATCCAGCGCTCCCCCGCGTCCATGCTGTGCTGGAAGAGCAGGTTGCCGGCGATGTCGTAGCAAGGCACCGCGGTGGCCGGCAAGTCGTCGTCCGGATCGTCGTTCGCCTTCGCGGGGCTGATGTACTGCATGACCAGGTTGCCGCGCGCATCGCGCACCCACAGCGGTTTGCCCTCGGCGTCGAGCCGGGTGTACGTCAGGTACTTCTCGTCCACTCCGCCGGCGCGGTTGTGGGCGATCGCGATCACCTCGCGGCCCAGGCTGTCGAAATGGGTCTCGGCCGGCGTGTCGGCGTGCTGGGCGGCCAGCCAGCCCGCGCGCTCGTCGGGATTCGCCGTGAGCTGCCCGGTGGCCGGATTGACCGGCAAGGGACGGTCCGGATCGAAACGGTCGCGGCCGTGCTTGCGGTACCAGGCGCTCTGGAGCACGGTGTCGTTGGCATCGAAGCTGCGGCTGAACCAGGGCGAGAACTCCACCCTGCTGAAGGTGCCGTCCGGCATTTCGACACGCACCACGCGCCCGGCCGCGTCGTAATAGGTGACCGAGGTGACGCCGTGAGCCTGCGGCAGTTCGCAGCCGAAAACCGGGCTGAAGTCCGGCTCGTACTGCTTGACGGGCTTGCCCTTGTTGTTCAGGACCGTGAGCCCATTGACGATCCAGCGTGCCGCGCCGGTATCCGGATCCGGCTCCGCCTGCTGTTTCCGCATGAGCACGCTGCCCGATCCGTCGGAGCACTCCAGCGAAACCTGCAAGGGACTGCCCGCGTTCCGATGCTCCTCGCGCACGATGCTGCAGGCGCCGGACATGCGCCGCTGCCACTGGCCCTGGACGCCTCCGAAGTGGTAGACGAAGCGCGTGCTCGCCCGCCCCAGCCAGGCCCTGGCGGTCGCTTCATCCATCACCGCGCCGGCACAGAATGCCTCCACCGCCTGCGGGGAAGGGTTGCATTGCGCGAAGCCGAAACCGGAGAGGTCGTCCCCCTCCCACACGCCATTGCCCCGCGCCTTGCCCTTGATGGCCGCGGCCACCGGCAGGCCCAGCACGTCGAACACCACCTCGCTGTGGTTGCCGTTGGCATCGACCATCTCGCAGGGCGCGAGGACGCGCCAGTCGAACCTCGCCACGCTGCTGGTGTTGCCCAGCGCGTCGGTGCTGGCGCGCACATGCAGGTCCCGCGGGTCGTATTCCAGCGTGGTCCGGTTGCCGAAAGGGTCGGTGTACTCCTGCGGCAGGTAGAAATGCCGGGCCGCGTCTCCGGCGAAACCCGCGATACCGGAACGCACCCACCATTGGCCGGCCAGGCCGGCCGACAGGGACGTGCCCGGCGTGTAGCCCGAGAGGCTGGAGCTGTTCAGCCTTGCCAGGACTTCGGGGGTCAGCCTGGTGCCGAACACCCTGGCCAGCAGATCGGTCGTCAACGCGAGCTTGCAGGTCTCGTAGGGCAGGCCCAGCCAGCCCTGGGCCCCGAAAGCCTCGGGACCGCTCAGGTCGTCCTTCCAGTAAAGCGTTCGCACCCATTCGACCAGGCGCATGTGCGCACTTCGGCCGGTGGGCTGCTGGTGATAGGCCAGCGGCGTGACGGGCCGCGTGCCCTGCCCGGGCGCGCTCGCACCCAGTGCGAAGGCCCTGAAGTCGGCGAGCCGGAAGAAGGCGCCGGCCGCCGGATGAAAGCCGGAGCCGTGGTCGTCGCCCGTCAACTCATGGCTCAGGACTTCACCGGGCGCAGGCAAGCGGTGACGATGCGGATCGGCCGGCAGTTCGGCGGTGAAGCGGGTCTCGTGGTACGCCAGGTGACGCTCCCCCTGCACCGCGCGTATCAGCGCCACCTGCGCCGGATCCAGCGTGGCATCCGCGTGAGGAGTCCGGCGTGGATACACCACGGCCACCGACTGCAACACCCGGCCATAGGCGTCGAAGCTCAGGTTCAAGGTGTGCGCGACACGCGGGTCGGGCGCGGGGATCGGCTGGCGCAGGTCGAGGTCGTAGTGGTAGGTGACGGCTTCGCTCTGCGACACCAGGAACACGGCGTGACGGTTGGGGCCCTGCGGCTGCAGGCGGCGGATGTCGCAGTTGTGGTACGCCGTGGTGTACAGGCGCACGGGCAGCGCTCGCCCCTGCGCGAGCGCATCCACGTCCAGCTCGAACACCTCCTGGCGCAACACCGTGCCCTTGCAGGCGCGTGCCGCCTCGCGCCATTCCCCGGCGGAAAACTCCGCGGGGGAGAGCGCGGGCTCGGGCAGCGCATGCTCGGCGAAGCCCGGTACCGCGAAGTACTCCTGCTTCAAGGCCGGGAGGATGCGTTCACGCTCCTGGGCCGCGCCGGTGTGGTACCAGGTGACGGTCTTCACCGGCGGCTGGTAAAGCTCGTGCTGGCTCGTGATGTACGGGCTGGCGACATTGCCTTGCGCAAACTCCCCGTAGCTCTCCACGTCCACCTGTTCCACGCGCCCGAATCCCCGGAACTCGCGCTCGACGCCGTCGAAGTAGCCGTGGTGGTAGCTGTAGGTGCTGCTGAAGCGCGTGCCGCGCCATTGGTCATGGACCGTGGTCCGCGCCACCACGTGCACGGGAAAGGGCAGCCTGGTGATCCAGGGCTGGCCCGCGAGCCGGTCCTGCAGGTAGAAGCGGGTGGAAGTGACGTACTCCACCTCGGTCTGCCCGCCCAGGTTGTTGCGGGTCTGCACCAGCAGGTGGGGCTTGTGCGCCCCCATCAGGTTCACGTACCGCATCCGGCGGCGCGTTTCGCCCGGCAGGGAGGAGGACCAGACCAGGCAGGCGGTGCCGTTGCCCAGCAAGTCCGCCAGCACGACGCTGGCCAGATCGTCCACCCGGGGAAAGACGGGCAGCGGGCGGGTCGCGCTCCAGCCGTTGCCCGACTCGTTGAAATAGAGCCGCACGCCATCGCGATGCAGGTAGACCAGGTCGGTGCTGCCGCTGCCGTCGATGTCCGCCAGCCGGATCCGGCGCTGGTCGAACTGGTCGGGGTGGTCGAAATGCGGCGCGTGGTCCATGCTGACCTTGGCGCCGAAACGGCCGTAGCCGAGGTTGGGCCAGTAGCAGACCTCGCCATTGCGTATGCGCACCAGGTCGGCCAGCCCGTCGCCGGACATGTCCGAGAGGTAGATGGATTGCGTGCCATCGGCAAACACCAGGCGCGGCGCCTTCTCCTCGTCGAGGGCCTGCAGGACGCGGCGCGCCGGCCCGAAGCCCTCTTCGCCCAGCGAGGCATGCCAGACCAGTGCCTCGTCTTCCGAAACCAGCACGTCGGCCTGGCCGTCGCCATCGAGATCGACGAAGCGGAGATCGGGATCGCGCAGGTCGCGGTTCGGCCGCGAGCCGAAGGGACGGAACGCCAGCCAGCCCTCCGCGGTGTCATGCGCGAAGAAGCCCGGCGTGGGGCCTTCCATCACCACCAGGTCCGGTTGCCCGGTGCCGGCCAGGTCCATGAACCGGGCCTCGCCCAAGGATGCACTGGGACGCGTCAGCACGCATTCCGTCGGCGCGAACGCGACGGACCCGCCTGCCCGCGGGCTGAGGTTGCGCTTGTAGTACCAGGCACCGGCCTGCTCGGTGAGGACGCCCGGGATGCCCTCTCCATGCAGGTCCGTCCACTGGTAGGCGCCGTCGTCCACGCCCATGGGCAGGTTGTCGAGGTTCGAGGGATCGATTTCTTCCACCGTGCCCTGGACGACCGGGCGGGTGTATTCGAACTCGAGCGGTGGCAGGCTGCGCTTTTCGTACCCGGCCCCGCCCTGCCCCTGCCTGCGCTGGTAGCTGCTTTGCGTGACCTGCCGCAGGAAGGTGTAGATGCGGTCCTGCTCGTCCAGGTAGGCGAAGTCGGTGGAGCGCACGAGGCAGTCGCGGCCCACCCCCGGCTCGCCTTCGAAATGATGGAACATCAGCACCCGCCGGCACAGGCGCGCGCTGCGCAGCTCGAAACCGGCGCGGTAGCTCGAAAACACATCGGGCCGGCGGGCCCAGGCCCCGGTGTCCCGCGGGCGCGGCTCCAGTGCGTCGTGCTCGCCGTAGTCGAAGACCACCTCGAACATCCACTCCACCGAAGCGAGCTGCGCGGCGCCCAGGTGCGGCGGACGCACGCCGCCCGCGTCCAGCAGGGTGTGGCGGTTGCCGTACCGGATTCGCTTGAGATAACGCTGGGCGGTGCGCCGGATGTCGGTCCTGCCGCCCCGGTTGCGCTCATGCGCCCGCGCCGGGTCGATGCCCTCGCCGTCCTCGCGCTTGTAGTCGTAGAGCACCGCGTTGCCCTTGTCGTCGCGGCTTTCGCTGATCAACCAGCTGTAGACGCGGCCGGGATGCTCGGGGTCGCAGATGCGGGAGTCGTCGTCCTTGCCGTACAGCGTGAGGATGTTGTCCCTGGAGATCGATCGCCAGTGCACGCTGCCATTGCTGTGCGTCCAGCGCTCGATGCGGGCAAACAGCCCTTCGATGCGGGGACGGTAGCTGTCGACCACGTAGTCCTCATTGCCGACGCGGCAGGGCTGCGGCGCTGGGCGCTGCCATTGCCCGGCGGCCTGGACCAGAACGGGAACCAGGTCTTCCGCGCCCGAGAGCATGAAGACATCGGACGCTTCGGCATCGCGGTATTGCGGCAAGCCCTTGTCGGTCTTGCGCGTGATGGCCGGCGCTGCCAGGCTCCAGCCAAAGCCGAAGGGGCCGTTGCCGGCCCCCGAGTCGTAGGTGAGGGACAACTGGGGCCCGAAGCCGCCACGTCCCGGGGAGGTGGCAATGGGCACCGACAGGGTGCCGGTGCCGGTGACGGGATTGGCCGCGAACTTCTCGCCGATGCCGCGGATGGCCCCGCCGCCCTTGGGCAAGGACAGCGTCGGCGCCTTGACCGCAAAGGTGTCGGCGCCTCCCTGTCCTGCACTGGGGCCAGCCTTCCTGTCGTCCATCAACACGGCTCCCGAATAAGTACTGCCTCTGACTGGAGGCACGCACCAGACGGCATGCGCGCATGAATGGAAGTGGATCCTCACCCTGTCCGGGCGACAGGCATGGGGACCAGTTCCCGGCTAGGAAGGGAACATCGTATGGAAAGTCGCGCTCCTTGAGGAGAGCGGTCGCTGCCCGAAGAAGCAGTGAATACCAGAATTCGACGTCGAATTTCGTGCCAAGGAGTTACCGCCGGAGTGCGCTCCTTCAGCGGGCGCCGCTCGCCTTGGTCGCCGGCGCCGCCGCTTGCGCCTCCTGCAGCAGGCGCCTGGCGTCCTGCAATTCGCGATCGACCTTCTTCCGTTCCGACTGCGCAAGCCTGCGCTCCGCCGGGGTCGCGCCGAGGCGGCTGGTTGCGGCGACGATGGCGGCGAGCCGGTCACCGGCGGCCTTCATCCTGGCCTGCGCGTCTCGCAGCCGGGTTTCAGCCTCTGTTTCCGCTGCGCCGGTGGTCGGGGGTTTCTTGGAGGCCATGGAATTGATCCTTGAGGGATTGCCCGGTCGAAGCTGGCCGGCGAAGAGAGCACGTCTGGGCTGCACGATACACGCTGGCCGCGCCGGGCGGCCGGTTCATGTCGCGTGTCGTCATGGATACGATGTCCTGACCCGTCGCCGCGAAGTTGTTCAATCGCCTGCAGCACCCGCTGGGGTCGACCGGGCTGTACGTGGCGATGGGATGGGTTGCGCTGATCGCCGCCGCGCCTCTGGTGGAGCGGATGGCACCGGCCGGCATCATGTGGCTGGTGGCGGGCGGCCTGTCGTACACCGCCGGCGCCGTGGTGTTCCTGTTCGACGCGAAGCTGCGCTACGCGCACTTCATCTGGCATTTGTTCGTGCTCGGGGGAACCACGTGTCACTTCTTTGCGGCGCTGTGGCACTCCGGGGTGTGAGCCAGCGCTCAGCCGGCGACACCTACGGCCGGGCAGGAATCGGCGCACACTGCGTCGGCCGAAGCGCCGCTGCCCTTCGTCCGCGCTTGCGGCTGCAATGACTGCATGCGGAACGTTCCGCGCAGGAGCAGCTCATGAAGAAGTTCATCTTGTCCGCCATTGCGGTGTCTGCGCTCGCCGTCGGCGGGGTTGCGCAGGCCGACGTGATCGACAGCGTGGGGAACACCATCTCGCGCATCTTCGGCATCCCGTACAGCCCCACCCCGTCGGCCGCGCCCATCGGCACCGTCTACACCGACGCCTACGGGCGCCGCTTCCAGGTGGATGCCGCCGGCCGGCACGTTCCGCTCGACCAGTTCGGCACTTACCGTGACCAATGGGGGCGGACCGTCTACCTCGGGGCCAACAACCAGCCGCTCTACATCGAGCAGAACGGACAGCTGATCCCCTACGGCAGCGTCGCGGGCACTTACGCCATGGGTCCGTCGTACGACCGGGACGGCGACGGCGTCGCGAACCAGTACGACCGCTACCCGCACGATTCGCGCTACCGCTGAAGCGGTCGCACCAGCGTCGCGCGATCGGGTCAGCCGGCGCGCAGCTCAGGTCGCGTTCAGGTGCTTGCCCACGAGCCCCGTCATCTCGAACATCGTGACCTCGTCCTTTCCCATGACGGCCTTGAGCTTGTCGTCGCACAGGATGTTGCGCTTGTTCGCGGGATTCTGGAGCTTGTGCTGCTTGATGTAGTCCCACAGCCGCTTGGTGACTTCGGTGCGCGGCACGGGATCGGGGCCGATCACGGCAGCCAGCTGGGGGCTCGGCTTCAGCGCCTTCATGAAGGCGGAAGCCTTCCGGGGTGATTCAGGTTGGTTCATTCGCTCCCTCTGATAAGAAAGCGGGCAGCATACTCGCACCCGTTCCGACGAGGTAGCCGCTCCGGGAAGGACGAGCCGGCACCTCCCGCCGAGGTGACCAAGGGCTTCGGCGCTTTGCAACTAAACTGGGGCCGCCGGTGAGGAACTCCGATCGGGGCAGCTTCGCCCGGCCGATGGAGCACCCTCCGGGCACTCCGCTCGCTGCCAGAAGGGACCCGCCGCACCACTGCGCGCACCCGTCCACCCAGAACATGACCACGACCCAAGATTCGACCGGTACCGCCCCGGCCCCGCGCCGGCAGGCCGCCGCACGCAAGGCGCCCCGGCCGGTGCACCCCCTCCTCCACAAGCTGTTCGAGCTGTACCCGCGGCTCTTCGGTGCCCGCTTCCTCCCCCTCAAGCTCGGTGTCTTCGAAGACCTCGTGGCGGCGCACCCGGAGGCGCTGCCCGCGCCCGAGCTGAAGGTGGCGCTCGGGCTGCACACGCGGTCGAACCGCTACCTCGAGGCAGTGGCCTCCGGCCTGCCCCGCCACGACCTGCAGGCCAGGCCGGTGGAGCCGGTCGCGCCGGAGCACGTGCACCACGCGATCCTGGAGCTGTACAAGCGCCGCAGCGGCAAGGCGCCGGAGCGGGCGCGCCAGCAGGCCGTCGAGCAACTGGCGGCCGCCATCGAAGCATCCGGGCTCAGCCGCGAAGCCTATCGCGAGCGCTTCGGCTCGCCCGACGACCACGTCCATTCGATGCTCGAGGACGCCCTGGCCATCGTGGCGCAGAAGAGCGCGCGCCGCGAAGCCCTGCAGAACGCCTACCGGGCCAGCGGCAAGACGGTGGTCGAGTTCGCCGAGATGTACGGGCTGGACCCGGCGGAAGCGAAAAAGCTGCTGGCGTAAGACGCCTTCGCGGCCGTCAGTTGGGACGGAAGAGGTTCTGCGGGATGCCTGCCGCGTTGAAGAGGTAGTCGCGCGAGGCCTCCAGGTCCCGGCGCAGGCGGCGCAGGTCGACGTCGAGCAGCCTGCCCTTCCACTTGCGCACCTTGCCGGCGACGATCACCGTCTCGACGTTGGAGCGCTCCATCAGCGACACCACGGCACCCGGCACGACGTTGAGCGGCGCCACGTTGATCGCCTCGGCGTCGAGGATGATGATGTCGGCCTCCTTGCCCGGCGTGAGCGAGCCGGTCTTGCGATCGAGCCGCAGGTCGCGCGCGCCCTCCATCGTGGCAAAGCGCAGCACGTCCCGCGTGGTCAGCAGGTTCGGCAGGGTGGGCGGGTTGTTCTGCTCCAGCGCCATCTGGTTGACGAAGGCCCTCTGCAGCGCCATGGTGCTGCGCATCTGCGTGAACATGTCGGCCGTCAGGGTGCACTCCACGTCCACGCTCAGCGAGGGCTGGATGCCCATGGCCAGCGTCTTGAGAATGGGTGGCATGCCGTGGCGCATGTTCATCTCGATCGGCACGGCCAGCGAGACGCCCGCGCCGGCATCCTTCACCTTCTGCCAGCTCATGTCGGACATCCCGGTCATGTGGATGAACAGGTTGTCGGAGCCGAACTGGTTGGACGCGGCGAGCGAATCGAAGGTCGGGCCCATGCCGAAGCTGCCGACGATGTGCGCCACCACCTGCAGGCCGAGCTGGCGGCCGAGCGCCCAGGCCACCGCGAAACCGGGCAGGTAGATCTCGCCGCCCATGGTCATGGACAGGAGCTGGTCGTCGGAGCTGAAGTACTGCGCCTTGATGCGGGCGGCATCGGCCGGATACTGGTTGCCGGGGACGTTGCCCGCGCTCTCGAAGTAGCCGAACACGCTGCGCCGCCCCGAATCGGCCAGGCCCCGGATCGCGGCGTCGGAGTGCTGCGGCGAGTGGTGGATCTGGGAGATGTCGTGCACCGTCGTGACACCCGCGTCGAGCTGGCTGAGCGCGCCGAACAGCTCGTTGATGTAGACGTCCTGCGGCCGGTACACCGGGGCGAACTTGCCCAGGATGTAGTCGAAGTAGTTGATGGCGCCGTGCGGCTTGCCGTCGTTGAACAGCAGCCCGTCGGCCAGGAAGCTGCGCAGCGCGGTCTCGAACTGGTGGTGGTGGGTGTCGATGAAGCCGGGCATCACGATCTTGCCGCGGGCGTCGATCGCGGTGCCGTACGCCGGCAGGTGCGGTCCGACGGCGAGGATCTTCCTGCCCTCGACCAGCACGTCGGCCTGGACGAAGTCGCCCACGTCCGGGTCCATCGACATGACGTGGCCGCCCCGGATGACATAGCGCCGTCCGTACCGGCCGCCGTCCCTGGGGTAGTCCGCATCATCCTGCGCCGCGGCAGCGCGCTCGGCGAACAGGCCCAGCCCGGCGGCCGCGGCCGCGGTCCCCGCGCCGGCCTTCAGGAAACTGCGCCGTGAAGGGCCCGGAGCATCGCCCGGTGGACCGGAATGGTCCTGCGGCATTCCTCGATCGCACAGTCTGCACATGGGTCGCCTCCTCCAGCAGCGAGCCGTCCGGCACGACGGCTCAGCGGCTCATTGATAGGTGGGGCAATCCAGGGAGTAAAGCAGTGTTACATCTTGAGGGGGACGGACGGTCCCGGGCGGCGCTCAGGTCACCGCGACGCGCTTGGGCTTGTTGGCAAGCCGTCGCGACACGAGCGCACCCAGCGCCAGCGCGACTTCGAGCGCGACCTGCGGCTGGCGGTTCGAGAGTTCGCCAAAGCGCAGCGGCGTCATCGTCCAGAGCTTGCACGGCGTCGCCGCCTGCACGGTGGCCGTGCGCGGCTGGCGCGAGAAGAACGCGCCTTCCCCCACCGCCGAGCCGGACTCCACCGTGGCCAGCCGGATTCTCTTGGCCTCGTCCTCGAAGTGCACGGTGAGCATGCCGGCCTCCACCAGGTACACGGTGCGGTCGCTCGCCCCCTGGTGGATCACGACCTGGCCCTTCTGGATGGACAGCGGCTGCAGGTAGGTGCGCAGCAGGTCCCACTGGGCCGCGTTGAGCGCCGGCCGGAAGCCGTCCAGGGAATCGTGCTGGGTGGCCGCGACCAGGTCGCGGATGTCGAACTGCAGCGCGCCTGCGGAAGACGGCGCGTTCACGGGTGGCCCCGCGAGGTGTCAGGAAAGTGGGTCATGAACTCCTCCCTTGAAGCGTCCGGCTTGGTCGCCGGTTTTCTGCTGCTTCGTGACCGAATGCACATGGTCCGCCGTGCTCATCCGTCTGGGGGCAGGGGAAAACCCTTGCTGTGGCGGACAAGTCACACGCGGATCAATCCCCCTTCGCCGGCAACCACCCCAGCACCTTCGCATGCAGGCTCTGCACGTAGAGCCGCTCCCGCGTCTCCGTGATGGCCGTGGTTTCCGGATAGGCGCCGCTCGGGTCCTGCAGGTCCGCCACCACGCGGCCGTCCTCGGTGAAGGCGATCACGTGCCCGTAGGCCCTGGGCACCGGCCACAGCGCGCGCGGCAGCCGCAAGGCGACCTTGCGCAGGAAGGGCTTGCCCGCCATGTCGTCGATCACCGGATTGCGCGGCTTGGCGAAGCCCAGCCAGATCCTGCCGTCCAGGCCGCGCATCAGGTTGTCCGGGTAGCCGGGCAGGTTGTCCAGCAGCACCTGCGCCTGCGGCGAAGGCTGCCCCACGTCGAGGTCCGTGGCGGCCGCGGCGATCTTCCACACGCGGTACTTGCCGGTCTCGTTGACGAACAGGCTGCGGCCGTCCGCCGACAAGGCGATGCCGTTGGCGAACGAGAGGCCGCGGGCCACCACGCGCGTGCTGGCGGTGCGCGGGTCGTGCGCCAGCACGCGGCCGGTCGCGGACTGTTCCAGGATGTCGAGCACGCTCGCCTCGAAGGTGCCGCCCCACTGCGCCGGGGCGAAGCGGGTGGAGGCGTCGGTGAGGTAGATCTGCCCGTCCGGCGCCACCACCACGGCGTCGGCGTAGCGGATCGGGTCGCCGGGGCGCACCCGGTCGGCCAGCACCGTCACCTTGCGGTCGGGCCCGATGGCGAGCAGGCCCTTCAGGGCGTCCGCCGCGACCAGCCGGCCCTGCGCATCGAAATCGAAACCGAGCACGCGGCCACCGGTGTTGGCGAAGGTTTCCTGCCCGCTGCCGTCGGCGTTCATGCGCACGATGGCGCCGCTGGCCATGGCCGCATACAGCTTGCCGTCCGGGCCGAAGGCCAGGTGTTCCGGGCCGGCCTCCCGGCCGATGTCCACGGTGCGCAGGTTCGCCAGCCGCGTGTTGACCGCGTGCACGCCGGTGTAGCCCGGAGCGGCCGGCGCGCGCCAGGCCACCGGCTCCACCGGCACGGGCCAGAGCAGGAGGTAGGCGGCCAGCACGGCGAGGACCGCGGCAAAGAGGAGGGCAAGACGCTTCGGGCGCAAGGCAGGCATGGCGGCGATCTCCCGGGGAGATCGCGCATTGTTCAGCAAACCGCGCGGCCCGCAAAGGGCGTGCGCGCGCCCAGGCGCGTCGCGCTGGGTCATGGTCCTGGGAACCGCCGTTGCGCGTTGTCGGAGGCTTGCGGGGGTAGCCACGATCCTCGCCGCCCGCAGTTTCTGTCGGGGCTTTCCTACCGCAGCCTCAGCCATTGACGCGCGACCGGGCCGGCACCGCGCCCAATAGGATTCCGTCTCGCAGCATGCCAATCCGGGTGCGGCATCCCAGTCCCCCCCGCGTCTCGAGAGATGGAGCATGAGCCAGACAACGCACCCGCCCAAAGGGCTTCTATCCACCGGAATCCCTGGCCTCGACGTGGTCCTGGGCGGCGGCCTCGCGCCGAACCGCATCTACCTCATCGAAGGCGAACCCGGCACGGGCAAGACGACGACCGGGCTGCAGTTCCTGCGCGAGGGCGTCGCCCGCGGCGAGACGGTGGTCTACATCACGCTGGCCGAAACCGGCGAGGAACTGAGCGCGGTCGCTGCCTCGCACGGCTGGACGCTGGACGGCATCCTGCTGCACGAGGTGCTGCCCACCGAGGACCTGCTGCGGGACGACCAGCAGTACACGATGTTCCACCCGTCCGAAGTGGAGATGGCCAACACCACCCAGCTGATTCTGTCGGCCATCGACAGCAACAAGCCCACGCGGGTGGTGCTCGACTCGCTGTCCGAGCTTCAGCTGCTGGCCGACACCCCGCTGCGCTACCGCCGCCAGGTGCTGGCCCTCAAGCAGTTCTTCGCCAAGCGCAACTGCACCGTGATGCTGCTGGACGACCGCACCGCGGCTTCGGCGGACCTGCAGGTGCGAAGCATCGCCCACGCCGTGATCCAGTTCGACCTGGCCGTGAAGGACTACGGCGCCGAACGCCGCCGCGTGCGCGTCATCAAGTACCGCGGCCGCAACGCCATCGGCGGCATGCACGACTACAACATCACCCAGGGCGGCATCGTGGTGCACCCGCGCCTGGTCGCCGCCGAGTCGCGGCAGCTGCGGCCCTCCGGCCAGGTCACCAGCGGCCTCGAGCCGCTGGACAGCCTGCTGGGGGGCGGCCTGGAGCAAGGCACCAGCACGCTGATCGTGGGCCCGCCCGGCACCGGCAAGTCCTCGCTGGCCGCGCAGTTCGTCTCCGCCTTCAACCTGGCGGGCGGCAAGGCCGCGATGTTCCTGTTCGAGGAGTCCAAGAGCAACCTGCTCAACCGGGCCGACGGCCTGAACATGGACCTGCGCGGCGCCATCGCGGCCGGCAAGCTGTCCATCCAGCAGATCGACCCGGCGGAACTCTCGCCCGGCCAGTTCAGTGCCGCCGTGATCCAGGCGGTGCACGACGGCGCCGGCATCGTGGTGATCGACAGCCTGAACGGCTACATGAACGCCGTGCCCGACGAGCGATTCCTCACCACGCACATGCACGAGCTGCTGACCTACCTGGGCCAGCGCGGGGTGGTCACCATCCTGGTGGGCATCCAGCAGGGCATGCTGGGCGGCCCGATGTCCAGCGCCATGGACGCCAGCTACCTGGCCGACAACGTGCTGATGCTGCGCTACTTCGAGGACGACGGCGAGGTCAGGCAGGCCGTGTCGGTCTTCAAGAAGCGCGGCAGCATGCACGAGCGCACCATCCGCCGCTTCAGCATGTCCAGCAAGGGCATCGAGGTCGGCGAGGTGCTGCGCGGCTACCGCGGCATCCTGACGGGCGTGCCGGTGCCTCGGGCCGCTGCGGCGAACACGGACGAAGCGCTGAAGGCCAGGTAGTGGAGCGCCGCATCCTGATCTATCCGGCGGTGGCGCAGGACGGCCTGCTGGCCAGCAAGGTCCTGTCGTCCGTCGGGCTCGAGACGCTGGTGTGCAGCGGCAGCGAGGCGGTGCTGGCGGCACTGGCCGAGGGCGCCGGCGCCTTGCTGGTGGTCGAGGAGGTGATCGCCGGCGCCGCCATCCAGCCGCTCAAGCGCTTCGTGGAGGCGCAAGCCGCCTGGTCGGACCTGCCGATCATGGTGCTGACCAAGCGCGGCGCCGATTCGGTGGAGGCGCAGCGGGCCGTGGAGCACCTGGGCAACGTGACGCTGCTGGAGCGGCCGGTGCGCACCATCGCCCTGATCAGCGCCGCGCATTCCGCCCTGCGGGCACGCGACCGGCAGTACCAGGTGCGGCTGGCCGACCAGCGCAAGGACGAATTCCTGGCCACGCTGGCCCACGAGCTGCGCAACCCGCTGGCGCCGATCCGCACCTCGATCTCCATCATCCGCCGCCTCGACCCCGCGGCCGAAGTGCAGAAGCTGACCGACATCGTGGACCGGCAGGTCGTCCATCTCACGCGCCTGGTCGACGACCTGCTGGACGTGGCGCGCATCACGACCGGCAAGGTGGCCCTGAACTCCACCCACACCACGCTCTCCGCCGTCATCACCCATGCGCTGGAGATCGCCGCGTCCTCGGTGCAGGAGAAGGGGCACCAGCTCGAGGTGGCCAGGCCGTCCGAGGAGTACGCGCTGGACGCCGACCACGCGCGGATCGTGCAGAGCGTGGCGAACCTGCTGGTGAACGCGGCCAAGTACACCGCGCCGAAAGGCCACATCTGGCTGACCGCCTCGGTCGAGGGCAAGGTGGTGACCTTCCGGGTGCGCGACAACGGCCGCGGGCTGGAGCCCGCTTCGCTGACGCGCATCTTCGAACTGTTCGCCCAGGCCAAGTCCCCGGACGAGCCCCTGAGCGGCCTGGGCATCGGGCTGAACCTGGCGCGCAAGTTCGCCGAGATGCACGGCGGCAGCATTTCGGCGACCAGCGAGGGGCTGGGCCGGGGCAGCGAGTTCGTCCTGACGTTGCCCGTGGTGGTGGGCGTGGAGCAGCAGGACCCGGTCGGCGCGTCGCGGGCGGTCGACGACGGCGGCGCCGGCCGCCGGGTGCTGGTGGTCGACGACAACCGCGACGCCGCCGACACCCTGGAGGCCTTCCTGACGATGGAGGGCTTCAGCGTGGCGGTGGCCTATGACGGCGAGGCGGCGCTGGAGAAGGTGCAGACGCACGAGCCGGACGTGGTGCTGATGGACATCGGCATGCCGCGCATGGACGGCTACGAAGCGGCGCGCAAGGTCCGCGCCGCGGGCCGGCCGGTGCGCCTGATCGCGCTGACCGGCTGGGGGCAGGCGCTGGACAAGGTGAAGGCGCAGCAGGCGGGGTTCGACCACCACTTCGTGAAGCCGGTGGATCTGGCGACGATCATCGATGTGTTGAGGGCTTGAAGGGGTGGAAGCGGCGCGCGGGGTGTGGGATGTCTGCTCCTGGCTGCGGATTCAGCCGGAAGCAGACATGTCTAAGCTCGTCATACCCGCGAAGGATCAAAGATGGCACTGGATGACACACGAAGAACTAGCTCCACTGGGAATCACGAACAAAGGCTAGCTATGGCCCGGCTACGACAGCTCCCTCGCCGCGCCCTGTTCGGAACGTCTGCTCGCGGCGAGCAGCCGGTCAATGTTTAAGTACCTAACCGGATGCGGGTTCGCAGTTCGACGGGCAACAACTGCGTGTAGCGTTGGCGAACGAGCTGATAGATCTGCTCGCCCTTGGCGCTGGCCACCGTGACGACCAGCACATACGGAAGCGATGCAGCGTGCTTGTTCTCTACGGCCAGGCCGCGGCGGCGCGCGCCGTGGTCGACGTCGAAGAAGGCATCGAGCAACTCGGATGCCTCAAAACGCGCCGAGTTGTGCAGCACCGTCTCCCACTTGTTGCCGTCGGCGCGCTGCTCCTGTTCCCTCTCACGGTCACCAAGCGAGAAGAATGGAACGGGGTCGTCGTCCTTGCGCTTGAAATAGATCGTCAGACCGTGCTGGGTATAGTTCACCGGGTCGGCCGGGTCGACGGGCGAGCTGAAGCAGAAAGTAGCCGTTATCGTGAGCTTCACACCCATCTTCACAGGCGGCACGGGAACACGGATGCGCATTCGCCCGCCAGCCTTGATGTGACCCTGGTACAGGATGCTCACTTCGTGATCGCCACAGGTGAGCAGATCCTCTGGGTTGGCGACGAAACGCCCCCACCCCACCTCACGGCGGTTATCGTTTTCCGAGCGTTCCGCCTTGTGGATCATGAGCGCTCGCAGTGCCGTGGCCGTCAAGGGCTTTGCGCACAGCGCGCGCGCACCGGCTGCAGTACGCAGGGCCAAGGGCGCCGCATAGCTGGTGCCCTGCACGCCGGTCAGGCCCCGCGCCAGGGGATTGAGCAACACGAGCGGCTCTTGCGAGGTGCCACCGAACGCCAGCCCATCGGGCTTGACCAGGTCGGGGGTGCGCCCTGGGCCATAGCAGCTGTAATCAGCGCGGCCCCACATGAGCTCGCGTGACGTCGCCGACCCCACAGCCAGAGCATTCACGGCGTCAGCTGGTGGCTGGATGCGTCCTTTGTTGCTTGTGAGAGCCCCATCGTTTCCCACGGCTACGGTCATGAAAGTGCGGCCGTTTCCGAGATGGCGGTCGAGCATCGCCGTCCAAGCATGTGGCTGGTCGTCGTCGATACACATCCGCGGGCCCAGGGAGAGATTGGCAAAGTCCACCCCACCGGAGTGCAACACGGCATCGACGCGGTGCATGCAGTCATAGAGGTCCACGTCAAATTCGTTCGCCGATCCGATCACGCGCTGGTGTTCGACGTTGAAATACGGCTGTGGCAATACCTCGCCTTGGTCCGCAGGGCCGAACAGAAGCGCCGACGTCACTTCGTTGCCGTGCAGCAGGTAGTCTGCCTTGGTCTGCTCCAAGTGGGCGGGAACTTCTTCCTTGCACCAGCGACCGAGGTCTTGCACGCCCAGGCCCCCATCGAAAACCACCACCCGCAGCGACGGGTCCAGACAGTCCTGCTGAGGCAGCGCAGGCGCCTGGCCCTCCGCCTGCGTGCGGATGGTGGGCCTGTTCATGCGCAACTCGGGAAGCCGGCGCACAGCTCGCAAGGCTGTGAACTGGGCGAACGAATCCAGTTGCGCGCGCGGAGCGACCGCTGGCATGAACACCAAACCGCGCACGCTCAGGAGCTTGGAGCGGCCAACCTGAACTCCGCAATCGGCTGCATACGACTCCAGTGAGTCCAGCAACACGTCATCGTTGCCGTCGCCGTGAAGGACGATCTCCAAGTCGACCCAAGCATCGTCGCCCTCCAAATGGAGCAGCCGCTCGGCCGGCTGCAGCAGGCGAATGCGCTCGATCGTGCGGAAGTCGCGCTGCAGCTCCTTGTTGGCCTGGTCATCCATCAAGAGGCGCTTGAGCATGCGCAAGGTGTCACTTTGGGCGGCCAGATAGACCTCCGCGGCTGCCTGAGGTATGTTCTTTTCACGACCCGGCAGGTCGCGCTCGGGCACGATCCTGGTTCCCTTGCTCCCCAACATCTGGAGGTTCGCGTACTTCAGCAGGTGATGGGGCATACGCGTCTTGGCCAAGTGGCGCGGATGGATCGTCATCACAACGGTGCCCTGACCACGTGGCTTCGCGCGCTCGGGCAACTGGTCCAAGGCGAGTGCGATGTCGGCGAGCGCGGGGGCGAGGCGCGCTCGGGCTTGCTCCATGCTGTAGACGAAGCGAGGAGGAGTGGAGCCACCTGTATGTCGGTCGGTGGGCTTGGCCAGAACTTCGCCATTGCCGAGGAGCAAATTGGGTCCGGCCATCTGGTTTCCTACGCGTGTGATTTGATTGAACGCAGCACCGTCGTGTGGGAAACACCGATCGCGTCGGCAATTTCTCGCGCGGGCATGCCCTGGGCCTGATGCAAGAGGATCTGAAGGTCGCGGCCCGCAGCGCGCAGCACTTTGGCAGCCGCGCCGTGCTGTCGGCCGGCGTCCAATGCGGCGTTCACGAGCGCCTGCTCGAATCTCACGCCGTGGAGGACATGCTCTTTGCGGCTCGCGTCCACGGCACGCGAAACAGCCGACATGGACTGGCCCTCGAAGAGCCGAGCCAACAAGTCAGCCATGACACGGTCGACGCCCTTGGTTCGAAAGGCGCGGGAGATGAGCGCAGCCGACGGCAACTCGAAGTCCATCCTCATGTCGAAGCGGCGCCAAACCGCTGGGTCGAGCAATTCGCCATGGTTGGTAGCCGCAACCAACAACGACATGGGCGTCCAGTCGTCGATGGTCTGCAGGATCACGGTGACCAAGCGCTTCAGCTCGCCGACATCGCTGTCGTCGTCGCGGCGCTTCGCGATGGCGTCGAACTCGTCCAGGAGCAGGACGCAAGGTTGCCGCTGGGCATGCTCAAGTACGGCGCGCACGTTCGCGCCAGTGCGGCCAAGAAAGCTGCTCATCACGCTGGCCAGATCCAGCGTTAGGAGCGGCAAGTCGAGCCGGCGAGCCAGCCACCGAGCGGTCATCGTCTTCCCAACGCCAGGGGGCCCGCTCATCAGTACAGAGCGGATAGGAACCAGCCCGGCCGCGGTCAACTTCTCAGCTGACTCACGCTCTTTGAGCAGCCGAGTCACGGCCACCGTCGCTTCCGGGCTTAGCAGGGGCTCCGCTGCGGGCCGGTCCTGGGATTCGAATCGGACCAGTGGCATCTTGGTGTCGGAGTCGACCGGAGAGACGGATGGAGTATCGAGCCGGCGCATCGCGGTTCCAGTGACCATCGGCATCACGGCGGCAGCAAGGGCTTGGTCGCTCTGCCGTACTAAGCTGGTAAAGCGACGCACCCTCATCTCGATCGCCGCTCCCCCGACCTGAATGGCGTCTTGGAAGAGTTCGAGCAGTTCTTTTTGTGCTTTAGGGTCCATACAGCGGCTGAAATGTTGGAACGCAGTTTAACCCCATTCGACTGAAAATGTTCCAAGCCTCAAACAATCCCGCTCGACGACGTATAACTTATTGATTTTATTGACAACATGAAAATCATATCTGGAACATGTTTTGGTCAGTAGCCCGTCAAATGTGTTCCAGGCCGCTTGCCACCCCCCTTCTTTACGACTCGAGATGGCTCGCGCTTCCTTGCCCCTGAACGGGCAGGGTTCTCTCGAACAGTGGTCAGGCGCTCCGCAGCCAAGCGTGGCGCCCGATCAGCTGTACCCACCAATACGAACAGCAGCCATACCGTTACTCCAGATACTCTGAGTCCAGGCCGTGACGTCTGCCTCCGTCCCTAAGCGGAGGCCCAAGTCATCGCTGCACGCCGCCTCCCGCCGCCGCGCCGATGGCTCCGGGCGTCCCCTTTCCTCCGCCCCAAGGCAAGGCCACTCGTCCAGCCGCTTCGACACCGAAGGCCCAGCAGTAGAGAGTGGCCCTCACGTCGGGGAACCGCGCTTGGCGGAGCGGGACTCGTGCCAGACAGGGCCTAGCATGGCCGTCATTGCCGGCAGCCATTCCTGCAGATCGGCCCGCGCCTGGAACTTCTTGTAGGAGCTGAACACCCGCGTGTTGTGCTCCAAGGCATAGCCGGCGTTCGGATCGTCGCACTCCAAGGCGTGGACGAAATGCACCCAATAACGCGCCCCGGCTTGCACGTACAGCAGCTGTCCGACGGCCCTCTCGGAATCTCCTTGAATCGAGGAGAGCAGACGCCCATTCAGCATGCCGTGCTTGAATTCGAAGCACAAGGGAAGGGCTCCTGCGACCGCGCAAGGGCGACATCAACGTGCACGCCGTTGGCCTCGGGAAAACCCAGGCAGGCGAGCTCGACTTCCAGCTCGCCCAGCACGGCGTTGCGGAGCACGGACTCCGCACCACCGTTGCGCGCAGCAGTAAAGGCACCGGGCTGATCACACCACCCGTGGAGCGCCCTCCTGAGCGCCACGCCAACCTGTTCGTTCATTTCTCCGGTGCGTTCCAGCGGACTGTGCGCAGCATGCGTGACCTTCGCTTGGCGCCGCTGCACCTGCAGGAACCTGTCGGGCCGCTTCACACCGGAAGCAGCCTGACGCCAACTGGCGGGAGGGTTCGATCTTCTTGGCTAGTCCAAATGCGTCTCGACCTTGCACTCAATCTCGTTGCGTCGAAGTACCTTGGCGTAAGCGTTGGCGTACGCGGTCGCTGATTCGGACGATTGCCCCAGCCTCTCGGCCTCGATTGCGATGCCGCGAGGGTAGTGGGTGTGTCCGACGCCATTGACCCAGGCCCAGCGCGCGAACGCAGAGCGCCCGTCTTTGACGACTACGTATGCTGTTCCTATAGTGCCCTCCATGATCACTTCCCCGCCTATGACCATCGGCCTAGGGACGCACTCCATCATCACAGCGCGCGCGTAGTCCTTGGCCAGTGCATGGACTGCCGCCCACTTTTCCTTCCCAGGCGATAGCCCGAGCACCACCAACGGTCGCTGGGCGGACTCCTCTAGAACACAATCTTTCTTCAGTGGATAGGCAGTGATGAGAGAGGCACGCTCGCCGCGTCGCACCATCCACGCGGTCTGAACGGTCGCAGTGGCTCCATTGGTGCCAATGAGGGGGAAACGTGCATCGAAGCGAATCCCGTACGCATCCTCAATGCGAACATGCTCCAACTCCAGCGAGGCAAGCCCATCGAGGAGCTGTGCGTGCAAGAACTTCCAATCGTCAGGTCCGATCTGCAGCACCTCCTTGAAGAATTTTGCCTTGCTTGGGTCCTTTCCCTCGGCGTCCAGCAGATAGTTGGTGAGCTTTCGACCGTGAACCGAAATCTCATCCGGGGAGTCGGGCAGCTGCGAGAGGTCCCAATCAAAAGGCAGCTTGGCGGCCGTAGGCCCGTAGCCTACCTGTTGCATGACGCGCTGGTGGACATCGAGCTTGTTGAGCTTCTCTAACCGTTGCAGTGTGACCAGCCCGCGCGGGCTCAACGGGACATCGACGTTGAAGACCGGAGCATCCCTTTCGAAGTCGTCGACGTTGAGCGCAACCACTTCTCTACCCGAGAACTGCGCCACGCCATAGAAGGAAAAGTGAAACTCGCCACTTATGTCACGACACCCGAATACTGTGCCGTCCCGGATGAAGGCATTCTTGAAAAGCAGATCAACCAGCAGTTCGCGATGCAGTGGGTTTCCCAGATCGGGAGAGAACACGCCGATATATCGTCCGTATGAACGCAGATGTGCATCCATGGCTTGAACAACCTCGGGACACAGCTCGGACACGACTGTGACATCAGTCGCGCGATTGGCCAAACAGTCCCATAGACTAGCCTTGTGGAACGTGTTCCAGCGCTCCACGGACGTTTCAACAAAATCGCCAAGACGAACGCCGTACAGTGTGTTGTCCGTCGCGTGGGTGTATGACTGACTTGCACGGAGTGCAGTGCGACTGGCTGGACCTGTGCGCTTCTCGGTCGATATCGCTTGGAGCTTACGCACCCCATTGGCAAGCAACAGCCCGCCGCGATAAATTCGCATCGCCGACTTGCGCTCAGGATCGGCTGCTTGCAGCGCCCCCAGAAAAGCCTCATCCAGCGTCAGCTCTTCGCGGGCTTCGCCACGCCCAGGCGAGGTAAAGAGGAATGCAAACGGGCCAGTCGGCGGGTCCTTGACGGGCATCTCACAATTATCGGACTGATCGAGTGTGGGCGTCCGACCAAGCAGCCTGATCGAGCGTTTGGCTGCCTCAGGCGTCCTCGTACGCACCGTACCGAGCTCTACTAGGCGCGATACTCTCCGTCGCCCTTGCTCGCTCGGCCGCAGGCGAACGCCTCCCCCATTTGGAGCATTGCGAACCCCTTGTGACGAGGAGTCACGATCCTCGATGTGCGCTTTCGACCGAGGCTGTGTGAAAACCCTCTGAGGCCGATGCGGGTGTGTCTGTAGAGTCCCGCCCGAAGCGGACTCTGGAGTCGACATGCCTCGATTCATCGAAGGACAGGACCGGCAGCAGGTGAC
>JALHLO010000015.1 GCA_022844525.1 Ramlibacter sp.
CCACCGTCGTTCCCGGACGGGCGGCGGACGCAGCGCGGCCGCCGGGGCCGGAGAACAGTTCGCGGATCAGCGCGAGCTTGGGCTGCACCGCGGTGTTGCCGGAATCGAGCTGCAGGGCGCGGCTGTAGGCCTGGCTGGCCAGCTTGGCGTAGACGTCGCCGAGGTTCTCGTGCGCCGTGGCGTAGCTGGGGTTGGTGCGGATCGCCATCTCCAGCGCCGCGCGCGCCTTGTCGAAGGCGGCCTGGCCGGCGTACAGCACCGCCAGGTTGTTGTAGGGCTCGGGCAGCTCCGGGTAGTCCTCGGTGAGCTTCTGGAAGGTGGTGATCGCCTCGTTGGTGCGGCCGGCTTCCGTGAGGACCACGCCGCGCAGGAAGCGCATCTGCGGGTCCTTGGGCTTGCCGGCCAGGTACTGGTCGGCCCTGGTCAGCGCCTCGGCGTGCTTGCCGGAGCGCAGGAGCTGGTTCACGTCGCCGTACTCGTCGGCGCGTGCGGCGCCTCCCGCCAGCAGGGCGGCGGCGAGGACGGCGAGTCCCAGGGTGTTCGGAATCTTCTGGCGCGCGAGCTTCATGAGGCCTCTGGTCCAACGCTTGTGAATTGCCGCGAAAGGGGGCTATATACTGCGTGCCGATTGTAGCCGTGGGGCCGCGCGGCGGCTCAACTTCTCCCCTCAGAACAACACCCGGCGCGCGGCCGGCGGCGCGCCGCCGCGCACCCTGGACCCAATGAGCCTGCGCATCTACAACACGCTTTCGCGTGCGATGGAGGATTTTTCCCCCCTCGAGCCCGGGCATGTCCGGATGTATGTCTGCGGCATCACCGTCTACGACCTGTGCCACGTGGGCCATGCCCGCGCCGCCGTCGCCTTCGACGTGGTGCAGCGCTGGCTGAAGGCGAGCGGGTACCGCGTCACGTTCGTGCGAAACATCACGGACATCGAGGACAAGATCATCCGCAGGTCGGTCGAAAACGGGGAGACTGTCCGCTCCCTCACCGACCGCATGATCGCCGAGATGTACCGGGACTTCGATGCGCTCGCCATCGAACGCCCGACCCACGACCCCCGCGCCACCGACTACGTGCCCCAGATGCTGGACATCGTGCGCAAGCTCGAGGACAAGGGCCTTGCCTACCGGGCGGGGGGCGACGTGAACTACGCGGTGCGCCGCTTCCCCGGCTACGGCAAGCTGTCCGGCAAGTCGCTCGACGAGCTGCATGCCGGCGAGCGCGTCGCGGTCCTGGACGGCAAGGAGGACCCGCTGGACTTCGTGCTGTGGAAGGCCGCCAAGCCCGGGGAGCCGCCGGACGCGCAATGGGACAGCGACTACGGGCGCGGCCGCCCGGGCTGGCACATCGAGTGCTCCGCCATGGCCTGCGCGCTGCTGGGGGAAACCTTCGACATCCACGGCGGCGGCGCCGACCTGCCGTTCCCGCACCACGAGAACGAGATCGCGCAGAGCGAGGGCGCCAACGGCGTGCCGCTGGCGAAGGTGTGGATGCACAACGGCTTCGTCAACATCGACAACGAGAAGATGTCGAAGTCGCTCGGCAACTTCTTCACCATCCGCGAGGTGCTGGAGAGGTTCGACGCCGAGACCCTGCGCTTCTTCATCGTGCGCGCCCACTACCGCAGCCCGCTCAATTACAGCGACGTGCACCTGGACGACGCCCGCGGCGCGCTCAAGCGCCTGTACACGGCGCTCGATGCCGTCGCCCCGGCGGATGTGCAGGTCGACTGGAACGAGCCCCATGCGGCGCGCTTCAAGGCGGCCATGGACAGCGACTTCGGCACGCCGGAAGCGGTGGCCGTGCTGTTCGAGCTGGCGGCGGACGTGAACCGCACGAAGTCGGCGCAGCGCGCCGGGCTGCTCAAGGCGCTGGGCGCCACGCTGGGCCTCCTGCAGGGCGACCCCCGGGCCTTCCTGCAGGCCGGCGCCGCGCTCGACGAAGCCACCATCCGGCAGAGGATCGAGGCGCGCGCGGCCGCCAAGAAGTCGAAGGATTTCGCCGAGGCCGACCGGATCCGCAAGGAGCTCCTGGACCAGGGCATCGTGCTCAAGGACTCGCCCGCCGGCACCACCTGGGAAGCGAAACAGTGACCGACGGCATCGAGCTGGTCACCCCGGAATACTGGGACGAGGCACGCAAGTACCTCACGCGGCGCGACCGCGTGATGAAGCGCCTGATCCCGCAGTTCGGCAACGCCTGCCTGCAGTCGCGCGGCGACGCCTTCACCACGCTGGCGCGCAGCATCGTCGGCCAGCAGATCTCGGTGAAGGCGGCCCAGAGCGTGTGGGACCGGTTCTCCGCGCTGCCCCGGCGCATGACGCCGGCCAACGTGCTGAAGCTGAAGGTGGACGACATGCGCGCGGCCGGCCTGTCGGCGCGCAAGATCGAGTACCTGGTGGACCTCGCCCTGCATTTCGACTCGGGCGCGATCCACGTGGACGCCTGGCGCGAGATGGACGACGAGGAGATCATCACCGAGCTGGTGGGCATCCGCGGCATCGGCCGCTGGACCGCCGAGATGTTCCTGATCTTCCACCTGATGAGGCCGAACGTGCTACCCCTGGACGACGTGGGCCTGATCACGGGCATCAGCCGGAACTACTTTTCCGGCGATCCGGTCTCCCGGAGCGACGCGCGGGAGGTGGCGGCCGCCTGGAATCCCTATTGCTCGGTCGCGACTTGGTATATTTGGCGATCGCTCGACCCGCTGCCCGTGGCCTACTGACCGCGGCGAACAGGCGGGCGGCACACAGAGGAGCAAACGCTTGGCGAAACGAACCTTCCTGGACTTCGAGCAGCCGATCGCGGAGCTGGAGACGAAGATCGAGGAACTGCGCTACGTGCAGACCGAATCCGCCGTCGACATCTCCGACGAGATCGACCAGCTGGGGAAGAAGAGCCTCCAGCTCACCAAGGACATCTACAGCCAGCTGTCGCCGTGGCAGATCACCAAGATCGCGCGCCACCCGGAGCGGCCGTACACCATGGACTACCTCAACGAGATCTTCACGGATTTCGTCGAGATGCACGGGGACCGCCACTTCGCCGACGACCAGTCGATCGTGGGCGGCCTGGCCCGCTTCAACGGCAGCCCCTGCATGGTGCTGGGCCACCAGAAGGGCCGCGACACCAAGGAGCGGGCGCTGCGCAACTTCGGCATGAGCCGCCCCGAGGGCTACCGCAAGGCGCTGCGCCTGATGAAGACCGCCGAGAAGTTCAAGCTGCCGGTGTTCACCTTCGTCGACACGCCCGGCGCCTACCCCGGCATCGACGCCGAGGAACGCGGCCAGTCGGAGGCCATCGGCCGCAACATCTACGAGATGGCGCAGCTGGAAGTGCCGATCATCACCACCATCATCGGCGAGGGCGGCTCCGGCGGCGCGCTGGCGATCTCGGTGGCCGACCAGGTGCTGATGCTGCAGTATTCGATCTACTCGGTGATCAGCCCCGAGGGCTGCGCCTCGATCCTCTGGAAGTCTTCCGAGAAGGCGCAGGACGCGGCCGACGCCATGGGCATCACGGCGCACCGCCTGAAGGCCCTGGGCCTGATCGACAAGATCGTGAACGAGCCCGTGGGCGGCGCGCATCGCGACCACAAGCAGATGGCGGCTTTCCTCAAGCGCGGCCTGAACGACGCGTGGCGGCAGGTGAGCGACCTGAAGGTGCGCGAACTGCTGGACCGGCGCTACGAGCGGCTGCAAAGCTATGGCCGCTACTCCGACACCAAGGCGGAATCTGCCTGATCTTCCCGGCAACCCGGCGGCCGCAGCGCTGGCCGGGTTGCAGCTGCCCCTGCCGCTGGCCGTGGCCTACAGCGGCGGCGCCGATTCCACCGTGCTCCTGCTGGCCGCCGTGCAAAGGTGGCCGGACCAGGTGCAGGCCATCCACGTCCACCACGGGCTGCAGGATGCCGCCGACGCCTTCGCTGAACATTGCCGGCAGGTCTGCGCGCAGCTCGGAGTGCCGCTGCAGGTGCGGCGGGTCAACGCCCGGCACCTGCCCGGCGAAAGCCCGGAGGACGCCGCGCGGCAGGCGCGCTACCAGGCGCTGGCGCGCGCCGCGCGCGATGCGGACTTGAAGGCGGTGCTGCTCGGACAGCACGCCGACGACCAGGTGGAGACGCTGCTGCTGGCCCTGAGCCGCGGCGCGGGGCTGCCGGGCCTGGCGGCGATGCCGCCGGTGTTCCAGCGCGACGGCATGGTGTTCGTGCGGCCGCTGCTGGCGCTGGGCGCGCAGGCGATTCGCGATTGGGTCGCGGAGCAGGGGATCGCGGTGGTGGAGGATCCCACCAACGCCGACACCTCCTTCACGCGCAACCGCATCCGGCACGTGCTGCTGCCGGCGCTGCAGGAGTGCTTCCCGCAGTACCGCGAGACCTTCGCGCGGTCCTCGCGCCATGCCGCGCAGGCGCAGGAACTGCTGGAGTCCGTCGCCGGGGAAGACCTCGCGCGCATGGGCGGCACGCCGGCGATCACGGCGCTGCAGGCGCTGCCGCGCGCGCGCCAGGGCAACGTGCTGCGGCACTGGCTGCGCAGTGCGCATGCGGCGAGCGCGAGCGCCGCGCAGCTCGAAGAGTTGCTGGACCAGGTGGCGGACTGCACGACGCGCGGGCACCGCATCCACATCAAGGTGGGCGAGGGCTTCGTGGTGCGGCACGGCGAGCGCCTGACGTACCAGTCCTGAGGCGGCGGGGCCCCTAGGTATAATCCCGCGGTTCCGCTCGCCCGTGCGTGCGGGACCTCCGCCTCCGGCCGCCCTGCGGCCTCCTCACTCCCCGTTCCGATGGCATTGATCGTTCACAAATACGGCGGCACGTCGATGGGCTCGACCGAGCGCATCCGCAACGTCGCCAAGCGCGTCGCGAAGTGGGCGCGCGCCGGCCACCAGATGGTCGTGGTGCCCAGCGCCATGAGCGGCGAGACCAACCGCCTGCTCGGCCTGGCCAAGGAGCTCCAGCCCGCCCGCGCCGACGACGCCGTGCTGCGCGAGCTCGACATGCTGGCTTCCACCGGCGAACAAGTCTCCGTCGGGCTGCTGGCCCTGGCGCTGCAGGCCGAGGGCGTGCCCGCCGTGAGCTACGCCGGCTGGCAGGTTCCGGTGCGCACCAACAGCGCCTACACCAAGGCCCGCATCGAGTCGATCGACGACGCGCGCGTGCGCAAGGACCTGCAGGCCGGCAAGGTGGTGATCATCACCGGCTTCCAGGGCGTCGACGACGCGGGCAACATCACCACGCTGGGCCGCGGCGGCAGCGACACCTCCGCCGTGGCGGTGGCGGCGGCGCTCAAGGCGGCCGAGTGCCTGATCTACACCGACGTGGACGGCGTCTACACGACCGACCCGCGCGTGGTGCCGGAAGCGCGGCGCCTGTCCACCGTCAGCTTCGAGGAAATGCTGGAAATGGCCTCCATGGGGTCCAAGGTCCTGCAGATCCGTTCGGTCGAATTCGCGGGCAAGTACCAGGTTCCGCTGCGCGTGCTCTCCAGCTTCACCCCGTGGGACATCCCCATCGAGGAGGAGGCGACCTCCGGCACGCTGATCACTTTTGAGGAAGACGAGAAAATGGAACAAGCCGTGGTCTCCGGCATCGCGTTCAACCGCGACGAAGCCAAGATTTCCATCCTGGGCGTGCCCGACCGCCCCGGCATCGCGTACCAGATCCTCGGCGCCGTGGCGGACGCCAACATCGAGGTGGACGTGATCATCCAGAACGTCTCCCACGACGGCAAGACCGACTTCAGCTTCACGGTGCACCGCAACGACTACGCGCGCACGGTGGACGTGCTCAAGAGCAAGGTGGTCCCGGCGCTGGGCACCGACCGCGTCGAGGGCGACACCCGCATCTGCAAGGTGTCCATCGTCGGCATCGGCATGCGCAGCCACGTCGGCATCGCCTCGCGCATGTTCCGCGCGCTGTCGGAAGAGGGCATCAACATCCAGATGATCTCCACGAGCGAGATCAAGACTTCCGTCGTGATCGACGAGAAGTACATGGAGCTGGCGGTGCGGGCGCTGCACCGCGCCTTCGACCTGGACCAGCCGGCCGGGTAAACGCCCCGGGCGCCTGCCCGGCCGTCCCCGCGCAGGCGGGGACCCGGGAGGTTCGGGTATCATCCAAGCCTTCGGAGCGATGACCGAGTGGCCGAAGGTGCTCCCCTGCTAAGGGAGTATGCGGGCAAAAACCTGCATCGAGGGTTCGAATCCCTCTCGCTCCGCCAAGACACAGAACCCGCCGCAAGGCGGGTTTTGTTTTGGGCGGCCGATCCGCGAGACGACATGACCCGCCGTGCAGGCGGGTTTTTTGCTTTTTGGCTTCGCCTCGACGAAACCTGCCATCTGGCGGGTTTCGGTGGCTGGAGGGCCTGCCCGCATTCCCGTTCTTGACGATGGCGTTCCCGTTTTCGGGAGTGTGGCCTTCCTGCGGCGAAGGTAGCTGACCCACATCAAGCAAGTGGCAAAAGCTGGGCCGGAGCAGCACTGGTTTTCTTATCTCTGCCTTAAGGTGCACGGTAACAAGTGGCGACAAGGAGCGAGGTGACCATGAACAACATCCGAAAGGCGCTGGGGGTGCTCGCACTCCTGTTCGGCGCCGCAAGCACGGCGCCGGCCCTGGCCGCACCCAACAACCTGCCCGAACTCGGCGCGGGTCCGGCGGCCAAGGCCGCCATCGCGCAGGACAAGCTGCGCAAGGACGCCGTGTGCACCCGCTGCCACGACGAGACGGAGCAGGCACCGATCCTGTCCCTGTACCAGACCAAGCACGGTGTGCGCGGCGATGCCCGCACGCCCTCGTGCCAGTCCTGCCACGGGGAGAGCGACGCGCACGTCAAGGCACCCAGCGGCGGCGGCACCGGCGGCAAGCGACCGCCGCCGGACGTGCAGTTCAAGAAGGGCGGCGCCTACCCGGTGTCGCACGACAAGGCGCGCGGCCAGACCTGCCTGACCTGCCACGACGGCGGCAACCGCACCCACTGGGACGGCGCGCAGCATGACCGCAGCGGCGTCGCCTGCAACGACTGCCACCAGGTGCACAAGCCGAAGGACCGGATGCTGGCCAAGGCCACGCAACCGGAGGTCTGCTACACCTGCCACAAGAAGCAGCGCGCCGAAACGCACCGGGTGTCCACGCATCCGATCGACGCCGGCAAGGTCACCTGCTCGGACTGCCACAACCCGCACGGTTCCACCGGCGAGAAGCTGGTGAAGAAGAACAACGTCAACGAGACCTGCTTCAGCTGCCACGCCGAGAAGCGCGGCCCCTTCCTGTGGCAGCACACCTCGGCCAACGACGACTGCATGAACTGCCACACGCCGCACGGCTCCACGGTGTCGCCGCTGCTGAAGGCGCGCGGCCCCTGGCTGTGCCAGCAGTGCCACGGCGAGGTCGCCCAGCATCCGGGCGCCATCTACAGCGGCGCCAGCATCCCCGGCGGTCCGCAGGGAGCCCAGCCGCCCTCGCAGATCGCCTTCCGCGGCTGCGTGAACTGCCACAACGCGATCCACGGGTCCAACCACCCGGCCGGCCGCTCGTTCCTGCGCTAGCGCACGGCAAGAAAGACAGGAGAAGAGAAATGGCACACAACCACAGGCCGCCCCTGGCGCTTCGCGCCCTGGTCGTCGCGCTCCACGGAGCGCTGGCCCTGTCCGCATCCGTCGGCTACGCGCAGGCGCCCGCCCCGGCCGGGCAGGCCCCGTCCGGGCCGTCCTTCGACGATCCGGCCGTGCAGGAACTGGTCCGCCCGACCAACACCATCGAAGCCGGCGTGATCGCCGTCGACAGCCCCTCCTTCAAGTTCGGCGAGTACAACGGCCTGCACCGCGAGGGCGTGCGCCCGCTGCTGGACTTCGACGTCCGAGGCGGCGGCGCCTACCGGCCCGAAACGGGCAGCACCCAGCGCTGGCAGGTCTACGGCTCGCGGCTCGGCCTGCCCGTGCGCAACTTCGGCGGCGAGTTCGCCGAGCAGGGCTCGTGGCGCATCGGCTTCGACTACGACGAGCTGCAGCGCAACTTCGCCGACGACTACCTCACGATCTATCGCGGCGCCGGCACGGCCACGCTCACGCTGGCGCCCGCCTTTCCGGGCAACAACAACATCCAGACGGCCGCGACGGCCGCGAGGATCGCGACGGACTCGACCCGCCACGACCTGCAGACCCAGCGCCGCCGCCTGGGCCTGTCCGGCGAGGTGATCCTCTCGCCGGTGTGGAGCCTCAGCGTGGGCGCCCGCCACGAGAAGAAGGACGGTACCAAGTTCACCGGCGTCGCCTACGGCGGCCAGCGCGGGACCTTCCTGCCCGAGCCGATCGACTACGAGACCAACATCGTCGAGACGGCACTGCGCTATCGCCGCGGCAACGACGCCCACCTGACCCTGGGCTACAACATCTCGCTGTTCACCAACCGCACGGATGCCTGGAGCGCGCAGAACCCCTTCGCCAACAACGCCACCTTCAACAACCGGGTGGTGATGAGCGGGGCGCCGGACAACTCGATGCACCAGCTCACCGCGGATGGCGGCTGGCGCTTCAGCCCGGCCACGAAGCTGTCCGTCTCCGCGGCCTACGCGAAGATGAAGCAGAACGAGGACTTCCGCTTCCAGCAGCATCCCGGCCAGATCGTCAACAACGGCGCCACCCGGGTCGACGCCGAGCAAGTGCAGCAGAACTTCCTGGCGCGCCTGAACCACGCGGTGTCGCGCGCCTTCGACGTGACCGGCCTGTTCCGCTATGAACACCGGGACACGCGCACGCCCGTCGGCACCTACGCGTTCGCCGCGGCCGACCCGACCGCGACACCGCCCCTGGCGGCGAACCGCGTCGTGAACAACCTGCCGCAGAACCGCCGGCAGTCCACCTTCGCGGTGGACGGCAGGTACAACCTCCAGCCGGGCAGCATCGTCACCGCCGGCGTCGAGCACCAGCGCATCCACCGCAGCGTCGACGGCCCGGTCAACCCCCTGGTTTCTCAGGAGAACCCCTTCCTGTCCGGCGAGGCGACGCAGAACACGGTGCGGGTGGGCTACCGCCAGTCCTTCAACGAAGCCCTGAACGGGCAGATCAACGTGTCCCATTCGCGCCGCGAAGCCGGCCCGTACTTCGACTTCCCGCCGACCGGCACGGCGGCCGCCCCGGTGTTCCCGCAGGTGCCCGGCTTCCGCCAGTTCTTCCTGGCGTCGCGCGACCAGGACAAGGTGCGCGCCTCGGTCGACTACCAGGCGACCGAAGCCTGGTCGGTGCAGGGCTCCCTCGAGTACCAGCAGGACCGCTACCGGGAGTCGACCTATGGCCTGCAGCGCTCCGGCATGACGACGCTGACGCTGGACAGCACCTACGCGGCCAGCGACAAGCTCAGCTTCAACGGCTTCGTCTCGCTGGAAGACGGCGAGACCCGCGCGCGGTACTACCACCTGGCGAGCGGCACGGCCACCCTGGGCTATACCGTCAACCCGGCGTGCCCGGCGACCCTGCCGGCGGGCGGTCCTTCCGGCAACATGGCCGACCCCTGCCGGCAATGGAGCGTGACACAGGGCGACCGCGTCTGGACCTTCGGCCTGGGCGCGAAGTCGGCGGGACACCTGGGCGGCAAGCTGACGCTGACGGGCGACGTGCAGCACTCCCGTGCCCGCACCGACATCCTGTTCAGCGGCGGCACCTACTCCAGCGCCCGGGTGTTCCAGCCGGCGTTGAACATGCCGACCATCACCAGCCGGATGACCGACTTCCAGTTCGGCGCCCGCTACGAGCTGAAGAAGGAATCGGCCGTGCGCCTGGGCTACCTGCACCGCCGCCTGCACTCGTCCGATCCGCAGTTCGACCTGTTCGGGCTGACCACCGTCAACAACTTCATCGGTAACGGCATGAACTCGCCCCGTTACAAGGTGCATGCAATCAGCGTGAGCTATGTCCACACCTTCCGATAAGAACGACCTCCCCGCCGGCGGGAAGAAGCCCGGGTTCTTCGCGCGCATGCGCACGGGCACGAAGCTGTCCATGCTGCTCGTGCCGGTGGCGTTCTTCCTGGGCGGCATCATGTTCTGGGGCGGATTCAACTGGGGGATGGAAGCCACCAACACCATGGCGTTCTGCACCGGCTGCCACGAGATGCGCGACAACGTGTACGCCGAGTACAAGGACACCATCCACTACAGCAACCGCACCGGCGTGCGGGCGAAGTGCTCGGACTGCCACGTGCCGCACGAGTGGGGGCCCAAGATGGTCCGCAAGATCCAGGCGAGCAAGGAGATCTGGGGCAAGCTCACCGGCTACATCGACACCAAGGAGAAGTTCGAGAAGCACCGCATGGAGATGGCCACCCACGAGTGGGAGCGCATGAAGCGCAACAACTCGCAGGAGTGCCGCAACTGCCACAGCTTCGAGGCCATGAGCAAGGACCTGCAGAAGGCCACGCCGTACAAGAAGCACATGCAGGGCCAGAAGGAGGGCAAGACGTGCATCGACTGCCACAAGGGCATCGCGCACGCGCTGCCCAAGGAATACAAGGATCCGGAGGAAGAGTAAAGCACGGGCAGGGATGGGCCGCGGCTGATCGACATCAAGTGGACCGTGCCCCTCCTGGCTAGACTCGATCCCGAACCAACTGGAGTGCCAACATGCAACATGTCCGTTTACTGCTCGTGACCGCCGCCGCGTTCGCCGGCCTGGCCCTGCCGCTGGCCAGCCAGGCCGTCGACGTGGAAGCCGCACTCGCGCTGCAGCGCCAGAACAACTGCAACAAGTGCCACCACATGGAGCGCGAGAAGGAAGGCCCGTCCTTCCGCAAGATCGCCGAGAAGTACAAGGGCAAGCCCGACGCCGAAGCCAAGCTGGTGTCGCACCTGACCAGCTCGCCCAAGGTCAAGCTGGCCGACGGCACCGAGGAAGAGCACAAGGTGATCGCCACCCGTCCCGCCAAGGACATGGCGCAGGTGAAGAACCTGGTGCAGTACATTCTGGAACAGACCAAGAAGTAAGGCGTCCCGCCGCATCACGCCGGGCCGCCTTGCGCGGCCCTTTTTCCTTTTCGCTCCCTCCCGCCCATGCCGACCGACTTCGCCAGCATCCTGCTGCTGGTGGTGACTTCCGCCATCACCTTCACCGTGGCCCGCCTGCTGTCGCGCAACTGGCGCCGCAAGCGGCGCGAGAAGGAGGAAGCGGCGCGCCGCGCCACGGAGACGCGGCAGGTGCGGCGCGCGCGCGAGCGGCGCCAGGGCTCCAGATAGAAAAAGAAAAGCCGCCCCGAGGGGCGGCCCTTCACTCCCGAACGCGTCCTTGTTATTTCTGCGCGGAGGGCTTGTCGCCCGCCTTGCCGCGGCCATTGCGCCGGCGCTCGCCGGCTGCCTCGGGCCTGCGCGTTCCGCCGGCCCGCAACTCCAGGCCATAGGAACTCGCCGTCACCGCCAGGATGACCGGCACCCGCTGCAGGATGGTCGTCGTTCTCGTCTCGTTCATCTTCTTGTCGTCCCTGTACTTCTGTCGTCTCTTCGTGTGACTGCGGTGCGGGGGAGTATGGGTGCCTCGGCGGGGGCGACCTGCCAGCTTCGGGCGCCTGCGCAGGTCAGCGGTATCTGACATCCAGCTCGGCCGCGGAGGGCGGCAGCAGGGCCCGCCTGCGCGCGGCGAGCTGCCGCACGAGCACGGGAAGCACCAGCGCCGCGCCCGCCAGCGTCACCCAGAGCCCGGGCGCGATCAGCAGCACGGCGGCCGCGAGGCACAGCAGCTGTTCCCAGCGCTTCATCTCGGCCAGCATGAAGCGGCTGAGCGCGGCGGCCAGCACCGTGATGCCCAGCACGCAGCCGATGAAGGTGATGGCGAAGTCCTGCAGCGTGAACCCCCTGGCCACCAGCAGCAGCGAGGGCGAGAACACGAACACGAAGGGCACCAGGGCCTTGGCGAGCCCCAGGCGGAAGGCGGTGTTGCCGGTCTTGAACGGGTCGCTGCCCGCCATGCCGGCGGCCGCGTACGCGGCCAGCGCCACGGGTGGCGTGATGTCCGCGAGCACGCCGTAGTAGAAGACGAAGAAGTGCGCCACGAGCGGCTCCACGCCCAGCTGCACCAGCGTCGGCGCTGCGACCGTCACCATGATGATGTAGTTGGCCGTGGTCGGGATGCCGCAGCCCATGAGGATGCACACGAGCCCGGTCATCACCAGCGCGGCGAACAGCGTGAGGGTCCTCATGTCCGCCATCACGGACGGGATCACGGCCGAGAGGCCGCCCGCGATCGCCTGCGCCCAGCCGGTGATGATGAAACTGATCTTGAAACCGACGCCGGTGAGCGTCACCACGCCGATGACGATGCCCACGGTCGCCGCCGCGGCCCCCACCGCCAGCGCGTACTTGGCGCCGGTCTCGAGCGCTTCCACCAGCACGCCGTGGCCGATGCGGCCCGTGATGCCGGCCAGCTTCCAGGCAGCCAGCGCGATCGCCACGCCGGCGGCGAACAGCGCCATCTTCAGCGTGTCGGTGTTCACGCCGAGGTCGGCGAACACGATCACGCCGAGCAACGCGTGCAGCACCGCGCACAGCGCCCAGTTGGCCGTCCGGTTGCCGCTCACGCGCGTGGTCAGGCCCACGATCACGCAGGAGGTGATGCCGCTGAAGGCAGCGAGGTAGGGGGTGCGGCCCGACACCAGGATGAAGATCAGCAGGAACAGCGGGATCAGCGTCGGCCAGCGCTGCCGGAGCGATTCGCGCAGCTTCGGCATCTCCTCCTCGGTGAGGCCGCGCAGGCCGTGCCGCCTGGCCTCGAAGTGCACCTGCATGAACACGCCGAAGAAGTGCATGAAGGCCGGCACCACCGCCGCCGCGATGATGGTCTGGTAGGAGACGTTGAGGAACTCCACCATCAGGAAGGCCGCCGCGCCCAGCACCGGCGGCGTGATCTGCCCGCCGGTGGAGGAAGCCGCTTCCACCGCGCCGGCGAACTCGCGCCGGTAGCCCACGCGGATCATGGCGGGAATGGTGAGCGAGCCCACCGTCACCGCGTTGGCCACCGAGGACCCCGACAGCATGCCGAACATCGCGGAGCCGAACACGCTCACCTTGGCGGGGCCGCCGGCGTAGCGGCCGGCGATGGTGGCGGCGATGTCCAGGAACAGCTGTCCGAGGCCGATGCGCGTGGCCAGCACGCCGAACAGCACGAAGTGGAAGACGTAGGTCGCCACCACCCCGATCGCGACGCCGTAGATGCCCTGGCTGGTGAGGTACTGGTGGTTGATCATCTGGCTCCAGCTGGAGCCCGCGTGCTTGAGCAGCCCGGGGAACAGGGGGCCGGCCATCGCATAGGCGGTGAAGCCCAGCGCGATCAGCGGCAGCGGCCAGCCCATGGAGCGGCGCGTCGCCTCCAGCAGCGTGAGGAACAGGACGGACCCCATCACCACGTCCAGCGTGTCCGGGTTGCCGACGCGGAAGGCGAGGTCGTCGAACACCCAGGGGATGTAGAGCACGCTCAGTGCGCAGGCGATGGCCAGCGCCCAGTCCGTCAGCGGCACGCCGCCCGGCGAATGCCAGCCCGCGGCCACCGGGCTGTCGTAGGTGCGGCGGCTGCGCGGGAACACCAGGAAGATCAGGCCCAGAACGAAGGCCATGTGCACGCCGCGGTGCGTGGTCTCGCGCAGCAGGCCGAAGCCGGCCGTGTAGTAGTGGAAGAGGGACAGCGCGATCAGCAGCGCCATCACCAGCCAGGTCGCCGGCGGCACGGTGGGCCGGAACCGGATCTCCGGATCGAACTTCTCCTCCAGCTCCTGCAGCTTGCGCTCGTCCAGCGCCATGGCGGTCGTCATGCGTTGCGTCCTTCTCCAAACGAAAACAGGGAGGTGCTGCCTCCCTGTCGTGCTCCCCGCGCAGGCCTTACTTCAGCAGGCCCGCTTCCTTGTAGAACTTCTCGGCACCCGGGTGGAAGGGGATGCCCACGCCCTGCACCGCATTCTGCTTGGTGATGAACTTGCCCTTGGCATGGCCGGCGGCCAGCGACTTCTGGGTCTGGTCGCTGTACATGGCCTTGGTGATCTCGTAGACGGTGTCGGCCGAGACCTTCGCGCTGGTCACCAGCTGCGCGCCGACGGCGAGCGTCTGCACCGCGGGCACGTCCTTGTAGGTGTTGGCGGCGATGTTGTCCACCGCGAAGTAGGGGTTCTGCTTGCGCAGGGCCTCGGCCGGCGCGCCGGTCAGCGGCACCAGTTCGATGCCGACGCCGCTGGAGGCGAGTTCGGCGATGGCGCCGGCGGGCGCGCCGCCGACGAAGAAGAAGGCGTCGAGCGAGCCGTCCTTGAGCTTGTCGCCGGCCTGGTTCGGCTTGATGAAGTCCGGCTTGATGTCGGACTCCTTGACGCCGTAGGCGGCCAGCACCATGCGGGCGTTGATCAGCGTGCCGGAGCCGGGTTCGTCCAGCGCCACGCGCTTGCCCTTGAGGTCGGCGACGCTCTTGATGCCCGAGCCCTTCTTCACCACCAGGTGGATGCTCTCGGGATACAGGTTGGCGATCATGCGCAGGTCGCCGACCTTGGGCTTGCCTTCGAAGGCGCCGGTGCCGGTGTAGGCCCAGGTGGCGACGTCGGACTGCGAGAAGCCCGCTTCCATCGAGCCGCTGGCGACCGCGTTGACGTTGGCGAGCGAGCCGTTGCTGGCCTGCGCGGTGGCGATGATCTTGCCCGGCTGCGACACCGCGTTGGCGATCATGCCGCCCACGGGGTAGTAGGTGCCGGCGGTGCCGCCGGTACCGATGCGGAAGAACTGCTGCGCGTGCGCGCTTGAGGCGAAGGCCAGCGCGGCGACGGCGGCCGCGGCCCACTTCTGGATGCTCATGGAAAACTCCTGGTGACGACAGGTCGGCAAAGCAGGGAGTAGACCATCGCCGAGATGCGGTCCGGCCTAGTGGAAGCACCAAGCTGCTTCGTCATCCGCGCGCAGGCGGGCATGACGCAGAGGCGTCACTTCTTCGGCGTTTCGTCGTCCAGCGACGCACTCCACCGATCCCCCCACCCGTGCCGCTGCGCGTCATCGAGCTCGCGCCGTCCCCGCTTGGTGGGCCGGCCATGCCCGATCGCGAGCGCGGGTTCGGGCGCGTAGCGCCGCTGTTCCGCCGCGCGTTCGCGCTCCTGCAGGCTTTCCGCCGTTTCCTCGTACAGCCGCTGCGCCACCGGTGCCGGCCCGCGCACGTCCGACACGCCCTTGACCACGACGGTGCGGGTCAGGCCCTCGCGGCGCAGGGCCACGGTGTCGCCGACCTTCACCTCGCGCGCGGGCTTGACCTCCTGGCCGTTGACGCTCACCCGGCCCTTGTCGATCTCGTCCGTCGCCAGGCTGCGCGTCTTGTAGAACCGCGCCGCCCACAGCCATTTGTCGATTCGCAATCTGTCCATTCAGGACGGATTCTGCGCCAGCGGCAGCCGCACGGTGGCGTCGAGCCCGGCCGTACGCCGGTCCTTTTCACGGTTTTCCAGCTCGATGCTGCCGCCCAGCGCCCGCACGATCTCCAGGCAGATCGCCAGCCCCAGTCCCGAGCCGCTGCGCACGTCGCCGGCCGAGAAGGGCTGGAAGAGCCGGCCGCGAAGCTCTTCCGGGATGCCCGGGCCGCTGTCGCTGACCACCAGCGCCGCCGTGTTGCCGTCCGCCACGACGCGCACCGACAGCGAGCCGCCCGCCGGGGTGTGCCGGATGGCGTTGTGCAGCAGGTTGCGCGAGAGCTCGCGCAGCATCCATTCGTGCGCGCGCACCGGCGCGGGCCGCGTCTCGATGTCGAACTCGATGTCCTTGTCGGCCACCAGCGGCGCCAGCTCCAGCGCCATCGCCCGCACTTCCTGCGACAGGTCGTTCACCTGGGCCCCGGCCTGCTCGCGCAACTGCTCCACCTTCGCCAGCGACAGCATCTGGTTGGCCAGCACCGTGGCGCGCTCCACGGTGGCGTTGATCTCCTGCAGCGCCTGGCGCGGCTCCAGGTCGCCGCGCAGGGCGGACTGCACCTGCGCCTTCAGCACCGCCAGCGGCGTGCGCAACTGGTGCGAGGTGTCGCGCACGAAGCGCTTCTGGTTGTCCAGCAGCTGCGACAGCCGCGCCATGACCTGGTTGGTCGCATCCACCAGCGGCACGAGTTCGCGCGGCGCATCGGGAGCCGCCAGCGGCGTGAGTTCGCCTTCCGGGCGCGCCTGCAGTTCGGCGCTGAGCCTGCGCACCGGGCGCGTCGCGCGCTGCACCACGACCACCACCACCAGCGCGATGACGGCCACCAGCAATGCCTGCTGCCACAGGAAGTCGAGCAGGATGCGGCGCGTCAGGCGCTGGCGCAGCTCCAGCGTCTCGGCGACCTGGATCACCGCCATGCCGAGGCCCTCGGGGCTGGCCACGGGCTGCAGCAGGACCGCCACGCGCACCTGGCTGTCGCGGAAGCTGGTGTCGTAGAAGTCGACCAGGGCCGCGTAGGGCGGCTGCGCGGGGATGCTGCCGCGCCAGAACGGCAGGTCGGCGAAGCCGGACACCAGCTGCCCCTGCAGGCTGGAGACGCGGTAGTACATGCGCGTCTGCACGTCGGCCTCGAAGGCCTCCAGCGCGGAGTAGGGCACGGTGGCGCGCAGGACGGCCCGCTCCTCGAAGCCGCGCACGTCCAGCTGTTCGCCGATGGACTTGGCCGAGGCGAGCAGCGTGCGGTCGTAGGCGGTGTTCACCGCCTGCAGCGTCTTGCGGTAGAGCGTGACGGCGTTGACCGCCACGACGATGCCCACCGGCAGCAGGATGCCGGCCAGCAGGTAGCTGCGCAGGGAGACCGGGCCCAGCTTCATTCGCCCGCTTTGAGCAGGTAGCCCAGCCCGCGCAGGGTCACCAGCTTCGCGCCGGTGGGCGCGAGCTTCTTGCGCAGGCGGTAGACCACGACCTCGATCGCCTCGTACTGCACCTCGGTGGCTCCCGGGAAGACGAGCTCGAACAGCCGCTCCTTGGGCACCGCATGGCCGGGGCGGGCGAGCAGCGCCTGCAGCAGCGCCGCCTCGCGCGGGGCCAACTCCAGGATCTCGCCGCGCCAGTGGATCGCTCCGCTCTCGCGGTCCCAGTGCAGGCCGCCGATGCCGTCCTCGGCGGCGGGGCCGGCGGGCGCGCGGCGCCGGTGCAGCGCCCGCAGGCGCGCCTCGAGCTCGTCGAGGTCGAAGGGCTTGGGCAGGTAGTCGTCGGCGCCGGTGTTCAGGCCGATGATGCGGTCGCCGACCGTGCCGCGCGCGGTGAGGATCAGCACCGGCGTGCCCAGGCCGCCGCGGCGCGCCTCCTCCAGCACCCGCAGGCCGTCCATGCCCGGCAGCGTGAGGTCGAGCAGCACCACGTCGGGCGGCGCGTTCCTCCAGCGCTCCAGGGCCTGGCGCCCGTCGCCGCACAGCTCGACGTCCATGCCCCGGTTCTGCAGCGTGCGCCTGAGCGTCGCCTGCATCGAGGGGTCGTCTTCCACCAGCAGCAGCTTCATCCCTTCCACCATAACGCCGATTCGCATCAGCACTTTCCCTAGGTCGCCAGGACAGCCGATTGACAGCGGGCGGCCGCAACATCGGCCTGTTCTTTTCCAGGAGACAAGACCATGCGTCGCGACGAATTCCTCAAGAGCCTGGCGGCCCTCGCAGCCGCCGGCGCGCTGCCGCTGTCCGCCCAGGCGGCCACCACGCTGAAGATGATGATCCCCGCCAACCCCGGCGGCGGCTGGGACACCACCGGCCGCGCCCTGGGCAAGGCGCTGACCGACGCCAAGGTCGCCGACAACGTGACCTACGAGAACAAGGGCGGCGCCGCCGGCGCGCTGGGCCTGGCGCAGTTCGTCAACGGCAGCAAGGGCGACCCGAATGCGCTGATGGTCATGGGCGCCGTGATGCTGGGCGGCATCATCACCGGCAAGCCGCCGGTGAACCTGTCGCAGGCCACGCCGATCGCGCGCCTGACCAGCGAGTACAACGTGTACGTGCTGCCGGCCAACTCGCCCTTCAAGACCATGGCCGACGTGGTCGCGCAGCTGAAGAAGGACCCCGGCAGCGTCAAGTGGGGCGGCGGTTCGCGCGGCTCCACCGAGCACATCGCCGCGGCCATGCTGGCGCGCGAAGTGGGCGTGGACCCGGCGCGCATCAACTACGTGGCCTTCCGCGGGGGCGGCGAGGCCACGGCGGCCATCCTGGGCGGCAACGTCACGGTGGGCGGCAGCGGCTACAGCGAGTTCGCCGAGTACATCAACGCCGGCAAGATGCGCGCGATCGCCGTCACCTCGCCGCAGCGCCTCAAGGGCATCGCCGTGCCCACGCTCAAGGAGCAGGGCATCAACGTCGAACTGGGCAACTGGCGCGGCGTGTACGGCGCCCCCGGCATCAACGCCGAGCAGCGCAAGGTGCTCACGAACATGGTGCTGGCCGCCCTCAAGACCAAGTCCTGGCAAGAGGCGCTGGAGAAGAACGCGTGGACGCCGGCGGTGCTGGCCGGCCCGGAGTTCGAGCAGTTCGTGGACAACGAGTTCGCCCTGCTGCGCGCCACCATGGCCAAGGCCGGCATGCTCTGACGCCCCGGCGTCGGCAGTACGCCCGGCTCGCCCGGGCGTTTCTTTTTCCGGCCGCGCCGGGAGGGAGGATTCCATGACCGAGACGACATCCCGCCGCACGCCGCAGCTGCTGGTGGGCGGACTCGTGCTGCTGACCGGCCTGGGGCTGGCCGGCGGCGCGCTGAAGATCCCGGGCGAGGCCGGCTACGGCGGCGTCGGGCCCAACTTCCTGCCCTGGGTGGTGGCGGCGGTGCTGACGCTGTGCGGGATCCTGATCGTGCGCGAGGCGCTCACCGGCGGCTTCCGCGACATGGAGGAGCCCTCGGGCGCGGACCGCGCCTGGTGGCCGGGGCTGGTGTGGGTGTCGGCGGGCATGCTCGCGAACGCGGCGCTGATCACCACCATCGGCTTCATCCTCAGCTGCACCCTGTGCTACCTGCTGGCGGTGCAGGGCTTGCGCCGCGCGCAGGGGCAGGGGACCACGGCGCGCAGCCTCGCCGCCGACCTGGTCACCGGCCTTCTGCTGTCCGCGCCCGTGTACTGGATGTTCACCAAGTTCCTCGCGATCAACCTCCCGGGCCTCACGGCCACCGGCTGGATCTGACATGGACATCTTCTCCGCGCTCCTGCAGGGCTTCGCCACGGCGATCAGCCCGATCAACCTGGTGTGGGCCTTCGTCGGCTGCGTGCTGGGCACGGCCGTCGGCGTGCTGCCCGGCATCGGGCCGGCGGTGGCGGTGGCGATGCTGCTGCCGATCACCGGCAAGGTGGACATCACCGCCTCGATGATCTTCTTCGCCGGCATCTACTACGGCGCGATGTACGGCGGCTCCACCACGTCGATCCTGCTGAACACGCCCGGCGAGACCGCGAGCATGGTCACGGCGATGGAGGGCAACAAGATGGCCAAGAGCGGCCGCGCCGGCCAGGCGCTGGCAACGGCGGCCATCGGCTCCTTCGTGGCGGGAACGATCGCGACCGTCATCGTCACCCTGTTCGCGCCGACGGTGGCCGAACTCGCGGTGAAGCTCGGGCCGCCCGAGTATTTCCTGCTGATGGTGCTGGCCTTCACCACGGTCAGCGCGGTGCTGGGGCAGAGCACCTTGCGCGGCATGACCTCGCTGTTCCTCGGGCTGGCGCTGGGCCTGATCGGGCTGGACCAGATCTCCGGCCAGGCGCGCTACACCGGCGGCGTGCCGGAACTGCTGGACGGCATCGAGATCGTGCTGGTGGCCGTGGGCCTGTTCGCCGTGGCGGAGATCCTGTACTTCGCGCTGTTCGAAGGCCGCGTGAGGGAGACGCAGAACAGGATGAGCCGCGTCTACATGTCGGCGCGCGACTGGAAGCGCTCGGTGCCGGCCTGGCTGCGCGCGACCTTCATCGGTGCGCCGTTCGGCTGCATCCCGGCCGGCGGCACCGAGATCCCGACCTACCTCAGCTACGCGGTGGAGAAGAAGCTGGCCAAGGGCGAGGACAGGAAGGAGTTCGGCACCACCGGCGCGATCGAGGGCGTGGCGGGCCCGGAGGCGGCGAACAATGCGACCGTCACCACCGCGCTGATCCCGCTGCTGACGCTGGGCATCCCGACCTCCAACACCACCGCCATCCTGCTGGGCGCCTTCCAGAACTACGGCATCCAGCCGGGGCCGCAGCTGTTCACCACGTCGGCGGCGCTGGTGTGGGCGCTGATCGCCTCGCTCTACATCGGCAACGTGATGCTGCTGATCCTGAACCTGCCGCTGGTCAAGCTGTGGGTGCAGCTGCTGAAGATCCCCAAGCCGCAGCTTTACGCGGGCATCCTGATCTTCGCCACGGTGGGGGCCTACGGCATGCGCCAGAGCGCGTTCGACCTGGTGCTGCTGTGGGTGATCGGCCTGGCGGGGCTGGTGATGCGGCGCTTCGACTTCCCGACGGCGCCGGTGGTGGTGGGCATGATCCTGGGCCCGCTGGCCGAAGCGCAGATGCGCAACGCCGTCTCGATCGGCGAGGGCAGCTTCCTGGTCTTCGTGCAGCGGCCGATGTCGCTGTTCCTGGTGGTGGTGATCCTGGCGGTGCTGCTGCTGCCGCGGATCTACAAGCGGGTGCAGCGGCGGCGGCATGGGGCGGGCGTGCTGCCGCATGGGGGTGTGGAGCCCTGAGGGGAGTGTCGCGGTTCGGCGCTGCGCGCGCTCACCACGACCTACGCCGGGGTGCCCCGGCGACCTGTAGGTCGGGGTGAGCCCGCAGGCGAACCTCGACACCGCAGGGCCGGGTCAAGCCCGGGATGACATGGGTGGGCAGGGCGCCGGGCCGGCGCTAGGATCGGGCCCATGAAGTCCGACACCTCGCTGCCCCTCGACGGCCAGCGCATCCTGGAGCTGGCGGCGCGCTCCATGTTCGACCTGTTCGCCAACGCCAGCGAAGGCATGATGCTGGTGGACCGCAACGCGCGGGTGGTGTGGATCAACGACCAGTACCGCCGCTACCTGCCGGCGCTCGGCTTCCAGCGCGAGGAGGACTTCGTCGGCCACCCGGTGTCCGAAGTCGTGCAGAACACGCAGATGCACCGGGTGCTGGAAACCGGCAAGCCGATCCTGATCGACCTGCTGTCCAACAAGGCCGGCACCTTCGGCGTCAGCCGCATCCCGCTGCGCGACGAAGCCGGCACCGTGATCGGCGCGCTGGGCATCGTGCTGTTCGACCACCCCGAGACCACGCTGCAGCCGCTGATCCACAAGTTCGCCCACCTGCAGCGCGACCTGGACGAGGCCAGGCGCGAACTGGCCAGCCAGCGCCGCAGCAAGTACACGCTGGCCAGTTTCGTGGGCACCAGCGCCGCCGCCGTGGAAGTGAAGCGCCAGGCGCGCAAGGCGGCCCAGTCGTCCAGCCCCGTGCTGCTGCTGGGGGAAACCGGCACCGGCAAGGAGCTGCTGGCCCACGCGATCCACGCCGCCTCGGCGCGCTCGCGCGGGCCCTTCGTCAGCGTCAACATCGCCGCCATTCCCGACACGCTGCTGGAAGCGGAGTTCTTCGGCGTCGCGCCCGGCGCCTACACCGGCGCCGACCGCAGGGGCCGCGACGGCAAGTTCAAGCTGGCCGACGGCGGCACCCTGTTCCTCGACGAGATCGGCGACATGCCGCTGGCGCTGCAGCCCAAGCTGCTGCGCGCGCTGCAGGAAGGCGAGATCGAACCGCTGGGCTCCAACAAGGTGGTGCCCTTCGACGCGCGCGTGATCGCCGCGACCTCGCGCGACCTCGCGGCGCTGGTGCGCGAGGGCAGCTTCCGCGAGGACCTCTACTACCGCCTCAACGTGCTGCCGATCAAGGTGCCGCCGCTGCGCGAGCGGCGCGGCGACATCCCCGCGCTGGCCGAGGTGCTGGTGGAGGACATCGCCATGCGCAACGGCACGGCGCCCTTCGAGCTGAGCGCCGACGCCGTCGCGATGCTCGCCTCGCAGCGCTGGCGCGGCAACATCCGGGAGCTGCGCAACGTGCTGGAACAGGCGGCGATGCGCAGCGACTCGCAGCACATCGCCGAAGGCCTGCTGGAGGAAGTGCTGCGCGAGGCCGGCATCGAGCGGGTGCCGCCCGCGCCGCCGCCGCGCACCATGGCGGCGGCGCGCCATCCGCTGCGGCCGCTGGCCGAGCAGGTCGCCGAAGTGGAGCGGCAGGCGATCCAGGCCGCACTGGAAGCCACCGGCGGCAACAAGCTCGCGGCCGCCAGGCTCCTGGGCATCTCGCGCGCCAAGCTCTACGAACGGCTGGAACTGGCTGTCTGATTTCCAGGCAACTGTCCGGAAACCAGACACCGCCGTTTGTACGGAAAGCAGACAGTCCATCGCTTCAGCGCTGAAAAATCATTACGCGACAAGCACTTGCGTGTTGGCATGCACCGTGCATCCTGCGCGCCGGCTCACCCTCAAACGAAGTACAGGAGACAAGAAATGCATCGACGCATCTGGGTCGCGGCCGCCGCCATCGCGGCCTCCACGCTCGCGACCCCGCTGGCCTGGTCGCAGGCAAAGGAAATCCGCATCGCCCACGTCTACAGCCGCACCGGCCCGCTGGAAGCCTACGGCAAGCAGACGCAGACCGGCCTGATGATGGGCCTGGAGTACGCCACTGGCGGCACCATGGCCATCAACGGCCGCAAGATCGTCGTGATCGAGAAGGACGACCAGGGCAAGCCCGACCTGGGCAAGTCGCTGCTGGCCACCGCCTACTCCGACGACAAGGCCGACATCGCCATCGGCCCGACCTCCTCCGGCGTGGCGCTGGCCATGCTGCCGGTGGCCGAGGAGTACAAGAAGGTGCTGCTGGTGGAGCCGGCCGTGGCCGACTCGATCACCGGCGACAAGTGGAACAAGTACATCTTCCGTACCGGCCGCAACAGCTCGCAGGACGCGATCTCCAACGCCGTGGCGCTGGACAAGCCGGGCACGACCATCGCCACGCTGGCGCAGGACTACGCGTTCGGCCGCGACGGCGTGAAGGCCTTCAAGGAGTCGGTGAAGAAGGCCAAGATCGTCCACGAGGAATACCTGCCCGCCAACACCACCGACTTCACCGCCGGTGCGCAGCGCCTGATCGACAAGCTGAAGGACCAGCCGGGCCGCAAGGTGATCTGGGTCGTGTGGGCCGGTGCCGGCAACCCGTTCAAGATCGCCGACATGGACTTGAAGCGCTACGGCATCGAGATCGCCACCGGCGGCAACATCCTGCCGGCGATGGCCGCGTACAAGAACTTCCCCGGCATGGAAGGCGCCACCTACTACTACTTCGGCATCCCGAAGAACCCGGTGAACGAGGCGATGGTCGCCCAGCACTACAAGCAGTTCAAGGCGCCGCCGGACTTCTTCACCGCCGGCGGCTTCTCCGCCGCGATGGCGGTGGTCACGGCGCTGAAGAAGACCAACGGCGACGCCAAGGCCGACAAGCTGATCGCCGCCATGGAAGGCATGTCCTTCGACACGCCCAAGGGGAAGATGACCTTCCGCAAGGAAGACCACCAGGCCATGCAGAGCATGTACCACTTCAAGATCAAGGTGGACCCGGCCTTCGCCTGGGGCGTGCCGGAGCTGGTGCGCGAGATCAAGCCGGAAGAGATGGCCGTTCCGATCCGGAACAAGCGCTGACCGGCTGACGCGGGGCGGCTTGCCGCCGCCCCGGCTTTCCGCAGTTCGAGAGAGCCCCCCGGGCAATGGGGGCAGGGGATTCGCGCGTCCGAAGAACCACAGGAGACACTCGAAGATGATCCGCAACCTGCGCCTGCTCGCCGTGGCCGCGGCCCTGGCCGCTACCGCCTCCCATGCCGCCGTGCCGCTGCCCAAGTACAACGTCGACCGGTCGCAGACGACCGTCTCCGGCCTGTCCTCCGGCGGCTTCATGGCCAACCAGCTGGGCTGGGCCCACTCCTCGCTGTTCCGCGGCGTCGGCATCTTCGCCGCCGGCCCCTACCTGTGCGCCGGCCACAACAACTACACGGCCTGCATGTACAACGCCACGATCGGCAGCGCGCAGCTCGCCACGATGCAGAACAGCATCGACAGCTACGCGGCGAGCGGCGCGATCGACCCGAAGTCGGGCGTGGCCTCGCAGAAGGTCTACCTGTTCGTGGGCAGCAGCGACTTCACCGTCGGCCCCAACCCGATGACCGCGCTGCGCACGCAATACACCAACAACGGCGTGCCCGCGGCCAACCTCGAGTACGTGCAACGCGCGAGCACCGCGCACGTGTTTCCCACCGACTTCGACGCCACCGGCAACAACGCCTGCAACTCGAGCGCCTCGCCCTACATCAGCAACTGCGGCTACGACGGCGCCAAGGCGGTGCTGACGAAACTGTACGGAACGCTCAACGCGCGCAACAACGCGCCGGCCGCGGGCAACTACATCGAGTTCGACCAGCGGGCCTTCACTTCCAACGCCGGCGTGGCGCCCACCGGCTGGGTGTACGTGCCGGCGAACTGCGCCGCGGGCGCGCAGTGCCGGGTGCACGTGGCGCTGCACGGCTGCCAGCAAAGCTATTCGAAGATCGGCGACAAGTTCATCAAGAACACCGGCTACACGCGCTGGGCCGACACCAACAGCATCATCGTGCTGTTCCCGCAGACGCAGGTGGACAACACCAGCCGGCCGACCGCCGCGAGCGGCTCGCTGGCCAACCCGAACGCCTGCTGGGACTGGGTGGGCTGGTACGGCAACAACTTCGCGCAGAAGGCCGGCACGCAGGTCGCCGCCATCAAGGCGATGGTGGACACGCTGTCCTCGGGCGCGGGCTCCGGCGGTGGGGGCGGCGGCGGCACCCTGCCGGCGCCGACCGGCGTCAGCGTCTCGGGCGCGACCAGGAGCTCGATGAACGTCGCCTGGTCCGCCGTGACCGGCGCCTCGGGCTACAACGTGTTCCGCAACGGCACCAAGGACAACGCCCTGGCCATCACGGGCACGACGTACACGGACACGGGCCTGGCCGCGGCGACCACCTATTCGTGGACGGTGGCGGCGCTCGACGCCGGCGGCGTGCAGGGCGCGCAGTCGGCGCCGGTGAGCGGCACCACCACGGGCACCGCCGCCACGTGCTACACCGCCACCAACTACGCCCACACCACGGCCGGCCGCGCCTACACCGCAGGCGGCTACACCTATGCCAACGGGTCCAACCAGAACATGGGCCTGTGGAACGTCTTCGTCACGACCACCCTGAAGCAGACCGGTCCCAACTACTACGTGATCGGCACCTGTCCATGAACGCAACTTCCCATCCATGAGCCAGCTCGCCACGCACGACCTGACGGTCCGGTTCGGCGGCCACGTCGCGGTCAACGGTGTCACCTGCGCCTTCGAGCCGGGGACCCTGACCGCGATCGTCGGCCCGAACGGGGCCGGCAAGACGACCTACTTCAACCTGATCTCCGGGCAGCTCAAGGCCAGCAGCGGCACCGTCACGCTGGGGGGCCGCGACCTTTCGGGCGCCTCCGCTTCCGAGCGCACGCGCGCCGGGCTGGGACGCGCCTTCCAGCTCACCAACCTGTTCCCGCGCCTGACGGTGCTGGAGAACGTGCGGCTGGCGGTGCAGGCCACGCGCGAAGGCCCGCACCGCCGCGGCCTGAACCTGTGGAGCGTGTGGAGCAACCACGGCGACCTGCTCGCGCGGGCCGACGCGCTGCTGGCCGAGATCGCGCTGAAGGACAAGGAGGACGAGCTGGTCGCCAACCTGCCGCACGGCGACCAGCGCAAGCTGGAGGTGGCGCTGCTGATGGCAATGGAGCCGCAGGTCTACATGTTCGACGAGCCCACGGCGGGCATGAACCACGCGGAGGCGCCGGTGATCCTGGACCTGATCCGCAGGCTGAAGGCGGACCGGACCAAGACCATCCTGCTGGTGGAGCACAAGATGGACGTGGTGCGCGAACTGGCGGACCGCATCATCGTGCTGCACAACGGGTCGCTGGTGGCGGATGGGGAGCCGGCGGAGGTGATTGCTTCGCCTGTCGTGCAGGAAGCGTACCTGGGGGTCTCCGCCCAGAAGGAGGCCGCATGACGTCCCGGTCTTGCTCCCTCCCCCTCCGGGGGAGGGCTGGGGTGGGGGCACTCCCCCGCCGCACCGCCCCCATCCCGACCTTCCCCCAGAGGGGGAAGGAGGAAAACCAATGAGCGACAACCTCCTCACCCTTTCCGGCGTGCACACGCACATCGGCGCGTACCACATCCTGCACGGCGTCGACCTGGCCGTGCCGCGCGGGCAGCTGACCATGCTCCTCGGGCGCAACGGCGCCGGCAAGACCACGACGCTGCGCACCATCATGGGCCTGTGGCGCGCGTCGCAGGGCCGCATCGCCTTCGGCGGCCAGGACATCACGCAGGCCCCGACGCCCCAGATCGCGGGCCTGGGCATCGCCTATGTGCCGGAGAACATGGGCATCTTCGCCGACCTCACGGTCAAGGAGAACATGGTGCTGGCCGCGCGCGGCGCGAAGAACGCGAGCCAGATCGACGGCGAGCGGCTGCAGTGGATCTTCTCGCTGTTCCCCGCCGTGGAGAAGTTCTGGAACCACCCGGCCGGCAAGCTGTCCGGCGGCCAGAAGCAGATGCTGGCGGTGGCGCGCGCGATCGTCGAGCCGCGCGAACTGCTGATCGTCGACGAGCCCAGCAAGGGCCTGGCGCCCGCGATCATCAACAACATGATCGGGGCCTTCGAGCAGCTCAAGGCCAGGGGCGTGACCATCCTGCTGGTCGAACAGAACATCAACTTCGCCAAGCGCCTGGGCGACACGGTCGCCGTGATGGACAACGGCGTGGTGGTGCACGCGGGCTCCATGAAGGAACTCGCCGAGGACGAGGAGCTGCAGCACTCGCTGCTGGGGCTGGCGCTATGAACCTGCTGAAAGACTTCGACTGGAAGCCGCTGGCGCTGGTGCCCGTGCTGGCGCTGCTGGTGCTGCCCTTCATCGGCTCGCCTTCCACCTGGGTGACGCTCACGGTGGCGGGCCTGGCCATGGGCATGATCATCTTCATCATCGCCTCGGGCCTGACGCTGGTGTTCGGCCTGATGGACGTGCTGAACTTCGGCCACGGCGTGTTCATCGCGCTGGGCGCCTTCGTCGCCACCAGCGTGCTTGGCGCGATGGGCGACTACACGGCGTCGGCCAGCCTGTGGATGAACCTGCTGGCGGTGCTGCCCGCGATGGTGGTGGCGATGCTGGTGGCCGGCGCCATCGGCCTGGCCTTCGAGCGCTTCATCGTGCGGCCGGTGTACGGCAACCACTTGAAGCAGATCCTGATCACCATGGGCGGGATGATCATCGGCGAGGAGCTGATCAAGGTCATCTGGGGCCCGCTGCAGATCCCGCTGCCGCTGCCCGCGGGCATGCGCGGCAGCCTCTACCTGGGCGACGCGGCGGTGGAGAAGTACCGCCTGATCGCCGTGGTGGTGGGCGTGCTCGTGTTCGCGCTGCTGCTGTGGACGCTCACGCGCACCAAGATCGGCCTGCTGATCCGCGCGGGTGTGCAGGACCGCGAGATGGTGGAGTCGCTCGGCTACCGCATCCGCGTGCTGTTCGTCGGCGTCTTCATGGTGGGCAGCGCGCTGGCCGGCCTGGGCGGCGTGATGTGGGGCCTGTACCAGCAGAACGTGGTGCCGCAGATGGGCGCGCAGGTCAACGTGCTGATCTTCATCGTGCTGATCATCGGCGGGCTGGGTTCGACCACGGGCGCTCTCGTCGGCGCCTTGCTGGTGGGCCTGATGGCCAACTACACCGGCTTCCTGGTGCCCAAGATGGCGCTGTTCTCCAACATCCTGCTGATGATGGCCATCCTGCTGTGGCGTCCGCAGGGCGTCTATGCCCTGAGCAAGTGACCACGCCATGCTGACCCGGCTTCTCTCCAATGATTTCCCGCGCAGCCGCGTGCTGGCGGCCGTGCTGGTGCTGATCTTCCTGGCGCTCGCGTTCACGCCCTTCCTGTTCCCCGGCGTCAAGGCCTTGAACGTGGCCGCCAAGGTGCTGGTGTTCATCGTGCTGGTGGCGAGCTTCGACCTGCTGCTCGGCTACACGGGCATCGTGAGCTTCGCGCACACCATGTTCTTCGGCATCGGCGCCTACGGCATCGCCATCGCCTCCACGCGCATGGGCCCCGGCTGGACCTCGCTGCTGGTGGGCACGGTCGCCGCGCTGGCGGTGTCCTTCGTGCTGGCCGCGGCGATCGGCCTGTTCTCGCTGCGCGTGCGCGCGATCTTCTTTTCGATGATCACGCTGGCCTTCGCCGCCGCCTTCCAGACGCTCGCCTCGCAGCTGTCGGAATTCACCGGCGGCGAGGACGGCCTGACCTTCAAGATGCCCGAGGTGCTGTCGCCCAGCTTCGAGTTCTCGGAAACGCCGTTCCTCGGCGTGTCGCTGGACGGGCGCCTGCTCTGCTACTACCTGCTGTTCGTGGCGGCGCTGGTGCTGTTCCTGGCCATGCTGCGCATCGTGAACTCGCCCTTCGGCCGGGTGCTGCAGGCGATCCGCGAGAACGAGTTCCGCGCCGAGGCCATCGGCTACCGGGTGGTGGTCTACCGCACCGTCTCCAGCATCCTGTCGGCGCTGTTCGCGACGCTGGCCGGCGCCATGCTGGCGATCTGGCTGCGCTACAACGGGCCCGACACCACGCTGTCCTTCGAGATCATGCTGGACGTGCTGCTGATCGTGGTGATCGGCGGCATGGGGACGATCTACGGCGCGGCCATCGGCTCGGGCCTGTTCCTGGTGGCGCAAAGCTACCTGCAGGACCTGCTGAAGCTCGCCAGCGACGCGGTCTCGGGACTGCCCTGGCTGGCCGCGCTGCTCTCGCCGGACCGCTGGCTGCTGTGGCTGGGGCTGCTGTTCGTGCTGTCCGTCTACTACTTCCCAACCGGCGTCGTCGGGCGTCTGCGCGCCCTGCGGGCGGTGGCTGCGCACCGCAAGCCTTCCGCCACGCCGGCCTCCTCGGCGGCGGCCACCCCCGGCGTGCAAGGAGACTGTGTTGAGAGCAACTGATCCTGCCGGCGGGACTCCTGGCCGCCCGAGGGGCCCCATGGACTTCACATCGAACTACGTCACCTGCGCCGGCCGCGAGCTCCACTACACGGAGTGGGGCAGCGGCCACGCCGGCACGGTGATCGCGTGGCACGGGCTCGCGCGCACCGGGCGCGACATGGACGAACTGGCGGCTTCGCTGGCGGACCGCTGGCGGGTGGTCTGCCCGGACACGCTGGGCCGCGGCTACAGCCAGTGGAGCCCGGATCCGGGCAACGAATACAGGCTCGAGTTCTACGCGCGCCTCGCCGCGGAGCTGATGGACCGGCTGGACATCGCGCGGGCGCACTGGGTCGGCACCTCCATGGGCGGGGCGATCGGCATGGTGTGTGCCGCGGGGCTGTTCCAGCCGCGGCTGCAGGACCGCATCCAGAGCCTCGTGCTCAATGACAATGCGCCCCGGCTGGCCGCCGCCGCCGTGGAGCGCATCCGCAGCTACGCGGGCAGCCCGCCCGCGTTCGCGACCATGGCCGAACTGGAGGCCTTCTTCCGGCAGGTCTACAAGCCCTATGGCTGGCTGTCGGATGCGCAGTGGCGGCGGCTGACCGAAACGTCCACCCGGCGCCTGCCGGACGGGCGGGTGACCCCGCACTACGACCCCGCGATGGTGCGCCAGTTCATCGACCATCCGCACGACTACGACCTCTGGGAGCACTACGACCGGCTGCGCATCCCGGTGCTCTTGCTGCGCGGCGCCGAGTCCGACCTGGTGCTGCCGGACGCCGCCGCGGAGATGATGACGCGCGGGCCCGGGGCGCTGGGACTCACGCAGGTGGTGGAAGTGGCGGGCTGCGGGCATGCGCCGGCGCTGAACGTGCCGGCGCAGCTGGGACTGGTGCGGGCGTTCATCGAGGCGGCGGAGCGGTGATGGGGTGTCGTCCTCATTCGCCCTAACGCAGCGCCCCCAAGGCCACCGCCCGCTCCTTTTGCGCCTTCAACGCATCCGGGTCCGCCGCCGCCTGTGTCGGCCACCCCGCGAGGTGCTGCTGCGCGATGCCTCCCAGGGCGCGGATCCATTCGGTGTCGTCGTTCAGGCACGGGATGTAGTGGAAGCTGCGCCCGCCCGCGGCCAGGAAGGCGTCCCGCCCCTCCATCGCGATTTCCTCCAGCGTCTCCAGGCAGTCGCTGGTGAAGCCCGGGCACACCACGTCGACGCGCCGCTTGCCGTCGCGCGCCAGCGCCTGCAGCGTCGGCTCGGTATAAGGCTCCAGCCACTTCGCCTTGCCGAAGCGGGACTGGAAGGTGAGGGTCCATTCGTCCGGCGCCAGCTCCAGCAGCTCCGCGAGCAGCCGCCCGGTCTTGCGGCATTCGCAGTGGTACGGGTCCCCGAGGTGCAGCGTGCGTTCCGGCACGCCATGGAAGCTCATGACCAGGTGGTCGGGACGTCCGTGTTCGCGCCAGTGCCGCTGCACGCCGTGCGCCAGCGCCTGCAGGTAGCCACGGTCGTCGTGGTAGCGGTTCACGAAGCGCAGTTCCGGCACCGCGCGGCGCGTCTGCGCCCACTGCGCCACGGCGTCGATCACGCTGGCCGTGGTGGTGCCCGAATATTGCGGGTAGGCCGTCAGGACCAGGATGCGGTCGGCGCCCGCGTCGGCCAGTGCTTCCAGCTCCCCGGCGATGGACGGGTTGCCGTAGCGCATCGCATACACGACGCGCACGCGGTGCCCGTGCTCGCCCAGCCAGCCCTGCAACCGCTTGGCCTGGCGTTCCGTCCACACCTTCAGGGGCGAGCCCTCCGGCGTCCAGATGGTGGCGTACTTGGCGGCGGACCTGGCCGAACGCAGCGGCAGGATCACGCCGTACAGCAGCGGCAGCCAGGCCAAGCGCGGGATCTCCACCACGCGCGGGTCGCCGAGGAATTCGGCGAGGTAGCGGCGCACGGCGGCGGGCGTGGGTTCATCGGGCGTTCCCAGATTGCACAGGACGACGGCGGTGAAGGGCGCCTGGCCGTGCCGGTGCGCGGGACGGGCGGGGGAGCTGGCGTTCGCGGGCATGAGGTATTCTCGCCGCCATGCTGGACACGGGGAAAATCAGGGCCATCACCATCGACCTGGACGACACGTTGTGGCCCATCTGGCCCACGATCGAACGGGCCGAAAAGGCGCTGCACGACTGGCTGACGGAGCACGCACCCATGACCTCGGCGCTGTTCGCCAATGCGGCGGCGCTGCGCGAGATCCGCGGCGAGATGACCACCGCGCGTCCGGACCTGAAGCACGACATGAGCGCGCTGCGCCGCGAGTCGATCCGCCTCGCCCTGTACCGCGCGGGGGAGGACCCGCTGCTGGCCGAGGCGGCCGTCGAGGTCTTCTTCGCCGAGCGCCAGCGCGTGACGCTGTTCGAGGATGCGCTGCCCGCCCTGGAGTACCTGGCGGGCCGCTTCCCGGTGGTGGCGCTGTCCAACGGCAACGCGGACGTGCAGCGCGTCGGGCTCGAGCGCTTCTTCCGCGCCAGCGTCTGCGCGCGCGAGTTCGGCGTCGGCAAGCCCGATCCGCGGATCTTCCACGCCGCCGCGGGCGCGGTGGACACCATGCCGGAGTTCATCCTGCACATCGGCGACGACGCGACGCTCGACGCGCTGGGCGCGCTGAACGCGGGGATGCAGGCCGCCTGGCTGAACCGGTCGGACGCCTTGTGGCCGCACGAGCAGGAGCCGCACGTCACGCTGACGCACCTGGGCGAGCTGCGCGATTTGATCGGCTAGGGGCGGACGTCGCGGTTCGCCTGCGGGCTCACCACGACCTACGGAAGCTGGCGGGCGGCGTCGCGGTTCGCCTGCGGGCTCACCACGACCTACGGAAGCTGGCGGGCGGCGTCGCGGTTCGCCTGCGGGCTCACCACGACCTACGGGGCCGCTCGTAGGTCGTGGTGAGCGCGCGCAGCGCCGAACCGCGACGCTGCCCCGGCTGACGGTCATCCGTCGCCGAGGGACTGCGCCGCCGCGATGCCGGCGCGCACCGCGCCTTCGAGCGTCGCCGGATAAGGACCTTCCACGTAGTCGCCGCAGGCCCACAGGCCCGGTGCGATCACCTGGGGCGGCCGGCGCAGGCCCGGCACGCAGGCGAAGGTCGCCCGCTTTTCCACGATGGTCTGCAGCGGCTGCACCTGCCAGCCGAGGCCCGCGGCCTGCGCGAGCACTTCGCGTTCCAGGCCTTCCTTTTCCGTGGAACTCGCGCTCACCACGAAGGCGAGCAGCCCCGGCGGGCCCCCCAGCTGGCCGCGGTCGAACACGAACTGCGCCGGGGCGCCGGGCCCGCAGCGCAGCGCCAGCATCGGCAGCGCCAGCCTCGGCCCGCCCGTCACGTACACGGTGGCGATCGGCTCGAAGCCGAAGCCGCGGGCTCGCGCGAGCCAGTCGGCGGCGGCGGCGCCGAGCGCCGCCGCCAGCCGCGCCGCCTCCGGCGGCGGCGTCGCGAGGATCGCGTGGTCGAAGCGTTCGCCGTCGACCGACCAGCCGCCGTCCGCATGCGGCGCCAGCCGCGGGCGCTGCCCCATGCGTACCTGCGCGCCGTGCGCCAGCAGC